>JBIOKD010000106.1:0-9614 GCA_044451485.1 Candidatus Eiseniibacteriota bacterium | reverse complement strand
GCCGACCGTGACCGGTGTGGACCCCGACGGGGTCATCGCGACTCATGGCATGGGCGAGATCGCCGACACGCTCGACGGTTTCGTGGATGCGGTCGGCCGGCTGAGCGCCGATCCGTCCATGCGCCGCGTGATGGGCCGCCGCGCCCGCGTCTACGTCGAGACCCACCACGCCGCCGATGCCATCCACCGCCGGCTGGGCGAGATGATCGAGCCCCTGGTGGCCCGATCGCGCTCCCGCCGCTGAAATCGCGCGGCGGTGCGCCTCTGATGGTTCCGCGGGACCGGTTCGGTCGACTCAGCCGCGCGGCCCGGGCGCCAGGCTCCGCGTCCAGCCGATCCCGGCCATCCACAACAACAACGGCTCGAACGGCATCCGGTAGCGCAGCACCATGAAGAACACCGCGTTGACCAGCGAGAAGCCCACGATTGCGCCGACCATCGGGGCGAGCAGCGGCTCGTCACGCGCGCGCACGAGCGCCAGCAGAGTGCCCGCGAACACGATCACGCTCATCACGCCCTGCGCCCATCGAGACATGTCGTTCATGAACCGGTTGTGGGTGAAGGTGTCGGGATAGAGCGCCCACAGACTGCTCATGCGGACGCCGTACATGCGCACCGCCCGTGCCGGATCGGCCTTCATCCATTCGATCCCGATCGCAGCCAGACGCCGGTCGCGTGTCACCTCGTCCGGCAATCTCATGAGCTCGGCGTCGAGCGCCGAGTCGGGGAGCACGATCGAGCCGGCACGTCCCGTGGTGCGATCGTTGTTGCCCATCCATAGCGACCGGCCACCACCGGTGGCGATGAAGAACCAGTGCCCCTGAACGCGGTGGTTGCGGACCAGCCATGGCGCGATGACCAGGGATATCGCGGCGGCGCACACCAGCGCGGGGGCGACCACACCCTGTCCGAGCCGCCGAAGCGGGATCACGGCGCCGAGCATCAGACCCGGCAC
The DNA here is from genome assembly GCA_044451485.1 of Candidatus Eiseniibacteriota bacterium. Classification (GTDB taxonomy): domain Bacteria; phylum Eisenbacteria; class RBG-16-71-46; order RBG-16-71-46; family RBG-16-71-46; genus JBIOKD01. Next base: position 8,659 of record JBIOKD010000106.1, on the reverse strand, counting down.
CAGGAGCGCGGCATTCGGTCGGATCAGCGCGGCGATCCCGAACAAGACGCCGGCGGTGACCCAGCGGCGTGGGCCGCCACGCGACGAGACGATCGCGCCGAGGGCGGCCGCACAGGCGCCGACACATGCCAACACAACGAGGTTCTCGCTGTACTCGGTGGAGGGTAGGAAGGCGAGCACCGGATGACACGCTGCAAGGGCCATCGCGGTGAGACCGGCTGCGCGTCCGAACCAGCGGACGCCGAAGCACCCGACGAGCGCAACCGACACCGTGCCGAGCAGCGCCTCGACCACTCGCAGCGCGCCGAGGCTGGGGCCGGTGACCGCCCACACCGCCGCGATGAACGCCGGGTACCCGGGTGGACGCAGGGTCTGCATTCCAAACCCGAGTCCGGCGAGCAGTGATCGCGCCACGGCCACGTACTCCCGGCCGTCGGGCCACAGGATGTCGTTTGGCATCGCCGCCACGAACGCCAGCCGGGCGGCCAGGGCGATCCCGAGCAGCGCGGTGAACCGGCGCCATGGGAAATGCGCCGCCTCGCTGGTCACCGGCGCTCGCTGCGGACGACGTCGGCCTCGGTCCGGGCCAGCTGGGCCGCCGCGATCAGGAACGCGAACATCACCCACACCTGGAACTGGTAGATCGGGCTGCGGAGGTAGTCGATCTTGAGCTGGTCGATCATGAACACCAGCAGCTGCACGTGCCCGAAGACCAGGTAGGCGGCGGCGTAACTACTCTTCTTGAGATCGGTGGTGATTGGACGTGAGGTCTGCCACAGACGCCACAGGATCCAGAGAAAGAAAAACAAACCGAAAAACCCGACCAGGTTGCCGACGTACAGATACACGTTGTGGGGCCAGTACCAGAACTTGATGCCGCGCGCGAGCGAATAGTAGGGGCCGTGTCCGATGAGCGGATGCTCCATCATGCGGCCGTAGGCGTCGATCCAAAGGCCCGATCGGCCCTCCGGCATCCCGTTCTTGAGACGCAGGGTGTGCGGATCCATCAGCCGCTTGATCAGGTCGCCGGACGTCGTGAAGTGGGCTACGTAGAAGTTCATCCCGGCGACCATGGCGGCGGTGACCCCGGTCGCGACCGTGAGTTGGACGAAGTTGATCCGGCGACGCAGCACCCACACGAGGTACACGAGTCCGATCCCGAGCGCGATCATTCCGCCGCGGGTCACGGTGGCGAACTGGATGAACGCGACCAGGATCAGCAGCGCTCCGTAGGCCACCCGACGTCTGGTCGTGCGTGCGCGTGTGAGCAGGAACAGGACGAACAACGTGCTCACGGCACAAAAGTCGGCCATCTGCTCGAAGTCGAAGAAGGGTCCGCCCACGCGCAGGTTGTGGACCTCGATGCCCTCGGCCACCTTCTCCTGGAATTCGAGCCAGCCGGGAACCAGAGAACGACCCGGGAACACCAGCTCGAAGACCGCGATCAGACACGCGAGCGCGATGGTGATGGCCTGGAACACGTGCAGACGCTCGAGGTCGCGGGTGGTGCGGACGTTGTTGACAATGAGGTAGTAGGTCGCCAGAGTTGTCAGCATGAGTATGAAGCACGTGAACCCGTTCCCAAGATTGATGGCCTCGATGTTGTAGAAGGAGATGATGTACGCGATCGTGAGGCCCACGATCGGCAGATCGAGTGGGGTCCGGCGGGCGCGGGCGGCGCCGCCGAAGTTCGCGCGCAGCAGCCAGATGATGAGCAGCAGCAGCACGAGGGCGACATTGGTGCTGCCGTACACGTTCGCGCGCGGATACGGCAGCGCGAGCAGCAGTAGCCCGATGGCCGAGACCATGTCGATGCGCCACGCGATGCCGATCATCGCCAGCGCGGCCGCGACCGCGAGCACGCGCTTATCGGGAGAGAGGTACTGCTGCCCCGCGATCACCCCCACCACGACGATCGCCAGGGTGCCCAGGATGCCGGCCAGCCAATCGCGCCGCGGGCGGGCTGACTGGTCGGACCACGCCCTGCTGCCGCTCATGTCAGACCGACGCGCTTCCGCACCAGGAATTCGAGGTTGTCCCACCCGTCCTTCCATTTCCGCAACTTCACCTCGCCGATCCGTGCGCCATACGGGATGTGGCCTTCGCCGAACCGCAGCCCGCGCATGACCGCCTCCAGCTTGATCTCCTCGCTGAACGCCATGCCGTCGGACGTCAGCTTCATCCGCTCGAGCGCGCTGCGTCGGAACACCCACATCCCGGACTGGCTGTCGCGGATCGGTTTGAAGAACAACATGGCTGCCGCCACCGTCAGCACCGCGTTCCCGAGTCGGTTCGACCGATGCATCGCCTTCGGATCGGTAAGCGGAAACCGGCTCGCCGAGAGGAAGTCCAACCGTCGGTCCTGGAGCTCAGAGACCAGCCGGGGGATCTCCTCGGGGGGGTAGGTCCCGTCACCGTCGAGGGTGACCACCACGTCACGGCTGGCGGCACGGAGCCCGGTCTTGTAGGCGGCTCCATAGCCGGGCACCTTCTCCACGACCACCCGGGCGCCGAGCGACGACGCCATCTGCGCGGTGCGATCCGTGCAATTGTTGTCCACGACCACGATTTCGTCCACCGCTTTCGGCATCCGCCCGATGACCTCACGGACCCCGTCTTCTTCGTTGTAACAGGGGATGACCACGCTGATGGAGAGGTCGCGATGCATGGAAGTACCCGCCAGCGAGGGACGATGGGTCAGAGACACCAGTGAGACGCACCTCAACCCATCAAGTCTATCAGCCTGACGAATCGGGCGCCAAGGGACACGACGTGTCTCATGGGCTCCGCATCGTGCCTCCTGCACGGCCGTCGCGTTGTGCAAGACGGATCAAAGTCAGATGTCCCTCTCGAACGAAGAATACGGCCTTGGCCGCACGCAGCATGTCGGGGTCAGCCTGCCGCGAGTCCGGTGGCGGAAGGGCCGCTTGGCCGAGTGATCGCTGGGCCCACAGGGCTCGTGGGGCCCCGAGGCTCTCGGCTGCGGCACGCGCCGCGGGACCCTCGATCTGGACGGCATCCAGGTCGTCCCGTCGGAAGTGGAGCCGGACCATGCTCGAGGCGCAATTGTCGAACACCATGTTGAACAGCGAGCGGCCCGCGAGGGTCTCGCGTTCGAGCGGGTCCAGGAACACGAACCGGGCCCCGGGAGTGGGAGTCGGCATCGCGGCATCGAGCGCAGCGAACGTCTCGCGCGTGATCCGGCCGTAGCGGAACCATCCGTTGACCCCGAGTCCGGCACCGGTGACCACCATTGCGGCCAGCGCGTATGGGGCGAGCACCACCGCCGCGTCCCGCCCCGCGCCCCGCGCAGTCGTGGCGGCCCAGGACAGCGCGGGCCCGACCGCGAGTGCCACCGCCATCGCCGGGACGTAGAGGTAGCCGTAACCATGGCCGGTGATCGGCAGGTAGAGCTGAAGGGACACGATGAGCCACAGCGCCCCCGCGAGCATCTCGGCGCGCATGCGGCCGAACCCCGCCGGATCGTCCTGATGTGCGGTGGTCGTCCACGCGCGCGGGAACACCCATCTCGACATCAGCGCCGCAGCCGCCGGCAAGGGCAGGAGGTGGAGGCCGAAGAACGGGAGGTTGGAGACCCAGTTGGGCCCGAGACGCACCGCGTAGCGTCCGCGGTAGTCCGACAGATGGGGCGGTGCGACCGCGAACCGAAAGACGAGGTATGCCGCGACGACCCCCGACACCACGAGCCACGAACCGATCGCCACGCGCCGCTCGGCGGCGGACAGCCGCCCCCAGCGCGGCAGCTCCAGCGCCAGGAGCGTGAGCGGCAACAACAGTACCTCCTCCTTCACCATACCGGCCGCGGCGGTGGCAAGTGCCGCCATCACCATGTCGGTCACGACCGGTCGGCCCCGTCCGGCCGCGACGACAGCGCGGTGGTGGCACACGAGGGCGGACAGCGTGAAGGTGGCGAGCAGGCTGCCGGTGGAGTTCGAGATCCACAGCACCGTCCATGCGTACGCGTTCGCCTGGACCAGCAGCGCCGCAGCCACCGCCCACGCAGTCGCCCGCTCCCCGCCGCGCAGACGCACGATCCAGGCGAGCAGCACCGCGTGCAGACCGAACAGCGCCAGCTGCAGCGCGGTGTGCGGCCACGGATGCAGACCGAACAGCCGGAACGTCGCACCGACGTAGAAGTCCCAGAGCGGGCGGAAGAACCCGACAAACCGGTATTCGAACACCGTGCGGTGCCAGTGCGAGAGGGAGGGCAGACACTGCTCGAAGTTGAGCCAGTCTTCCCCGCGGAACGACGAGAAGGCGGTGGCGGCGACCAGGCACGCGGCTACCACCAGGACGAGACGCGGGACGGTCAGTGCGCGCACGGCGGGCGACCATAGCACAGCCCGCTCAGATCACGCGCGGTTCCACATGCTCCACACCGCCAACACGGCCGTGACCACGATCAAGGGGAGCAACGGCACCGCGAACCGGCCGTTGTCCGAGCGCTCGGCGAGCGCCTGCGCGATCGAGCCCGCGAGGACCACGGCGAGGAACAGACCGGCCGGTGCGGGGGGGATCTTCCGGCGGAGACGCGTCAAGAAGAGCCAGAGCGGCGCCAGCAACAGCAGCCCGAGATTCAGCGCCCAGCCGAGCGGACGCTCCGCGCGCGCCACCGACATCAGCGCCGCGCGCGCCGACACGGTGTGCGCATGAGCGGGCTTGTAGTACATCGGCCGGGACCAGAACCCAGTCCATGCCGACGCGACGCTGCGGACCAGCACATCCGGATGCCGTTGCGCCACCGCCCACGACATCTCGTTCACCTCCAGCGACAGACGTCCGTACGGGAGACCGGTCGCACGCTCCATCTCGGGGATCGCGGCCCAGATCGTGTTGGTCGCCGACCCGGTCTCGGCCACACTCCGGTCGCGGTGTGCCACGAAGATGTCCCGGATGACGCGATACCGGTCGGGCGCGTCCTGCATGACCGATCCCACGTGCTGGCTCATGCGATAGCCGGTCATCGTCGACGGCCCCCACACACCGTGGGTGCGGCCGTTGTAGACGCTCCATCCGCCCACGAGCACCACGATGGGCAGCGCTCCCGCGAGTGACGTGACCACGATCGCGCGGCCCGTGCGTTCCGATCGCCACCGCCAGACGAGCGCCGCCCACGCCACCGGGAATAGCGTCAGGAGCAGCGGCTTGGTGAGACCCCCGAGCGAAAGGACCAGCGACATCCCGAAGACGAGCCACGGCGCCGGCCGAGGGCGCTCGAGGGCCATCGTCAGCAGGACCATCGCGCCCACCAACAGGGCGGTGGAGAGCGTCTCGGCCACCAGAAAGGCCTCGAAGCAGAGACTGTCCATGGCCAGGGCGTGCGTGAGACCGGCGGCCACGGCGAGCGCGGTGCTGCGGGTCGGCCGCCACACCAGCCACGCGACCAGCAGCGAGATCGCGACGCCGAGCAGCGACTGCACGGCTTGCACGAGAGTTGGGGACTCCCCCAGCAGCTCGAGGAAGGCGCCGTAAACGGGTGGTGCCGCGCCGTCGTACTCGTCCAGACGACCGGTGGCCAGGAGCCGTCCGATCCGCAGGTAGGTGATGGCGTCCCCTTCGACCACCGGGCCGTAGAGACGCACGAACCAGAACCGGACCGCCAACGCCACCAGCGTCACCCAAAGCAGTGCGGGCAGCGGCGAACGCGACGGGGGGGACGTGGGGGGCGTGTCGGGCATCGGCCGGCGATTGTACGCGCGTGGTCGTCAGCGCTGCCAGCGCGAAGGGGAGAGGTCATGCCAACGCGAAGACCGCACGCTGGCCGACACGGCGTCGGGATGGCGACAGTGCCGGGCCCGCCGGTCGAGAACACGAAAGCTGGTGAGCGGTTGCGGCTCTAGCGACCGGAACGAAGAATGGAGCGGGCCCCGGCCGCCACCATTAGGGAATCAACCGCCTCCCAATCGCCCGGCACGGGATGCCCGTACCATGCGCGCAGACGGTGGGCCTGCATCCGGGCGCCGCGGAGGAGGTTCTTCCAGCGGAAGTCCGGGTCCGGGGCGAGCTCCACCATTCGTCCCTCCGGGGTCAGCTGCCGTGCCCGGTCGGTCGCAGCCCGGAGGAGCGGGCCGAACTCATCCCATTCACCCTCCACGTGTTCGAGCACGATGACCCACCGGTAGTCCAGAATGGTGCCATCAAGCCCGGCCCCATAACCGTGGTAGTCGTCGGTGACCCACGAGCAGGTCACGAGCCGGGTGGTCTGCCGTACCCGGCGCTCGTTGATCTCGAACGTCATGGGGAGGTCGTCGGTCACCACCACGGCCGGCTCGCCATTCGTGAGCCGCCCGAGCTCCGAGACGATCTCCTCCGGGTGGTCGTTGAGTTGCCGCTTGGCGGTGCCCGTTCGCGCGATCATGTCGTAGGCCCCCGTGGAGATCCAAACGATCGCCGTTGCGCTCGCCAGCGCTCGCCAGGCGCGCCTGTCCGAGCGCTCGGCCCCGAGTGTCAGCAGCAACACGACCAGCGGGGTCAATCCGAGGAAGGCATATCCGTGGCTGCCCACCCCGGTCATCACCCCGGCCGCTAGCATTAGCGCGGTGAACACCGCCAGCGCCGCCAGCTCGCGTGTGCCCACCGAGTCGGTGCGGCGCATCTCGCCCCAGCGGGCGGGCATTCGGCGCAGGAGCAGCCAGGCCGAGGGCGCAAGAAGCGCGAGCGCCACAAGGACCGATACCGGATTCCACGGCAATAGGGCGTCGCCGAGGGAAAGGACGTAGAGCATTCGCTGGGCCGAGATCCGCAGTGACGCCACGTCTCCGGCGCCGCCGTGACCCCGGATCATCGCCAGGACCGGGCCCAACATGGGCGAGGCAACAAGGATCGCGGTCGCGGCAAGAAGGAGCAGTCGGCCCAGAGATCGGGGCGCGGAGCCATGGCGGACAAGCCACGCTGCGGCGAAGCTGGGTGCGAACGGCACGGCGAGATAGTCGAGATGAGCCAGCGCCCCGATGGCGGCGCCGAGACCAAGCGTCATCGCCCACCCAGGAACATCGTCACGCCGGCGCGGCAGCAACCCCCACGCGAGCACCGCGAGCGCCAACCCCCACCACACCGGATACCAGCGGATCGAACTGTTCCACATGAGCACGTGTGGGTGCATCAGAGCCGCAATCGCGAACGCGATTCGCCCCCATAGGCTCGACAACAGACGGTAGGCCGCGGAAACCAGGGTCATCGCCCCGGCCGACCACAACGCCAGGTGCACGGCGCCGACGGCACGAGGCGCGCCCAGGGCACGCAGCAATAGGCGGTCGAGTGCGTAAATGCCCGGTGGGTGGATGTCGACGGTGAGACACCACCGCCACATCTCGGCAAGTGGCCTGGATACGATAGACAGCGAGACCCACTCGTCCTCATAGAGGTTGCGGCTGCGCAGGATGATCAGACTGAGCGCCAGCGCGGCGGAGCCCACCGCGATAATCCAGCGCTGTTCAGGGGGCTGCGACCGCACGAAAACTCCGGACCGAAGGTGCGCCGTCGACACCAGCCTTCGCCCCGTTGCGTGGACGGCAGCGATCCGCGAAGGGTGGCGAAGTCACGAGCACTGGATGCTCGCCGAGCGGCGTCGGCCCTGTCAAGACGCGGCTCACGTCAAGCCCGCTCCCTGGGCCCGGTGTCTCGGCTGAGCTAGACTTGTGACTGCGCGCGCTCCACGGTCCGTCGCCGAAGCCCCTCCACGCCAGGGTCGCACCTTGTTCAGTCCCACGCTTTCCAAGCGCCTCCTGATCGCGATCCTCGCCCTCGCGCTGGCGGCACGTCTGTGGGGCATCCGCTACGGTCTGCCGTGGCTCTTCTACTTCCACGACGAGCCCCAGGTGGTGCTGCGGGCGCTGCGTTTCGGCACCGGGGATCTCGACCCGCACTTCTTCATCTGGCCGGCGACACCGCTGCTCTATCTCGCGTTCCTCTCCTACGTGAGTCTGTTCGCGTTCGGGCGGGTGACCGGTCTGTGGTCCGGCAAGAGTGGCTTCGCCGCCGCGTACTTCCGCGACCCGAGCATCTTCTACATCCTTCCGCGTCTCCACAGCGTGGCGTTCGGGGTGTGGGGGGTGTGGCTCGCCAACGGCGCGGTCACCGCGGCCTACGGCACTCCGGTGGGGATCGCGACCGCGTTGGGGCTGGCGGTGAACGCGTTGCACGCGCACTACTCGCACTTCGCCCATCCGGTCACGGCGATGACCGCGTTCACGCTGCTCGGGTTGTGGGCCGCGGTGCGTCTCGCCCAGGACGGCGGCCGGCGCGAGCTGACGCTCGGCGCGGTGGCGATCGGCGTCGGCACGTCGTGCCAGTACCACGCCGCGTTGCTGGTGGTACCGCTCGGAGTCGCGGTGCTGCTGCGCGCGGCGCGCGAGCCGGGACACGCGTCGACGTGGTTGGTGCGGGGTCTGGTGATGGGTCTGGCCGGGGTGGGTTTGTTTCTGCTGATCGCGCCCTATACGTTGCTCGACTACGCCACCTTCCGCGCCGACCTGGCGTGGATCACCGCCAAGACTTCGGGCACCGCCACGGGTCCACCGCCCGGTGCGCTCGCCGGTCTCGACACCTACGTGCGCGCCTGTCTCGTCCCCGGGCTGGGCGCCCCTCTGGCGATCGCCGCGGCGCTGGGGGCGCTCCTGGCGCTGGTGCGGCGCACCCG
>JBIOKD010000105.1:0-9625 GCA_044451485.1 Candidatus Eiseniibacteriota bacterium | reverse complement strand
GCGACCAATCCCATCTCGGTGGCGATCGGGGACGTGAACGGCGACGGCCGGCCCGATCTGGCGGTCGCGGCCTTCAGCTCCAACCGGGTGTCGATGCTGCTGGGTGACACGGGACCGCTCGGCACAGGCCAGTTTGGAGAGAAGACCGATTACGCGACCGGGCCGTATCCCTACTCGGTGGCCATCGGGGACGTGAGCGGCGACGGCAAGCCCGACCTGGTGCTGGCGGCCGGAAGCTCCAGCTCGGTGTCGGTGCTGCTCGGGAACGGCATCGGCGGGTTCGGCGCCAGGGCCGACTTCGCGACCGGGGTCAATCCGGTCTCGGTGGCGATCGGTGACTTGAACGGCGACGGTAGACCCGATCTGGTGACGGCGAACATCGCCTCCAGCTCGGTGTCGGTGCTGCCGGGGAGCGGCGCCGGCGGATTCGGGGCGAGGACCGACTACGCGACCGGGTCGTATCCCTACTCGGTGGCGATCGGCGACCTGAACGGGGACGGCCGTCCGGATCTGGCGGTTGCGAACGAGGTGCCCAATACGGTCTCGGTGCTGCTCGCCAATGGTGCCGGCGGCTTCGGGGCCAAGACCGACTTCCCGACTGGAAGCCAGCCCATGTCGGTGGCGATCGGCGACGTGAGCGGCGATGGCAAGCTCGACTTGGTGACCGCGGACACTGGCGCCAACAAAGTCTCGGTGCTGCTTGGGAACGGCGCCGGCGGATTCGGCTCCAGGGTCGACTACACGACCGGGACCCAGCCCCAATCGGTGGCGATCGGGGACGTGAGCGGCGACGGGAATCCGGATCTGGTGGTGGCGAACTCCGGCTCCAACACCGTGTCGGTGCTGCTGGGCAACGGCGCCGGTGGGTTCGGGGCGAAGACCGACCTCCCGACCGGGAACTATCCCTACTCGGTGGCGATCGGGGACGTGAACGGCGACGGCCGGGCGGACCTGGCGGTGGCAAACAACTCGAACACGGTGTCGGTGCTGTTGGGTGACCGTGCCGGCGGGTTCGGAGCGAGGGTGGACCTCGTGACGGGGGGCGGACCCTACTCGGTGGCGATCGGCGACCTGAGCGGCGACGGCCGGCCGGACCTGGCGGTCGCGAACAGCAACTCCGCCACGGTTTCGGTGTTGCTGGGCCTGGTGCCGACGCGTGTGTCGATGACCGCGGTCCCGAGCCCGGTCGTCCTGGGTTCACCGCTCACGCTGACCGCGACCGTTTCGGTGCCGGCGCCCGGCTACGGCGCGCCGACCGGCACGGTGAGTTTCTTCGACGGCTTCACCCCGCTCGGCACCTCGCCGGTCGATGGCGGTGTGGCGGGCCTCGCTCTGTTCGCGCCCTATCTCGGGAGCCGGCAGCTCAGCGCGGTCTACAGCGGCGATGGCAGACTCTTCGGCAGCATCGCATCGCCCCGAGCCGAAGTGGTGTTCGCGACCGCGTCGCCTTCCATCGCGTTCATCAAGGATGTCCCCGGCGACCAGGGGCTCAGCGTGCGCCTGCGCTTCAATGCGAGTCCGTTCGACTACTGGGCCTCGGCGACCCCGATCGCCGGCTATTACGTGTACCGGCAGCAGCCGGCGGGACCCGGGAGCGCCAGGGCGGGAGCACGATCGGTCGCCTCCGCCCGCGGGAGCGGGGCCTCCTCGCCTGGATCTTCAGTTCTAACGCGCCGCGACGCCGCGCCGGCGGACGTGATGCTGGCGGGCTGGGACTACTTGGCCACGGTTCCCGCCACCGCGGACGGAGCGTATGACGTGGTCGTGCCGACGCTGGCCGATTCGAACGGCTCGGGCTTCCACCGGGCCACGATCATGGTCCGCGCGGCGACGACGACGCCGAGCGTCTACTACGACTCGGCACCGGACTCGGGCTACTCGGTGGACAACCTGCCGCCGGCGCCGCCGGCACCCTTCACCGCCACGTACACGAATGGCGCGACGCGCCTGCACTGGGGCGCAAACGGAGAAGCAGATCTCTGGTACTACCGGGTGTATCGGGGCGGGTCAGCGGACTTCGTGCCGGGAGCGGGCAACCTGATCGCGACACGTGGCGACACCGGCTACGTCGACGTCGGAGCAGCGGGGAGCTACTACAAGCTCTCGGCCGTCGACGTGAACGGCAACGAGAGCCCGTTCGCGTCGCTGGGCCCCAACGGCACCACTGCCGTGCCGTCCAGCAACACGGTGACCTTCGCGCTGGAAGGCGTACGACCAAACCCATCGTCGGGAGAGCGGCTGAGCGTGTCCTTCGCGCTGCCGACGGCCAACGCCGCGAAGCTCGAGCTCCTGGACGTGAGCGGACGGCTCGTCGCGGCCCGCGAGGTGGGCTCGCTGGGGGTGGGACGACATGTGATCGACCTGACCGGGGGAGAGCGCCTGCCACCCGGTCTGTACTTGTTGCGTCTCACGCAGGATACCCATGTGCGCGTGGTACGGGTGACCGTCCTCAGATAGGAGAGCCCCCTCGACAAACGGGGCGACGTCGTGAGATCGGGGTCTCCACTCCAGCGCTCATGACCTGCACGTTGGCCCTCTGGACGTTCGAGAGGGCCAAGGGTGAGGGCGTGGGCTCCTTCAGGCGGTCGGACCTCCCCAAGCGGTGGCGTGGCGGTGGCGGCGGTGGCCGTCGCTGTGGTGGGCGATGAGATGGAACGGCAGGGCCTGATGCGCTGTCCCCAGCCGCGAGCGGGTGACGGGCACGCATGGATGTGACGAGCGCGCCTAATGGCTCCGACCGCGCGGAGTGGCTAGAATCCCGCCCAGCCACGGCTCCATCGTCACGTTCGAAAGGACTGCCACGCGAGATCCGCGCGGCCCCCCCGACTCGTCCTCGTGGGCCACCCCTGTTCCACGACGCCCACCGTCCGAGACACTCCGAGCCGTAAAGGGGAAATCGTCATGCCCGACACCGCCACGCGTATCGAGCACGCCGAGGGGCAGATCGCGGAGCTCCTCGATCACGTCGCGATGGCCCGGCTGGCGCGGGAGCCCAGCACATGACCGCTGGCGGGCGGGTCATCGTGGCCCGGGTGGGCACGCTGGTCGTGGCACTCGGAATCTGGTTCTGCCCGGTCCCGGAGGGGCTCACGCCCACCGCGTGGCGTCTGTTCGCGATCTTCGCCTCCACGATCTTCGCGGTGATCGCGGGGGCGCTGCCGATCCTCACCGCCGCGATGCTGGGGCTGGCGGCCGCCGTGCTGTCACGCACGCTCACCCCGGAGCAGGCCTACGCCGGGTTCGCCAACCCGACGATCCTGCTGATCGTCACCGCGTTCCTGGTGGCACGGGCGGTGGTGAAATGTGGACTCGGCGAGCGCTTCGGGCACGCGGTGGTGCGCCGCTTCGGGCGCTCCACGCTGGGTCTCGCGTACAGCGTGTTCGTGGTGGACGGGATCATCGCGCCGGCGTTCCCGAGCAGCACCGCCCGTGCGGGAGTGCTGTACCCGCTGGTCGAGGGACTCGCCGAGGCGACCGGGGCCAGGCCCGGCGATCCGGGACGGCGGCGTCTCGGCGGCTTCCTCATGTTCTCGGGCATGACGAGTCTCAGTCTTTCGTCGGCGCTCTGGCTCACGGCGATGGTGGCCAACCCAATAGGCGCTGCGATGGCGAGACAACGTGGCGTGAACATCGAGTTCGGCCCTTGGCTGCTGGCCGCTTCGGTCCCGACGCTCGCGGCGATGGTGCTCCTGCCCTACCTCCTCTACCGGGTGCTCTCGCCGGAAGTGAAGGAGACACCGGGGGCTCCGGAGGCCGCCCGAAGGGCGCTTGCGGCGCTCGGGCCGCTCACCCGAAGCGAGAAGATCGTGACCGCGACGTTCGTGGGGATGGTGGTGCTCTGGGGACTGGCTGGACCGTTCCACCTCGATTCCACCGCCATCGCCTTGCTCGGGTTGAGCGTGTTCCTGATCACCGGCGTGCTGACTCTCGGTGACCTGGCGGGGGAGGGGGACGTGCTGGTGACGTTCCTATGGTTCGCCGCCCTCTACTCTCTGAGCGCCCAGCTCGATCAGCTCGGGTTCATGGGCTATCTCGGACAACACCTCGCCGGGGCACTCGGCGGTCTTCCATGGATCCCGGCCTTCCTGTTGTTGATGATCGCGTACGTCCTGCTCCACTACCTGTTCGTGAGTCAGACGGCGCACGTCCTGGCGCTGTTTGGCGTGTTCCTCGGCGTCGGCATCAAGCTCGGCGTGCCGTCCGGGCTGCTGGCGTTCCAACTGCTCTTCGCGAGCAACTTCTTCTCGGTGATCACACCGCAGGGCTCGAGCGCCAACCTGCTGTTCACCGGGAGCGGCTATCTGTCTCAGGGCGAACTGTACCGGCTCGGTGCCCTCACCACCGTGACCAGCCTGCTCGTCTACCTGCTGCTCGGGACACCGTGGCTCCTCTGGGTCGTGCGTTAGGGGGAGCCGTACGAGACGGCCGAACCCGCCGCGATGACACGGCGGGTCCGGGGTCCGGTGCCTGGGGCAGGAGGCGTGGTGGACGCGTGCCCGCCGTGCTTCAGGCTGCCGGCCTGGCCGACCCCGCCGCCCGCTTCACGGCCTCGATCTCGATGCTGATCTCGACCTTCTCGCCGACCACGACACCGCCGGTCTCGAGCGCCTGATTCCAGGTCAGCCCGAAGTCGCGGCGATCGATCGTCGTCCGGGCGGTGAATCCGGCACGCTCGCCACCCCAAGGGTCGCGCGTGCGTCCCAGACTCTCGACCTCCAGCAACACCGGGCGTGTGACGCCGGCGATGGTCAGGTCGCCCGCCAACTGATGCCGATCCTCGCCGTCCTTCTCGAGCCGGGTGCTCCGGAACGTGATCTGAGGATGCTGGTCGGTGTCGAGGAAGTCCGCCGAACGCAGATGTGCGTCACGCTGCGGCTCGTGGGTGTCGATGCTCGCGGCCTCGATGGTCACCTCGACGTGCGAGCGCTCGGGACGCAGGTCGTCGATCGTGAGAGCGCCGGACCAGCGCGCGAAACGCCCACGCACCTTCGAGATGACCAGATGCCGGACCGAGAATCCGAGATTCGAGTGGACGAGGTCGATGTCCCAGGTGGTCTGGGAGCGGACAGGTGCGGTGATCGTGCTCATGGGGCTCCTCCCGGATCATGAGTAGGTATGTGTGACAACACGTATGTCTCTTATGATGCGTGACGCGGAAATGTGTTGCAACACATTTATGGGGATCCTGACGGGCAGGCGCGGGTCGAGCCAACAGGTGGCGAGGCAACGAGTTGGTCGGGGCAACCTTCCACACGATCTCACAGAATTGTCGAACGGTTGGGACGGTTTCCGGACAAGCGGGTGGGACGCCGCGGGCATCCTGCGCTCGGACGCAAGCCCCAGCGACTGGGCCGCACCCAGGCCGGACGGAGAACGTGGACATGGAACGACCCGAAGCTTCGATCACCGGGGATCCCGAGGCGATCCAGGTGCGCCGGTGGGTGCGCGAATGGAATCCCCACGACGATCCCGCCCTTGGGCGCACCGCGACCGGGACCCTGCTGCCGGACGGCGCCGTGGTGCTGCGCGAATCCGACATCGACCGCATGGGTATCCGCCTGCTCAGACGCTGGCTCGCCGCGAATGTGCTGCGGCCGGGACATCCGATCGTGCTGGTGCGGAGGCGGCCGACGCGTCCCGGGCCGTCCGCGGACGAGGAGGAGGTGGCGGAGTCTCCGCCCGATGGCGCCTCCGGATCCACAGCGGAGGGACGGTGACGAGGTGACGCACGGAGGGAGCCGTGGGCGCCCGGATCGCTCACGGTCGCTGGTTGAGTCTCCAGTCCCACGGCACGACGCCGGTCGGCGTGGCGACGCGATAGCGGTCGAGATCGATGGTGACGATCGCCGGGGCGTGCTTCATCAGGAACGCCATCACTCCGTCGGGTCCGCCGAAGTCATGGTCGTTCCAGTTGAACAGCTCGCTCACCTCGAGGGTGCGTCGGACCGGGTCCCACCGGAGCTGGGACGGGGAGTGCAGGGCCGCCAGGGACACCGAGTCGAGCTGGGCGTCGAGGACACTCCCACGGTACGCGTTGGGCCACAGCGGCGGGCACCCGATGGCGCCGCCGACCAGCGCGAAGTGGGCGCGTGCATCGAAGCCGGGGGGGAGCGGGCGGTCCTCGCGGCGGTCGACGTCGAGGAACACGAAGTGATGCTCGAAGGCCTCGAGTGAATACGTCCTTCCCTCGACCTCCGCCGCCGGCGAGGTGAAGAAGTCCTTCACGTCCTGGACACTGGCCAGCGCCGGCCCTGCTGCGGCGCGGGCCGCTTGCTCGCGCGTGATGCGCTCGATCACCAGGAAGTTGTAGGTGTCGATCGCCCAGGCGAGACGGTCCGTGGGTCCGAGCCGCGATGGGGCGGTGGCGAGCAGTTGGGCTCGGACGGTGTCGAGGCGCGTCGTCCAGTCCTTCTCGTCTGCGAGGGCGCGGTAGTCGAAGAGCGTGGCCGCGACCCAGGCGGTGCGATCGGTGTCGTACTGCCGTAGCGGCACCAGGTCATCGTCGAGCAACCGCTGCCACCCGGAGACGTCGAAGGGAGCGCCACTGCGGGCGGGAGCGGGGGAGCCGGACGGATGGTCCGTGGCGCCGCGAGCCATCGCTGTGCCGGCGGCCACGACGACCACACCGGCGAGCGCGCCCACGAGCAGCCGGCGGAAGCGGACTCCAATCGTGCCGCGGGTGCGCGTGGTGGTGGAAGCGTGGCGCACCGCCGGCCACGGTCCCCGGGATGGACCCCGCCGCGGCGCCCGGGACGCACGCCGCCGCGGCTCAGCCATCGCGACGTGCCCGCGCCATCGCGGGCTCATCCACCGCGGCACGCGTGCCGGCCGGCTCGCTCACCCGGACCGGTCGCGGATCGCTGCCGTCCCCGGCAGCGACGGCGTGCACGAACGCGTTGTAGTCGGGCGAGCCGGACACCGGATCGAACCGGCGCGGGATGAGCACGTTGGTCTCCGGCCAATAGGTCTGCAGGTGCCGCTCCTTCATCGGCGCGAGCCGCACTCGACCCACCCACGAGCCGGTCTCGTTCCACAACCGCACCGCGTCTCCCTCGGCGAGACCAAGATCTTCGGCGTCGCGCGGATGGATGAGCACCTCATCACGCGACCGCGCGCCCATCAGGTAGTCGCGGGGGCCGTGGGACATGCTGTTGAACTGTTTCCCACGGCGGGTGGTGAGATGGAACATGCCGGGCGGAATCTCGATCCGGGGCACCGGCACCGCGCTGAACCGCGCCCGCCCGCCGGGCATGCGGGTGAAGCCGTCGGCGAACAGACGGGGTCCGCCCCACTGCACCGACTGGCCCTCGGTGGTGAGGGTCTCGATCCCGGCGTACAACGGCATCGCCCGCGCCATCTCGGCGCGGATGTCGGCCGGCCCACTCCACGCGAAATGACGCGCCAGCTCCGGCCGCGCCGCGAGCGCGACGTCGACCGGGATGCGCCACTCGGCGCGCGCGTCGGCGACACGTGGACCGGGGATCTCCGGGCTGTAGCGAATGCGGCGCTCGGTGCTGGTCGCCGTGCCGCCCCCGGTGGTCTCGTAACGGGTCTCGGCCGGCAGGAGGAGCACCGCGCGACCGGGGAGCAGCGAGGAGGTGTTGAGCACGATGTCCTGGTGCACGCGCAGACGCACCCGTTGCAGGGCGTCGAGCATGTAGCCGCGGTCGGGCATGGTCTCCAGCAGATTCCCGCCGAGCGAGTAGAGCAGGTCGATCCTGCCGTCGTGCGCCGCCTCGAGCATCTGCAGGGTGCGCATGCCACGCCACTCCGGGAGCGGGTGATCCCAGAGGGTCTCGAAGCGGCGGCGATCGTCCGGACGCGCCACCTCGAACCCGCCCGGATACTTGTCGGGATCCACGCCGCACTCGCCGCCGCCCTGGACCCCGGAATGTCCGCGGATCGGCATGATGCCGCACTTCTCGCGGCCCAGCATGCCACGCGCCAGCGCGAGATTGACCAGGGCCTTGACGTTGTCCACGCCGAAGTGGTGCTGGGTGAGACCCATGCTGTACACGAACACGCAGGTCCGGGCCCGCGTGTAGCGCTCCGCGAAGCGCAGCATGTCGGCGCGGTTCACCCCCGACGCGCGCTCCAGCTCGTCCCAGCCGAGCGACTGAACGAGACGCTCGATCTCGTCGAAACCGGTGGTCTTCGCCGCGATGAACGCCCGATCGAGCCCGCCACGCTCGACCAGGTGCTTGAGCACGCCGTGCAGGAACGCGACGTCGCCGCCGACCTGGACCTGGAAGAAGTCGTCCATGAGCCGGGTGCCGAACAAAGCGCTGCGGAGATCGCTCGGTACCCAATAGCGCTCGAGCCCCGGCTCGCGCATTGGGTTCACCACCACGATGCGGGTGCCGCGTCGCTTGGCGTAGGTGAGGTACTTCATCGTGACCGGCTGGTTGTTGGCGAGGTGCGAGCCGAGGATCACCACCAGGTCGGCGCCGATCATGTCCGACAGCGAGCAGGTCGGCGCCGCCACGCCAAGCGTCTCCTTGAGCCCGGAGACACTCGCCGCGTGACACAACCGGGAGCACAGATCGACGTGGTTGGAGCCGAGCAGCCGTGCCACCTTCTGGAACGCGTAGTAGGTCTCGTTGACGATCCCCCGCGAGGTCGCGAAGAAGCCCATCCGCTCGGGTGTCACGTCGCGCAGCTCCTCGGCCACGATCGCGTGCGCCTCGTCCCACGACAGCCGGTGCAGGCGGTCGTCGCCGGCGCGGTGGATCATCGGGTACGGGAGCCGTCCGAGCCGGTGCAGCTCCTCGTTCCGCATCGCCCGCAGCGCGGCCAGATCCCCGAGCCGTTCGTCGGCCACCGGACCCATGGTGTTCAGACGCAGCAGCTTGAGCCGCGACATGCACAGGTGGATGCCGGGGATGACGTCGTCACGCAGACCGCGCGGCCCGAGCGAGCAGCCATCGCACACCCCGTGGGTCAGGATGCGCCACGCGTACGGGAGGTTGTCGCGGTTCTGCCACGCGACCATCGCCATCTCGACGAACGGGCGTGGCCGTGGGTGGCGTCGCGGACCGAACGGCAGCAGGTCGCGCAGGCGGAAGGCGCCGCCGCTCGTGGTCATGGGGCCGGAGGTCATGCGCCGACGAGTCTAACCGCCAGGCGTGACGCGGGGAAGTGCTACTCAGTAGGCCAAGGTGATGCCCGTGATCAGGTTCGCGCGCTCGCGCTGATCCCCGATCATCCGCTGGGCCACCGGCACCTGCACCCCCAGACGCAGCACCAGTGTCTCGTTCATCTGCCACTGGACGCGCGGCGCCACGTACAGCACCGAGCCACCGGTGTTGGCCTCCTGCACGCCATCCACCTGGTCGAAGCGCGCGTCACGGGCGTTCAACTCGAGCACACCCGCCAGCCGCGGCGCCACATCACGCTGGTACGCGAGGTTCACGAACGCCGCGTTCCCGTAGTGATAACCGTGGTCGTTGGTGCCGTTCCAGCGTGCGAGCACGGAGCCGTAGGCGTGCTCCCGGGTCCCGAGCCGCAACGATCCCGAGGTGCCGGCCCACAGCGACGCGGCACCGGTTCCCGGCTGAAGGTGCTCGTCGGCGCGCACGCCGTCGATCGTCCGCTCGTTCTGACCCCACGGCGCGCGCACCCCGAG
>JBIOKD010000104.1:0-9681 GCA_044451485.1 Candidatus Eiseniibacteriota bacterium | reverse complement strand
CGATGTCCGCGCGCGACCAGACGACGTGACACATCCAGCGCCTGCATCTCGAGACCGCCCCACGACGGCGAAAAGCAGGTCTGGAGCACGGTGACCGGACGCTGCGCCCGACCCGGTGTCACGGCCCGCCTCCCGGATGCGCGATCACCCACACCGGGCCGACCGTCACGGCGCTTCTCCCGGGCGGTAGCGTCCGGTCGCCGATCGCGTCGCCGGGATTCATGAGCCGGGGCCCCGCGCGTCCACCCGCGGGCGGGCGAGCGCGAACACCTCGCGCACCGGCGCGTAGTCCTCGGCGCCCAGACGGCTCACCGGTCGCAGACGCGCCGGATCCACCCGCCCGTCGTGGAACAGGTCGTCTCGCACGTGCGCGCGCACGATGCGTCCCACCACCAGCGACGTGGCGTCGAAGTCGACGATACGCTCGACCGTGCATTCGTAGCTGACCGGGGACTCCGCGACCCGCGGCGAGCGCACCCGCTCCGAGCCCACCGGGGTGAGCCCGGCGATCGCGAACTCGTCCTCGCCGTAGGGCCACTCCCCCGAGGCCTGCACCACCTGCCGGATCATCGCCTCGTCGACGACGTTGACCACGAAGTCGCCGGTCTCGCGCACGTTCCGCAGCGTGTCCTTCGGCGCTCCACGCCGGAGCCCGATCGAGACACCGAGCAGCGGCGGGGTGGTGGCGATCAGCGCGAAATACGAGAACGGCGCCACGTTGTGTCCACCCGCGCCGATGGTCGACACGAACGCGATCGGCCGTGGCACGACGGTGCCGATCAGGAGCTGGTGACGCTCGCGGGCCGGGAGCTGGTCCAGGTCGAGGATCATGCGGGGGGTGCCTCGTGTGGGCGCAGGTCAGAGCTCCGGATGGAACACGTAGCCCGCCATGAGCATCATCACGTCGCTCCGAAAGTCGACGCCGTTGCCGGCGTCGTGCTTGGTGGCGCCGGCGTCGTAGCGCAGGTCCACGACCAACCGATGGTGACCGAGACCGTATTCGACCCCGCCGCCGACCGCGAATCCCAGCTCGAACGACTCGAACTCCGACGTCGACTTGGTCTCCTCCAGCGCTCCGTGAGTGACCAGCTGCTCGTCGGTCTTGAAGCCGAAGCTGGCGCCGATCAGAGCGAACGGCTTGAACGGCGTTTCGTTCGGCGGCTCGAAGCGCATCATCACCGGGATCTCCGTGTAGTCCGCGGTGAGATAAGTCTGAAAGGTGCCGACCACGTTGCCGCCGCTGTCGGTGAGCTGGGAGTCGCCGAGACGCGCGCCCCGGCGCACGAACAACAGACCGGGCTCGATCGAGATGCGCGGATTAAGGTGCACGTCGAGCGCCACGCCCCCGGTCGGGGACGCGATACGGTGGGTCTCGACATAGGGTTCCGTGAAGAGCCCGGTGCTCGCGCCGCCACCCTCGATGGTGACCGCCGGCGGCTTGAGCGCGTGCGCCGGCCCGGCGGCCGACACCAGCAGGCAGGCGACGATGACGACGCACCGCGGCGCGGCTCGCATGATAGGGTCACCTCCGAATGCGCACGGAATCGGGCGGGCGCGTGGTGCGCGGACCCGCTCCATGGCCCAGAGCGTAGCGCCGTCGGTGACATGGCGCCAAGCGCGTGCCGGGCGCCGCGTGCGGAGCCCCGAGGAGGAGACGATGACCGACGACCCCTGGGACCAGCGGTATGCGACGTCGGGATACCGCTACGGCACCGAGCCCAACGCCTTCCTGAAGGAGGTGGCGGCGCGCATCCCGAAGGGACCGGTGCTGTGTCTGGCCGACGGCGAGGGGCGCAACGGCGTCTACCTCGCCGGGCTTCGTCACCACGTGCTGTCGGTGGACCTGTCACGCGTCGGGCTCGGCAAGGCGCGGCGGCTGGCGGCCGAGCGTAAAGTGATCATCGCCACCCTGGTGGCCGATCTCGACTCGTTCGTGATCGCGCCCGATGCGTGGAGCGGCATCGTCTCGATCTGGGCACACGTGCTGCCGGTGACACGCCGGCGGCTCCATCGTGCGGTCGTGGCCGGACTCGCGCCCGGTGGCGCGCTGGTGCTCGAGGCCTACACGCCGGGCCAGCTCGAGCGTGGCACCGGCGGCCCACCCGACCGGGAGCGCATGATGACGCTTGCGGCGCTCGGCGAGGAGCTGGCCGGGCTGCGATTCGAGATCGGCCGCGAGGTGGTGCGCGAGGTGCGTGAGGGCGACCTGCACCAGGGCACGAGCGAAGTGGTGCAGGTGCTGGCGATCAAGCCCGGCGGTTGAGCTCGATCGTGCCCGCCGCGCTCACCGCGGGCGTCGCAGACGCGCCCGTGCCCGTTCGGCGTCGACGCGGGCATGACAGCCCTCGAGATGATCGTCGACCAGCCCCATGGCCTGCATGAAGGCGTACACCGTGGTCGGACCGACGAAGGTCCAGCCGCGCCGTTTGAGGTCCTTCGACAGGGCCACCGACGCCGGTGTCGTGGCCATGGCACGGAGGGCGGTGCGCGTGATGCGTCGCGGCCGCGCCGAGGCCTCCGGCTCGAAGCGCCAGAAATAGGCCGCCAGCGAGCCGAACTCGCCGGTCAGCTCGCGGGCCCGGCGCGCGTTGTTCACGGTGGATTCGATCTTGCCCCGGTGCCGCACGATCCCGGCGTCGCCGAGGAGCTTCTGGACACGCGCCGGTGTGAAACGCGCCACCTTTTCGTAGTCGAACCCCGAGAACGCGGCGCGGAACGCTTCGCGCTTGCGGAGGATGGTCAGCCAGCTCAGACCGGACTGGAAACCCTCGAGACAGATCTTCTCGAACAGCCGATGGTCGTCGGTGACCGGCCGGCCCCACTCGCGGTCGTGGTACTCGGCGTAGTCGGGCGTGGACGCCCCCCACCAGCAGCGCAGCCTGCCGTCGGAGCCCTCCACCAGTCCGTCGCGGCTCATACGATCCTCCGGATGACACGATCGGGAGCGTCGACTCCGGCCGGCGTCGGAGTTCGATCGCGCATCGATGACACGCTCATACGTCGGCCGCCTCGTACTGGGCGACCCAGCGGGCGTAGAACCAGATGCCGATCGCCGACGCGACCCCGATCAGCGCGAACGGAATCCACAGACGCCACGGCTGGTACGTGCTCCAGAGGAGCTTCGTCGCGGTGGTCGCGTCGATGTGGAGCACGCCCTGCAGCGTCTCGACCGCCTTGGTGCGATCGACGCCGGCGGTCATGCCGTTGTGCTCGGCCAGGTAGCGCATGGCGAGGTTGGCCTTGTCCCCCTGCGTGTCGTAGATGCGGCCGCCGAGGAACGACCCGATCGTCCAGCCGATTGCGTAGGGCATGTTCGAGTAGCCCATGTAGAGCGCCTTCTGGCCCTCGGGGGCGATCACGCCGAGATAGTCGCTCATCTTCGGACTGGCCATCATCTCGCCGACCGCGAACACCAGGATGCCGAGGATGCAGAACGTGCCCGACATGGTGAAGCCGGTGAACATCAATGCGACCGACGACAACGCGATGCCCCAGAAGATCGATTGCACGCGACGCATCTTGGCGACCAGGTGCGAGATCCACACCACGCACAGGATGATCAGGAACGAGTCCATGTTGATCATCCACTCCTGCGCGATCTGGGTGCCGCGTGGCGAGGCGGTGGTGAATGCCGCGGGCAGGTGCAGGGCGCGGACGATGTTGCTCGAGTCCACCCAGTCGACGATGAAGTTGGGCAGCATGTCGTAGAGCTGCATGAACATGAGCCAGAAGCCCGCCATGATCAGGATGAAGATCGCCAGTCGCGGCTGGGCGAGATTGCGGAAGGTGGTCCTGGCCACCTCGAGCGGGCCGCCGCTCTGCACGCCGCCCGAGTCCACCGACCGATAGGTGAACAACATCAGCCAGTTGAGCGAGACGATCACCGCGCAGCCGTAGAACACCGCCGGCCAGGAGATGCCGTACAGGAAGTGCGCCAACGGCGGTCCGAGGAACCCGCCGATGTTGACCAGCATGTAGAACGTGCCCCAGCCGATCGAGGAATTGCTCTTGTCGAGCGTGCGCAGCATCGTGCCCTGGAGACCCGGCTTGAAGATCGCGGTCCCGAGCGCCAGCACCAGACAGCCGATGGTGAACGGCCAGAATCCGCGCTGTGTGGCCATCAGCAGATAGCCGATCGCCTTGATGCCGATCGAGACCGCCACCGTCCGCTTGTAGCCATAGCGGTCGGCGAAGCCGCCCGAGAATACCGGCACCCCGGTCTGCACCAGCGCCCACAGTGTGAAGATCAAGCCCTTCTGGGTCTGGGTGAAGTGCAGGCCGTGGATCTCGTCGGCCTGCGCGATGTAGATCGGGATGACCACGCGCACGCCGTAGTAGGCGAGCCGCTCGATCATCTCCATGATGTTCACCATCCAGAACGGGCGTGGCAGCTTGGAGAGCTGCGCGAACATCGACCGACGGCCGGTGGCCGGCTCGGGCGCGACGGCGGTGGCGGTGCTCACACCCGTTCCACGGGTGACGCGGACTCGGTTCGGAAGATGGTTGCGGCGATCATGCGGCCTCCACGGGTGACACGGGCGCGGCGTAGTGGTCGCGCACGCGACGGCTGCCGACGAGCCAGGCGCTCGCCGCGGTGAACAGGGTGACGGAGCCGAGGATCGACGCCAGACGCAGCACCGGGCCACCTTCGTGCGCGCGCTCGCGCACCATGACCACGGTGTTGCCCGCCCACAGGATGGCACCCGCGAACAGCGCCGCCTGCACCAGCAACGGCACCCATGGGCGTCGCAGCCCAAGGAGCAGCGCCAGACCCACGCACAGCGCGCACGGCACGAGTTGGCCGCGACGCAGGAAATGGGCGCCGAGAACGAGCAGGCTGAGGACGGCGGGGATCAGACGCAGGAGCACGAACGCGGTCTCCGGGAGGCCTAGGCTCTGTCTGAGAACGTATGGCGAGCGCGTTGCGGCCGCCAGTGGCCCCAGCGCAAGAAACGCCGACGAGATGAGGGCCTGCCCCCTATCAAGGAGGCGTGACGCCGCGATGGGGCCGCTGCCGGCCGCAACCCGAAGGGCGAGGCCGGGAAAGGTCGCCGGGCAGCGTCACTCGTCGTCGACAGCCGGCACAAGGCTGATCTCCTCCTCGTTCCTTGCGCGGCGGCCCTTCCCGGCCTCGCGCGCACGCCATACGTTCTCAGACAGAGCCTAGTCTCCGAACGAGATGCCGAGGTCGCGGGCGGTGACGATGGTGTCACTCTCGAGCGAGACCGTCTTCATGCGCTTGACCACCTCGCCAAGCGGCTCGTAACGCACGGTGGGCGGGGCCAGCGACACCATGACCGCCGACTGCCCGGAGTCGAGCGCCCGCACCGCGGCGGCGCCGAAGCGCAGCGCGACCAACCGGTCGAAGCTGGTGGGCGAGCCGCCACGCAACAGGTGCCCCAGCACCACCGCGCGCGACTCCTTCCCGGTCGCGGTCTCGAGATCGCGCGCCACCTGCGCCCCGACGCCGCCGAGCTTCTCGGCCTGGCCCACCGCCTTGCCCAGCACGGACACGTCGCCGCCGATCGGCTTCGCCCCCTCGGCCACCACCACCAGCGTGTAGGTGCGGCCGCTGGCGTCGCGCCGGCGCACCACCTCGGCCACCTTTTCGAGATCGAATGGAATCTCGGGGATCAGGATCACGTCCGCGTTGCCGGCGATGCCGCAGTGCAACGCGATCCAGCCGGCGTAACGACCCATCACCTCGACCACCATGATGCGGCGGTGCGACGCGGCGGTGGAGTGCAGACGGTCGAGACACTCGGTCGCGAACGACACCGCGGTGTCGAAGCCGAACGTCATGAGTGTCTTGTCGAGATCGTTGTCGATCGTCTTCGGCACCCCGACCACACGCAGACCCTTGGTGGCGAGCACGTGACCGATGGACAGCGAGCCGTCACCGCCGATGGTGATCAGCGCGTCGAGACCGGCCTTGTGGAACATCTCGACCAGCTCCTCGGAACGGTCGATCTCGACGAAGCCACCGTCGGGTTGCGCCACCGGGAACCTGCAGGGATTCCCACGGTTGGTGGTGCCGAGGATGGTGCCACCGAGATGCGTGATGCCCATCACCGACTGCCGGGTGAGCGGGATCACCCCCTGGCCGCCGTAGTTCTCCGGCATCATCAGACCATTGAAGCCGTCGCGAATCCCGAAGCATTCCCAGCCGCGCTGCTCCGAGGCCAGCACGATGGCGCGGATCACGGCGTTGAGACCGGGCGCGTCACCGCCGCCGGTGCTGACGGCGATCTTGAGCTTCCGCTGGCTCGGCATGCACGGCCTCGTGACGCTCCGGTGGATGGGGACCGCAGAGAGTCGATCGCCCGAAACATGCGCCCGGAGCCGGGTGGCGCGCAAGTCGACCGACGCTTCCTGGACGATGCCATGCGACACGAGTGGGCCACGCCGGCGCGTCGGCGGCCGGCGCGTACCGTCGCCACGCGAGCCCACCGGCTTGCCGCGTGCGTGGGATTGCGGCACGCTCGCCGCACTCGCCACCCCGTCTCGGAGCCCACATGACCGCCGACAAGACGAGCTGGAGCTTTCCACGCGCGTTCTGGTTCGCCAACGCGTCCGAGCTGTGCGAACGGGCAGCCTACTACGGCACGTTCATCGCGCTGCGCACCTACCTGCTCCGCGTGGTGAACCTCGACGACGTCCAGGCCGGCTTCGTGGCCGGTCTGTTCGGGGCGCTCATCTACCTGTTCCCGTTCTTCACCGGCGCCGCCGCCGACCGTCTCGGGTTCCGCCGCTCGCTGACGCTGGCCTTCGCGCTGCTCGCCGCCGGCTACGCCTCGCTGGGCCGCTTCCATGGCTTCTGGCCGGTGATGGGGGCGTTGCTGCTGGTGGTGATCGGCGGCTCGTTCGTGAAGCCGGTCATCACCGGGACTGCATCACGTTCATCGAACGAGACGAATCGCGCGCGGGCGTTCAGCATCTTCTACATGATGGTCAACATCGGATCGTTCACCGGAAAGACCATCGTGGCGCCGATCCGCATCCACATGGGGGTGGGCAACGTTCCCTACTTCTCCGCCATCGCGGCCCTGGTCGGGCTGCTGATCGTGCTCGCGTTCTATTTCCCGCGTGAGAACGGCGCGGCGCGGCCACGGAGCGTGACCGAGACGCTGCGTGGCATGCTGACGGCGATGGGCAATCTCCGCTTCTCGTCGCTGATCCTGATCACCGCCGGTTTCTGGGCGATCCAGGGCCAGCTCTACGCCTCGATGCCCGACTACGTCATCCGCATGGCCGGCGAGACCTACAAGCCCGAGTGGTACGCCAACGTGAACCCGCTGGTGGTCGTGCTCTGCGTGGTGGGCATCACCCAACTGGTGCGCACCTGGCGTCCGGAGGCGAGCATCCTGGTGGCGATGACGCTGATCCCGTTCTCGTCACTGTTGATGTCCACGTCGCACCTGTTCCACGGACCGGTCCATATCTTCGGCGCCGAGGTGCATCCGATCACCCTCATGATGGTGGTGGGGATCGCCCTCCAGGGCTTCGCCGAGTGCTTCCTGTCACCCAAGTATCTGGAATTCGCGTCGCGTCAGGCGCCGGCGGGACGCGAGGGTCTGTATCTCGGCTACGCGCACATGAACACCTTCTTCGCGTGGCTCTTCGGCTTCGTGTTCGCGGGTTATCTGCTCAAGGCATTCTGTCCCGATCCGGCGTCACTGCCGATGCTCGAGCACCTCCAGCACGACGCCTGGCTCCACGGACTGGCCCCGATGCCACACGCCTACGCGCACGCGTACTACCTCTGGTACGCGTTCGCGGGTGTCGGCGCGGTGTCGCTGGTGCTGATGCTGGTCTTCATCGCGGTGACCGGACGCATCGACGCGCGCCGCGCCGCGCCGGCCGGGACGCCGGTCTGATGCGGGGCTTTGCCGGCTTCGTACTGGGGCTGCTGCTGGTCGCGGCCACGGCGGCGTTGTGCGAGTCGATCCTCGAGATGGTCGACCGCCGGACGTACCCGGCGCGTGGCGTGTTCGCGGACGCCGGCGGCTTCCGGTTGCGGCTGTTACCGAGCGGCACCGGACAGCCGGGTCCCACGGTGCTGCTCGAGACCGGCATCGGCGGCGCCACGTCGGTCACCTGGGCCTGGGTGCAGCATGGCGTCGAGCGCTTCGCGCCGGTGGTGTCGTACGACCGGGCCGGGCTGGGACTGAGCGAGCCGGGCCCGATGCCACGCGACGGCCGGCGGCTGGTCGAGGAGCTGCACACCGCCCTCGCCCACGCCGGCATCCATCCGCCGTACGTCTTCGTCGGTCACTCGTATGGCGGTCTGCTGGCGCGTCTGTACACCGATCGCTATCCCGACGAGGTCGCGGGGCTGGTGTTGTGCGAGGCGTCGCATCCGGGTCAATTCAATACTGGGCGCCCCGGCACGCACGGCCCCACCCCGCGCAATGTGGTCCAGGTGCTGCGCTCGCTCTCCGACGCCGCGCCGTGGCTGGCGCGTCTCGGGGTGATCCGTCTGTTCGTGACCCTGGTGCCGACCGACGCCGACCGTCTGCCCCCGCTCGAGCGTGGCGAGCAGAAGGCCTTTCTCGCGACACCCGCCCACTGGGTGGGCACGGTGCGAGAGCTGGCGGCCTGGGGCCCGCTCACCAACCCCGAGACGCGGGACACGCATGGCTTCGGCGACCGGCCGATGGTGGTGCTCACCGCCGGTCGCAGCGCCGCCCGTTGGGGACCATGGGCCGAGATGCAGGACGAGATCGCGCGGCTCTCCACCGACTCGATCCATCGTACCGTCGCCGGCGCCACGCACGGCTCGCTCATCGCCGACTCGACCCACGCGGCGGTGGTGGTCGAATCGATCCGCGAGGTGGTGGACGCGGCGCGCGCCGGAAAGCCGCTGCGCGACGTCGTGGCCGGTCGTGGCGAGTAAGCGCCGTTCGGCGCACACGACGCGTCCGCCGGTCATCCGGCCGGCGACGCGCCTCTCTCGAGACGTTTCCGCAGCGTCGTCACCACCATCGCCACGAGACCGACGACGACGTAGAGCTGGGCTGCGAACACGAGTAGCGCGAGACCGATGCCCGAGACGGCCATCACCACCGAGCCCGTCGTCTCGACGGGTGGGATCCACGCCACGAGACGGAGCACGACCAGCGCGGCGACAGTGCTGCCGAGCACGACGACGGTGACTCGCGCCGCGCTTCGCGGGTGCAGTCGCTCACACGCGACCACGATCAACGCCGCGAACACGGCGCACCAACACATGAGAAACGTCATCCAGGCGTTGCCGCCCGCGTCAGCGGCCGTGGGCCAGAGCCTCACGACCGGAAGCACGAGATACATCATGGTCGACCAGCACTCGATGGGGCCGGCAAGTCGGTAGAGTGGCGGCGGGTCACCCATCTTCGCGAACACCCACGCCTGATCCACTCCGATTGCGCAGATGGCGACCCAGAATCCCCACCACGCGAACCATCGCGCCGCGATGCCGCCCAGACGATTCACTCGTCCCCCGCGCGGCGGCGAGTCCGCGGATGTCAGCCCACCAGCTCGGCCAGCGCCGTCTTCAGCCGCGGGAACATCGCGCGGATCTGCTCCACCGACACCGCCCCCACCGACAGACGGAACCAGCCGCTGTCCTCGGCGAGACCGAACGCCTGGAACGGCACCACCGCCATGCCGGCGCGCTGCAGCAGCTCGCGACGGATGTCCTCG
>JBIOKD010000103.1:0-9845 GCA_044451485.1 Candidatus Eiseniibacteriota bacterium | reverse complement strand
GACGGTTCCATGCGAATCGAACAGGATCGTCGTGTCACCAGACGCGTCGACCGTGAACATCCGGTCCTGCTTGTTGTACTTCCAGCGATCACCCAACGCGAGCGGTTGGCGATCGATGAACATGCCATGCCCATGCGCGTCTGGTGTCAACCGCGCTGTGGCGTCAGCAGTCAGAGACGATGTGTCGGTGAGGCGGGTCGGGTTGGTGTCGCGCGAGCAGCCGGCCACCGCCCCGGCGAGCGCCAATGCGATCATGAGACTTCGCGCCATGGACATGAGTACCTCCGCCATGTGGAATTCAACGGACCCGGCTACGGACGGGCAACCCCGCACTCGAGGGTCGTACCCAGGGGTGGGCGCCGTGGAGGTAGGCGGTGAGCGGACGCGAGAGGCGACGCTCCCGGACACGGGCGTGGCAACCAGGACCCTGCGTTGCAGACTTCAGATCGCGGGCTACCCGGTCGAACGATTCAGAGTTAGCACCGCGGACTTCAGGCTACCAATTCGGAGACGACGTTCGAATGCCCCGACCGCGTCCCCAAGTGCCCGAGGGCACACCCCGGGCCCCGGCCGCGACGGACACGAAACCGGGCCCGAGCACCGGTTAGCGGCGTCGCGAGCCCTCTCGACGGCCGCGAAGCGCTGGGCTACAGTCACCCGCCGATGAACCCCGCACAGAAGCTCCTCACCGGCACCGTGGCCGCCCGCATTCCCTACGCCAACGCCGCCCCGTTCTACGCGCTGTGGCATGACGCGCCGTTCGCGGTGCGCAATCTGGTGCCACGCGAGCTGGGTCGCGAGGCCGAGGCGGGCACGGTCGATCTCGGGCTCATGGCGACCGGCGACTACCTGCGTCTCAAGGACCGGTTCGAGCTGGTGGGTCCGTTCGGTGTGGCGCGTCGCGGAGCGGTGCAGTCGGTGCTGCTCTACAGCAGGCGTCCACCGGCCGCGCTGGCGGGCACGTTGGTGTCGGTGACCCCCGAGACCTCGACCTCGATCCGCATGCTGCGTCTGCTGCTCGACGTGCATAGGGGTCTGCAGGGGATCCGCTACGTGCGTGGGCTGGAGCCGGCGCAGGCTGACGCGCTGCTCATGATCGGCGATCGCGCCATGCGGATGCGTCATCAACGCCCCGAGGGATTCACCCACGCGCTCGATCTCGGCGCCGACTGGCTGGAGTGGACCGGGCTCGCGTTCGTGTACGCGGTGTGGGCGGTGCGTCGCTCGCTCGATCCCGCCACCAAGCGCGATCTCACGAGCTTCCTCGAGGCGTCGCTGTGCGCCGGTCTCGCCAACCTCCCCGAGGTGGCGCGGCAGCAGACCGAGCCCGGCTGGAGCCGCGACGAGACCGAGGGCTACCTGCGTGGGTTCCAGTACCGGCTGGGACCCGAGCACCTGGAGGGGATGGCGCGCTTCGAGCAGCTGCTCGTCGAGCATGGGCTGATCGACCTGCCCTGAGCCTCCCGCTTCGCCCGCGGTTCCTCCTCGGCGCGGACCGGCCGCCCGCGGCAACCCGAGACCGGCGGCGGGGTTCGGCGGATCCGCCCGACACACGCCACGACACGCCGCCCCAGCCCGCGCAACTCCCCGGCGCCGGCCGCGTAGTCTCCACTCGACACCCCAAGGGGGCAGCCGCGCCCGCGACGCGGCGCTGGTGCACGCATCCGGTCCGCCGCGGCGGACCCACGAGGAACACCCATGGCGCTCATGCAGGAAGTGGACTACGAGATCGTCGGCGAAGACCTCCAGTTCGTGAAGGTCGAGCTGGATCCCGGCGAGGCGGTGGTGGGCGAGGCCGGCGCGATGATGTACATCGAGGACGGCATCGTGATGCAGACCATCTTCGGCGACGGGTCCACGCAGCAGCAACAGGGCGGGCTGGTGGGCGCGTTGCTCGGCGCCGGCAAACGGCTGCTGACCGGTGAGAGTCTGTTCATGACCGTGTTCCAGAACCAGTCGTCGGTCAAGCGCAAGGCGGCTTTCGCGGCGCCCTATCCGGGTCGCATCGTGCCCGTGAACCTGGCCCAGCTCGGTGGCGAGCTGATCGCCCAGAAGGAGTCGTTCCTGTGCGCGGCCAAGGGGGTGAGCATCGGCATCGCGTTCACCAAGCGCTTCGGCGCCGGTCTGTTCGGCGGGGAGGGATTCATCCTGGAACGGCTGACCGGTGACGGCTGGGCGTTCATCCACGCCGGCGGCATGCTCGAGAAGCGCGACGTGGCGGCGGGCGAGCTGCTGCGCGTCGACACCGGCTGTATCGTCGCCTTTACGCCGTCGGTGACCTACGACATCGAGATGATCGGAGGGATCAAGACCGCGCTGTTCGGTGGCGAGGGTCTGTTCTTCGCCACCCTGCGCGGCCCGGGCACGGTGTGGCTGCAATCGCTGCCGTTCAGCCGGTTGGCGAGTCGCATCTACGCCGCCGCGCCACAGACCGGCGGACGCCGCCGGGAGGAGGGGTCGATCCTCGGGGGGCTCGGCGACCTGCTCGACGGCGACGGCCGATAGGGCGCCGGGCACGACGCCGGCCGTATCACGTGCCTTCAGCGGGGCGGAGGGTCGATGATCGGACTGATCGTCAAGGGAGTCGTGGTGGTGATCGGGCTCGCGGTCGTGGTGAGACAGGTCCGCAAGCCCATCCGATGGATCGGCGCGCCGTTCCTGCGGGCGATGAACGCGTCGCATTCCGCGCTCACCGACTGGGGGCTCGGGCACGTTCGGATCGATCCCGGTTGGTCGATTCTCGACGTCGGCTGCGGGGGCGGCCGCACGATCGCCAAGATGGCGGCGACCGCGACCGGTGGGAAGGTGTTCGGGGTGGACTACGCCGCCGAGAGCGTGCGGGTCGCGAGCGCCCTCAACGCGGCGGAGATTCGAGCGGGCCGGGTCGAGATCCGACAGGCGTCGGTCTCCCATCTGCCGTTTCCCGACGCCACGTTCGATCTCGTGACCGCGATCGAGACCCATTACTACTGGCCCGACCTCGGGCATGACGTCGGGGAGATCCGGCGCGTCCTCAAACCGGGTGGGACCCTGCTCGTCATCGCCGAGAGCTTCAAGGGCGGAAGGAACGATCTGGTCGAGGGGCCCGTGATGAAGTTGCTCGGCGCCACGCGTCTCACGGTGGATGGCCACCGCGAGCTGCTCACGGCCGCGGGCTTCGGGGACGTGCAGGTGCTCGAGGAACGCCGCCACGGGTGGCTCGCAGCGCTGGGCAAGCGGC
The DNA here is from genome assembly GCA_044451485.1 of Candidatus Eiseniibacteriota bacterium. Taxonomy (GTDB): domain Bacteria; phylum Eisenbacteria; class RBG-16-71-46; order RBG-16-71-46; family RBG-16-71-46; genus JBIOKD01. The sequence goes on along the minus strand of JBIOKD010000103.1, from coordinate 6,625 downwards.
CCGCCGCCGTTCCCGCGGAGTTCTCCCCGGCCGAACCGTGACTCGGCGACGGACCGGACCTGCCGCGCCCGTCCTGTCGGTCCGCCGCGCTCGTCGTTCCCCGCCCCGGCCCGCCGGGGTGGCCCGCGTACGCTGCGGCGTTCTCCGACCCCATGCTCATCCATCCAACCGTGAGGGAATCATGCCCCTGCGTTCCTTCCGCATGCTCGGCGTCGTCGCCGGGCTGCTGATCGCCGCCGTCGCTTCGGCGGCCTCGCTCTCGAGCGGCGTCAACCTCGCCAACCTCGACACCACCTGTGCCCCCTGCAGGGACTTCTACCAGTACGCCAACGGCGGCTGGCTCAAGAGCGCGGAGATCCCCGGCTCCTACAGCAGCATCGGCGTCGGACGGGAGATGTCCGACCGCAACCAGGAGGCGCTGCACGCCACGCTCGAGGACGCGGCCCGTACCTGGCGGACCGAGTCCGATCCGGACGTGCGCAAGCTCGGCGCGCTCTACGCGACGCTCATGGATTCGGTCCGCGCCGACCGCGAAGGCGCGGTGCCGGTCAAGTCCTACCTGGACGAGATCGACCAGGTGAAGAGCCGGGCCGATCTGGTGAACCTGCTGGCGATCGAGCAGGGACGCGGGGTGGGGTTGCCGTTCGGTGTGTTTGGCTACTCCGATCTCAAGAACAGCGGCTGGGTGATCGGGAACGTCTACCAGGGCGGTCTCGGCATGCCCGATCGCGACTACTACACCCGCACCGACTCGGGCTCGGTGGTGCTCCAGCGTCATTACCGCGAGCACGTGAGCCGGATGCTCCAGCTCCTGGGCTCCGACAAGACCCAGGCCGACAAGGACGCCGAGGCGATCTACGCCATGGAGGACCGGCTCGCGCGCGCGTCGCTCACCAGCACCGAGCTGCGCGACACCGAGAAGCAGTATCACAAGATGAAGGTGAAGGAGCTGCAGAAGCTCGCGCCCGACCTCGACTGGGTGCCCTATCTGAAGGGCGCCGGCTTCGTCATGCTGGCCTCCCCCGACAGCGCGATGAACGTCTGGCAGCCGGATTTCATCAAAGTGGCGGTGAAGGAGATCAAGACCGGCCCGATCGAGACCTGGAAGCCCTACGTGCGCTATCACGTGGCGCGCGAGATGGCGCCCTGGCTGGGGCAGAAGTTCTTCGACGAGGACTTCGCCTACCAGAAGGAGTTCACCGGGGCCAAGCAGCCGCTGCCGCGTTGGAAGCGCGCCGCCAGCGCGGTCGACGAGTCGATGGGCGAGGCGCTGGGCAAGGCCTACGTGGCCAAGTATTTCGGCCCCGAGGCCAAGGCCAAGATGATGACCATGCTCGACAACCTGAAGGCGGCCTACACCGATCGCATCAACAGCCTGACCTGGATGAGCGCCGAGACCAAGAAGCAGGCGATGCACAAGCTGAACGCGATCACCCGGAAGATCGGGTATCCGGACAAGTGGCGCGACTACTCGAAGCTCACGATCGACGGTGACGCGCCGGGCGCCGACAACCTGATCCGCGCCCGGTTGTTCGAGCAGAAGCGCGAGATGGCCAAGATCGGCAAACCGGTGGATCGCACCGAGTGGGGCATGACGCCGCCCACGGTGAACGCGTACTACAACCCCACCAACAACGAGATCGTGTTCCCGGCCGGCATCCTGCAGCCGCCGATGTTCGATCCCAACGTCGACGACGCCTTCAACTACGGCGCCACCGGCATGGTGATCGGGCACGAGATGACCCACGGCTTCGACGATGAGGGTCGCAAGTTCGACGCCGAGGGGAATCTCAAGGAGTGGTGGACCAAGGAGGACGGCGAGCGGTTCGAGCAGCGCGCAAAGATGGTGTCGGACCAGTTCGACGGCTATGTCGCGGTGGACACGCTGCACGTGAACGGCAAGCTCACGCTCGGTGAGAACATCGCCGACCTGGGCGGGCTCACGATCGCCTACTACGCGTACCAGAAGGCGTCGCAGGGCAAGCCGCGCGAGGTCATCGACGGCTACACCCCCGAGCAGCGCTTCTTCCTCGGTTACGCACAGTCGTGGCGGCGCAAGATGCGTCCCGAGCGCACCCGGATGCTCACCAACACCGATCCCCATTCGCCGGCCGAATGGCGGGTCAAGGGACCGGTGTCGAACATGACCGAGTTCGCCAAGGCGTGGGGCTGCAGGAGCGGCGACCCGATGGTGCGGACCGAGGACAAGCGCGCACAGATCTGGTGACGCTTCGTCGGTGGGGCGCGGCCCTTGCCGATCTCGGGCTGCTGGCGCTCGGGATCGGCTGGGTCGCGCGTCTAGCCGCCTTCGCGCGTGGGGCGGTGTTCCAGAGCGACGAGTGCTTCCACGCGACGGTCGCCGAATGGATCGCCGCGCACGGACGCCTGCCCCGCGAGATCTCGTCGCTCTATTCGGGCTTCGCGTACTTCTACGCGCCGCTCTTCCACGTGCTCGGAGCGGTGTGGATCCGTGTCCTTGGTGCGGGTGCGCTGTGGTCGCTGAACGTCGTGGTGAGCGCGGCGATCGTCCTGGCGGCGTGGGGCGCCGCCCGGGCCGCGGCGGGCCGCGATGCCGCGCGGTGGGCGGCGGCGCTGGTCATGACCTCGCCTGGGATCGCCCGATACGCGGCGCGCCTCTACGTGGAGCCGCTGAGCACGCTGCTGGCGCTCGTGGCGCTCTGGGCGCTCATCCGGTTCGGTCGCGGCGCGCGCACCCGCGACGCCATCGCGCTCGGAGTCGCGAGTGGGCTGGCGTGGCTCGCCAAGCCCTCGGCGCTGGTCCTGCCGGCGCTGTGGTTGGCGCTGGCCGCGGTCGCGCTCGCACACCGACGTCGCGATCTCGCCCGGGGGCTGGTCCTGGCCGTGGGGATGGCCGTGGTGGTGGCGTCACCCCTGTGGCTCAGGGACTGGATCCTGTTCGGGAGCCCGGTCTATCCCGCTTTCGCGCCCGACCGGCACGTTCTCGTCGACCGGCTGAACCAGACCACCTACTCGCTCGCGCCGGGCGCCTTCGCGGGTCAGATGCTGTCGACCATGGGAGCGTGGATCCCGGCGTGCGCCCTGGCGGTTGTCGGATTGGCGTGGCGTGACCGGCGCGCGCGACCGGTCGCGATGGCGATCGGGGTGTGCGCCGCGATGATCGCGCTCGCGCCGCTCCAGCCGATGGTCGAGCCGCGGCACCTGCATCCGGTGGTGGCGGCGCTCGCGGTGCTGGGTGCGGTCGGGCTTGCGCGTGTGGCGCGCCCCGCGCTGGTGCCGGTGTTGGGCGTGTTGGCGCTGGGCGCCGCGGCGCTGGCCGTGTTCACACTCGCGAACCCGCGCCCGGAGTTCGACCCCGATCCGGCGGTGATGGAGGCCTACGCCGCGATGAGGCGCGTCGTGCCCCCCGACGCCACGGTACTCAGCCTGTGGACCTACGACACCGCCTACTACACCGGCCGCGCCGCGACTTGGCCGATCCCGTGGGGGCAGCGCGACCATCCGGTCGAGATGTTCTTCACCGCCGATTGCGACTCGGTGGCCACGTCGCTCGAGCGTCATCGCATCGGCTGGGTGCTCATGCCGGCCGACACTCCAGGCGATTCGGTGTTCGACGGGGCGAACTACCCCCGCTCGTTCGTGGGTTGCATGGGGCGTCTCGCCGACGCCGGGCGCGCCCGGGTGGCGTGGCGCTCGGACGATCTCGAGCTGCTGGAGATGCGACGCTGATCGGGCTCCGCGCGGGCCGCGCCACCGAGGCGCGGCAGGGCCGGCGCAGGCGCCGCTCGACCGGCCCCGGCGCGGCCGTGTATCCTCGCTCCCCTCGCGGGCGCACTGCGCCCTTCCCGGAGGTTCGTCGACGTGTGGTCCACCATCGAGAAGAAGGTCCTGGCGGGTGAGCGGCTCACCACCGCGGAGGGCGTCCACCTGCTCACCGAGGCCCCGCTCCTCGAGCTGGGCGCACTCGCCCAGCAGGCGCGGGAACGCCGCACCGATCCGCGGGTGGTGACCTACGTCATCGACACCAACCCGAACTACACCAACATCTGCACGGTGGACTGCCACTTCTGCGCGTTCTACCGCAAACCCAGTCACACGGGACCCGACGCCTACACCCACGACGTCGAGGGGGTGATGGCGATGATGGAGCGCGCGCACCGGCTCGGCGCGACCACGGTGCTGCTCCAGGGCGGACTCAATCCGGAGATCCCGTGGGAGTTCTATCCCACCATCGTGCGCGAGGCGCGCCGGCGTTATCCAGAGATCACTCCGCACTTCTTCTCCGCCCCCGAGATCCACCAGATGGTCGAGGTGTCGGGTCTCTCGATCCGCGGCGTGCTCGAGGCGCTCCACGAGGCCGGACAACGCACCCTGCCCGGTGGGGGCGCCGAGATCCTCGCCACCCGGGTGCGCAGACGGATCTCGATCAAAAAGGGCGGGCCGGAGAGCTGGCTCGAGGTGCATCGCGCCGCCCACCAGGTCGGGATGCGCTCCACCGCCACCATGATGTATGGCCACGTCGAGACCCGCGCCGAGATCGTCGAGCACTTCGACCACATCCGCGCGCTCCAGGACGAGACCGGCGGGTTCACGGCATTCGTGCCGTGGTCGTACAAGCGGGGCCATACCCCGATGGAGTCGAAGGTCAAGTACGTGGCGGGCGCGAGCGCCTATCTGCGCGTGCTGGCCGCGAGCCGGCTCTACCTGGACAACTTCGACCACGTGCAGGCGTCGTGGTTCAGCGAGGGCAAGAAGACCGGGCAGATCGCGCTGCACTTCGGCGCCGACGACTTCGGCGGCACGTTGTTCGAGGAGAACGTGCACCTGGCGACCGGGCACGTGAACAAGACCACCACGGCCGAGATCGAGACGTTGATCCGCGAATCGGGCTTCACCCCGGCGCAGCGTGACACCGAGTACCACATCCTGCGCACCGCCGAGGGTCCCGAGGCGCTCGGACGCATGGGTGACGAGGTGCCGTTGTTCGTCGAGGGGCTGCGCGAATTGCCCGCCGAGTACCCGGCCGCCCTCGAAGGCGAGGAGCCGCGGGCAGCGGATGGCACCACGCTGGTGATGCCCCGGTAGGGGACGCTCGGGAACGTGGGTCGGGCGCGAGACCGGAAAGCGGGCGCGCAGCAGCGGGTGGAGGCGCCCCTCAGCGGAGCGCGGGTCGCCCGAGCGGGGAGTCGAGCGGCGCGTCGGCCATCGCCGGGGCCATCGGCCCGAGCGCGAGCCACACCACGATGAAGCCGTCCGAGGAGTGATACCGCCGCTCGGACAACACGCTCAGCCGGGGAACGGTGGCGGCGGCGCCGTAGCGGCTCATGATCTCGACCCATCCCGGCCAGGCGCGATCGGGTTCGCGAAACGCGAGCAGGATGACCCGGAAGTCCCGGCGTCTCCGACACGCCTCCACGTCCCCCGGAGTGAGCGCGAGGTGCAGCACCGGGTGCAGGCTCTGCCACGCGAGCGCCGGCCCGAGATTGCTCATCACCGTCTCGCCCGGGCGCAGCTCCTTGTTCAGCAGGACGCTCAGCTCGGTGAAGGTGCTCGAGGTGGGCACTCCGCGCTCGCTCGCGGTCTCCCGTGCCTCGGCAACGCCGCCCAGGGTCGTCCATCCACCCCACCCGATGGCGAGAATGCCGATTCCGATCTGCAGCGTGCGTCGTTGCGCCGCGGCGAGCCCCGGCAGACCGGCGATCAGCGCCCACAACGCCGGAAGACCGGCGCACTCGACGAGCACGCGGGTGGGGAACAGATAGCGCAGCCAGGGGATGCCGATCGTGGCGGCCAGCACCCCGAACGCCCCGCTGCCGAGCACCACGAGCCCGGCGATCGCGAGTGCGCGCGGCGGCTTGACGACCAGCAGCCAGAGCACGATGGCGCCCAGCCACAAGGCACCCAGTCCCCGGGACATGTCGAAGAGCATCACGGGGAGGTTGTGCGCCATCTTGGCGGCCAGCAGCCGCACCGCCTCGGTTCCGTGGGGCAGCTGTGGGACCTCCGGCAGGTGGAACAGCGAGAACCAGTCGCGTCCGCCCACGTGGTCCCATGCCGTGAAACGCGACAGGTCCCACGCGGGATCGCCGAATTCGCGCCACTTGTAGAGCCACCATGGCGCAAGCGGCAGGGCGAAGCCGATGGCCACCGGGACGAGCGTGCGGACACGGCGCCCGGGTAGCGCCAGCGCGGTCGCACCGGCGATGAACAACGGACCCAGCCAGAGCATGTTGGCGCGGAACAGACCGGTCAGCCCCAGCACCACGCCGTAGGCGAGCGGGATGGCGGTGGCGCGTCCGAGGGCGAGTCCCAGCACCGCGAACAACAGACCGGCCGTGAACGGGATCTCGGTGAAGCCGCCGATCGCGAAGTGCTGGGCCTCGGGATCGAGCGCGAACAGAAGACCGAGCGCGAGCGCGGCCCCGCGCCGCTCGAGACCGGTGGCGTCGGGTCGATGCACGCGGAACAGGTGCCAGATGCCGATCGTCAGCACCCCGACGATGAGCAGGAAGCCCGTGAACGGCAGGAACAGGGTGAGCCACGCCCGCGCGTCCGAGGAGGCCATCGCGCCGGTCGGGGGCACCAGTCGGAACACCAGCGCTTCGAACAGGACCAGACCCGGTTGCACCACCGCCAGCGGCCAGGG
>JBIOKD010000102.1:0-9862 GCA_044451485.1 Candidatus Eiseniibacteriota bacterium | reverse complement strand
TACGGCGAAGGGCACATCCGCTTCTCGGTGGCCAACAGCCTGCCCAACATCAAGCAGGCGCTGCAGAACATCGGCGACTACCTGAGCGTGCGGATGAAGTAACGCTGTCGAACCCTGTTGTCCACGCGGTGCACACGGCGTCCGTCGCGGTGACGAGCGCCGTGTCGCTTTTCGGCATGAGATGCGGCCCGGAGACGCCCGACGTCACGCGGCACGCCGCGTGCGTCATGGGCGCGCGCCCGTATGCCACGCCCCCGCCACGTGTCCCCGCCGGAGCCGCCTCATGCGCATGGCACCCGCGTTTCTCGCCGCCACCCTCGTCACCACCACCCACCTGCCGGTCGCGGCGCGTCCGGCGTGCGCCGATGCCGGCGTGCGTCTGAACGAGATCATGGCCGGACCGTCGCACGACTGGAACGGCGACGGCGTCTACTCGTCGCGCGACGACGAATGGGTCGAGATCGTCAACACCGGCGCGGGCGACGTGTCGCTCGACGGCTTCGTGCTGATGGACGGCGACTCGATCCCACGCTACGCCTTCAGCGGCACCCTCGCGGGAGGCGCGGTCAAGGTCGTGTACGGCAAGGACAGCTACGACTGGGAGAAGGCCACGTCTCACCCGGCGTTCGGTCTGTCGCTCGGCAACAGCGGCGACCGGGTCACGCTGTGGCAGGTGATGGGCGCCGACACGATGTTCGTGGACGGCTACACCTTCGCCAGCCACCTCGCGGCGAGCGACCGCTCGGTCGGACGCTCGGTGATCGACGGGAACTGGATGCTGTTCGACGCGCAGGATCCCTACACCGGCTCGGCGTTTCCGGGTGGCACCGGCTGCCAGCCCACCCCCGGCGCGCCCAACGTGTGCAGCACCACGGCCGACCGTCGGAGCACCTGGGGGGAGATCAAGACGCGATATCGATGAGCGGGAGCGACCGGCATTCCGGATCGGGGATTCCGCGGCCACCCTCGAGCGATGGTGGCCGCGGGACCGCGTGGACAGCGGGCGCGCGCCCAGTGTAGGGTCCATGGCCGTCCATCCCTCGACCCGTCCCGGAGGAAGCCCGGTGTCCCCGATCACCACGTCCGCCGCCGACCTCGCAGCCGCGCACCAGCGTGGCCGGCTCGAGTGGCCGGTGGAGAAGCTCGCCGCCAAGGCGCTCGAGATCCGCCGCGACATCATCACGCTGCTCATCAAGTCCCAGACGGGTCACACCGGCGGGCCGCTGTCGTGCGCCGACTTCGGCGCGGCGCTGTTCTTCCACGAGCTCAACATCGATCCCGCCGATCCCAAGTGGCCGGAGCGGGACTTCTGGACGTTCTCGATCGGGCACGTCACGCCGGTCATCTACTCGCTGATGGCCGAGCGGGGCTATTTCCCGCTCAAGGACCTGATGCAGTTCCGCACCTTCGCGGGGCATCTACAGGGCCACCCCTCGCGTCACGACACGCCCGGCATCGAGGTGTCGGCCGGCTCGCTGGGTCAGGGTCTTTCGGTGTCCTGCGGGGTCGCCAAGGCGGCCAGGATCGACGGCCATCCGCGCCGGGTCTACTGCGTCATGGGCGATGGCGAGCAGCAGGAGGGTCAGATCTGGGAGGCGGCGATGTTCGCCGCGCACCACCGTCTCGACAACCTGTGCGGGATCATCGACTACAACCGCAAGCAGATCGACGGCGACGTCGAGGACGTGATGGGCATCATGCCGCTCGACGCCAAGTGGCGGAGCTTCAACTGGAACGTGATCGAGTGCGACGGTCACGACATCACGGCCGTGCTCGCGGCGTTCGCTGAGGCCCGCGCCTTCAAGGGCCGCCCGAGCGTGATCCTCGCCCACACCGTGATGGGCCAGGGCGTCTCGTTCATGGCCGACGACTATCGCTGGCACGGCAAGCCGCCCAAGCCCGAGGAGGGCGAGAAGGCGCTGGCCGAGCTGGGCACCACCTACGCCGAGTGGTCGCAGCGGCTGCTCGATCACTGACCCATTCACCGCCCGGCCGCGCCCCGTGCCGCCCGGCGTCCGAGAGGCCCACGATTCCCATGACCGCGAGCACGATCACGCTGCCCGAGAAGGTGCCGATGAAGAAGACGCGCGAGGGCTTCGGCCGCGCGCTGGTCACGCTCGGCGAGAAGGATCCCCGGATCGTGGTGCTGGTCGGGGATCTCGTCGAGTCGACCATGACGAGCTTCTTCGCCGAGCGCTTCCCGGAGCGCTTCATCGAGGTCGGGATCGCCGAGCAGAACATGTGCTGTGTCGCGGCGGGTCTCGCGGCGATGGGCAAGATCCCGTTTTTCGCGACCTATGGCGCGTTTGCCACCTGCCGCGCCGCCGACCAGCTTCGTGTCACCGTCGCCTACTCGAATCTCAACGTGAAGATCGGCGGCGCGCACGGCGGGATCTCGGTGGGGCCGGACGGCGCCACCCACCAGGCGATGGAGGAGATCAGCATCATCCGCTCGATCCCCAACATGAAGATGGTGGTGCCGTGTGACTACTGGGAGTCCTACAAGGCCACCATGGCCGCGGCCTCGGTGGACGGACCGGTCTACATCCGCTTCGGACGCGAGGACGTGCCGGTCGTGACCGACGAGAGCACGCCGTTCACGTTCGGGAAGGGCGAGGTGTACGCCGAGGGCGGCGACCTCACGCTCATCGCCTGCGGGGTGATGGTGTACGAGGCGTTGCGTGCCCGCGAGCGGCTGGCCGAGCGGGGGTTCCAGGCGCGGGTGGTGAACCTCCACACCGTGAAGCCGATCGACCGCGAGCTGATCGTGCGCTGCGCGCGCGAGACCGGAGCCATCGTGACCGCCGAGGAGCACCAGGTGAACGGTGGGCTGGGGGGTGCGGTGGCCGAGGTGGTGGTCCAGCAGCATCCGGTGCCGATGGAGCTGGTCGCGGTGCACGACCGCTTCGGCCAGTCGGGCAAGCCGTCCGAGTTGATGGACGCGTTCGGTCTGCGTGCCAAGGACATCGTCGAGGCGGCCGACCGGGTGCTGGCACGCAAGCGCCGCTAGACTCCGGGCGCCGATTGACCCCTGGAGCGGGCCGACCGTATATTTCCCCGCCCGGCTTCACGTGCGGAAGTGGCGGAACTGGCAGACGCACTAGATTCAGGTTCTAGCGCCCGAAAGGGTGTGGGGGTTCAAATCCCCCCTTCCGCACCACCCCTCTCACCATCGCCTCGGGCCGGCGCGGCGGCCGTGGCCGCGGGCGCCGCGGCGGTCGCCGCCACCAAGGCCCGCAACGCATGTCCAAGGACGCCGAGTCACCGGACCGCCTGATCGCGCAGAACCGCCGGGCGAGCCACGACTACTTCATCCTCGAGACGGTCGAAACCGGACTGGTGCTCAAGGGCACCGAGGTGAAGAGTCTGCGTCAGGGCAAGGCGAGTCTCGCCGAGGCGTACGCCATGGTGGAGAACGGCGAGGCGTGGGTGCTGCAGATGCACATCCCTCCGTACGAGCAGGGCAACCGCTGGAACGCCGATCCGGTGCGCAAGCGCAAGCTGCTCCTGCACCGCTCCGAGATCGGACGGCTGCACAAGGCGGTGGCCCAGAAGGGCCACACGCTGGTGCCACTCAAGCTGTACTTCAAGAACGGCGTTGCGAAGCTGCTGATCGGCGTCGGCAAGGGCAAGAAGTCGTACGACAAGCGCGCCGCGATCGCCGAGCGCGACGCCCGCCGCGAGGTCGATCGGGCCCGAGCCGCGAGCCGGCACGGCGGAGCCAGGGAATGAACGCGGCCTCGTCCACGCACGCTCACGCCCGCCCGATTCGCGTCGCGCCGGCGCGGGTCGTGCTCGCGCTCGCGGCACGGATCGCGCCCGCGATCGCGATCGTCGTGCTGCTGGCAGCGGGGATCGCGGCCGCCGACTGGCGCAGCGCGCCACGTGGCGAGGGGCCCGACAGCGCTCCGATCGTGCAGATCGGCGGGGTGCCGTACGTCGCCGTCAACGACCTCGCGCGGCTGCTCGACGCCACCAAGTTCTGGCGCTCGGACCTGCGCCGGCTGGTGCTGCGCAGCGGCTCGCACACCCTGACGTTCGTGGCCGACGGTCCGTTCGCGGTGATCGACGAGCGCACCGTGTGGCTCGGGTCGCCGGTGATCTCGCGGGAGGGCGAGCTGCAAGTGCCGGCGTCGTTCGTCGATGCGCTGGCGCCCGACTCGACGCTGCCGCGTCTCCAGCTCGACGCGCGTGGCACACACGTGTTCGTGCTGCCGCCGAGCGGCTTCGTGGGCAGCCCGTCGGTGACGGCCGGCGACGCGGTCACCACGGTGACGTTCCCGGCCTCGAAACCCGACGAGGCGGTGGTGGTGACCCGTTCGCGCCGGGACTTCCGGGTCCGATTCGGCGGTCTGTTCACCGGCGTGCTCCCCGACACCCTGCCGCGCAACTCACTGGTCCGTGAGATCCACGGCATCGCCTCGGCGGGGGGGAGCGCGTTCGAGCTGCGTGTCGACCCGGCGGCCGGCTCGTTCGCACTGGCCTCCGACGGGCGTGGGCGCGTGACCCTGACGCTGGCGCGCTCGATCGAGAGTGGCGAGGCGTTCGCGCCCGAGGATCCGCCCGGTCCGCGCGCGCTCCGGGTCATCGTGCTGGACCCCGGTCACGGCGGCACCGATGCCGGGGTCACGGTGGGTGGCACACGCGAGAAGGACTTGGCACTGGTGCTGGCGCTCAAGCTGCGCGCCGCACTCACCCACGAGCTGCCGGGGGTGCGCGTGGTGCTGACCCGCGACGGGGACGAGGACGTCTCGGCCGACTCGCGTGCCGAGACCGCCAACCGCTCCCGCGCCGACCTGGTGCTGTCGATCCACTTCGACGGGTTCCCCGACCCGCAGGCGCGCGGGGTGTCGGCGTGGTGCCCGCCGGCCACCTACTCGGAGACGCACGCCGCGCCACGCCCGCCCGGCCGTCCGGTGCCGGCCCCGTCGGTGGTGACGCTGTTGCCGTGGCGCGAGGTGGCGTCGCGTCACGGGGTGCAGAGCCGCGCGCTCGCGGAGGCGGTACTGTCGGCGCTCGAGCTGTCGGGAGAGGGTCCGACCCGGCTGCGCGAGCGTCTCCCGTACCCGCTCCTCGGCGTCAACGCGCCGGGCGTCCTGCTCGAATGCGGCACTCTCACCGCGACGGCCGATCTCGATCGGGTGACCCAGGAGGCGGGGCTCAACGCGCTCGCCGACGCGATCGCGCAGGGCGTGGCGGCGTACCGGAGGAACGAATGATCGCCGTTGTGGATCGCGATCGGGCGCGGACGCCGGTCGGGGTGGTTCGATGAGAACGCGCACCATCCGGCGCACCGCGATCGTGGGCGTGGTGCTCGCGGCGCTGGCCGGCACCGGCTGGTGGTGGAGCCGGCACGCCCGCCCGGGCGAGGCGCCCGCGCCGGTGGCCGCCGACAGCGCCCGCGCCGGGGTGCGCTCGGTCGAGCTCTACTTCGCGGCACCCGGCGGCGACAGCCTGGTGAGCGAGCCGCGCGAGGTGGTGGATTCACCCGACGCGGGCCGGCGGGTGCGGGTGCTGGTGAGCGAGCTGGACCGCGGGCCACGCGGGCGCGGCGTGTCGGCGCTGCCGGCCGGCACCACCGTGCTCCACTGCTACCTCGACGACACCGGGCTCCTCACGCTGGACTTGAGCGGCGCGTTCCGGCAGGGTTTCCGCGGCGGCACCACCGCCGAGTACCTGGCGATCGCGTCGCTGATGCGCACGCTCGGGGCCAATGTGCCCGAGGTGAAGCGGGTGCGGATCGTCTGCGCCGGGCGCCCGATCGCGACGCTCGACGGCCACCTGCCGCTCGACGAGCCCCTGGACGTCCACGACTGGCCCTGACATGACCACCCCATCGCACGATCGGCGTCCCATCGGCGTGTTCGACTCGGGCATCGGCGGTCTCACCGCCGTGCGCGAGCTGTTTCGCGTGCTGCCACACGAGTCGGTCATCTACTTCGGGGACACCGCGCGTCTTCCCTACGGCAGCAAGTCGGCCGACACGGTGACGCGGTTCAGTCTCGAGATCGCGCGCTTCCTGGTGAAGCAGGACGTCAAGTGTCTGGTGGTGGCGTGCAACACCGCATCGAGCGTGGCGCTGGAGACGCTCGAGCGGCGGCTCGACATCCCGGTCGTCGGCGTGATCGAGCCGGGCGCCGAGGCGGCCATGGCCGCGAGCCCACAGGCCCGCATCGGCGTGATCGGCACCTATGGCACCGTCGCCAGCGCGGCGTTCACCCACGCGCTCGAGCGGCGCCGGCCCGGGGCGACGGTGATCGCGCACGCGTGTCCGTTGTTCGTGCCGCTGGTCGAGGAGGGGATGCTCGACCACCCGGCCACACGGATGATCGCCACCGAATACCTGAGCGAGCTGATCAGCGGGCGTCTCGAGAGTCTGATCCTGGGCTGCACGCACTACCCCCTGCTCGCGCCGCTGATCGCCTCGATCGTCGGCCCCGGGGTCACCCTGGTCGATCCCGGCGCGGAAGCCGCACGCGCGACCGCGCGGCTGCTCGAGCAGCGAGGTCAGCTCGGTGACACCGGCACACCCGAGCACCGCTTCTATCTCAGCGATCAGCCGCGTCACTTCCACCGGGTGGCACGCGCGTTCCTCGGCCGGGAGCTGCCACCGGTGAAGCTGGTCGACCAGACCGATCTCCCGTGGTTCGAGCAATCGCATGCGTAAGCTGCCCCGTCTGCTGCGTCAGCTTGGTCGCTCCGCGCTGCGAGGTGTCCTAGCGGACACGACTCGCGCGTCGCTCCCTCGCTTCCTTGCATCCGAGGCACCTTACGCATACGTAGTCGTCTCCTTGCACTCGGACCGTCTGACGCATGTGATGTCGAGCCGTCCCATCTCGAGGACCTCTTCATGACCCGCAAGCCCGCCGCGATCCGCGCCCACGAGTCCCGCGCGCCCGAGACGCCCGAATTCACGCGCGTGGACGGACGCGCGCCCGGCGCGCTGCGCCCGCTCAAGATCGAGCGTGGCGTCATGGGCCATGCCGAGGGATCGGCGCTGGTGACCCTGGGGCGTACACGCGTGCTGTGCACGGCGAGCGTCGAGGAGAAGGCACCGGGTTGGCTGCGCGGACAGGGCAAGGGCTGGGTCACCGCCGAGTACGGCATGCTGCCCCGCGCGACCAACGACCGCACCCCGCGGACCAGCCAGACCGGGGGACGCGCACAGGAGATCCAGCGTCTGATCGGACGCAGTCTGCGCGCGGTGACCGATCTAACGAGCTTCGGCGAGCGCAGCGTGATCCTCGACTGTGACGTGCTCGAGGCCGATGGGGGCACCCGCACCGCCGCGATCAACGGAGCGCTGGTGGCGCTCCACGACGCGTTCGTGGTGCTCTCGAATCGCGGCGCCCTCAAGGGGCCGCCACTCAAGGACACGGTGGCGGCGGTGTCGGTGGGCATCGTCGGCGGCACGCCGTGTCTCGACCTCTGTTATTCCGAGGACTCGGCGGCCCACGTCGACATGAACGTGGTGATGACCGGGGCGGGCGAGTTCGTCGAGGTCCAGGGCACCGGTGAGGCGCGCGCGTTCAGCGAGTCCGAGCTGCGCGCGCTGCTGCGTCTCGCGCGTCGCGGCATCCGCCAGGTGGTGGCGCGGCAGCGGCGGTTGCTCGGCGACTCCGGTCTTCTGCCGCTGTCTCCCGCGTCCCACTGAGCCCGCCACTCCACGCCACGCCGGAACCGACGTCATGCCTCGCGTCTTCGTGCTCGCCACCTTCAACCGCGACAAGACGCGCGAGCTGACGCCACTGCTCGCGGGTGCAGGGATCACGCTCGAGACGCTCGCCGATCATCCGCGCGCCACGCCACCGGCCGAAGACGGCGCCACGCTGCTCGACAACGCGCGCATCAAGGCCCGGGCGGCGATGGTGCTCACCGGGAAGCCGGCGATCGCCGACGACACCGGGCTCGAGGTCGACGCGCTGGGTGGCGCGCCCGGTGCAGAGGCGGCGCGCTTCGCGGGGCCCGACGCGAGCTATGCCGACAACGTGGCGCTGTTGCTGGCACGGCTCGCCGGTGTGCCAAGCGAGCGGCGCGGCGCCCGATTCCGCACCGTGTGCGTGGCATGCTTCCCCGACGGGCGCGAGATGGCCGGAGAGGGCGTGCTCGAGGGCCGCATCACTGGGACTCCACGTGGGAGCGAGGGGTTCGGCTACGACCCGGTGTTCGAGCTGCCCGACGGTCGGACCCTGGCCGAGCTGCCGGCCGCCGAGAAGAACGCGATCTCGCATCGCGCGCGCGCGGTGCGGGCGCTGGCGGAACAGCTCGCGGGTTGAGCGGCTTCGACGCAGAACGCCGGTCCGCTCAGAACTTCACCTGCCACTGCAGCAGGCCCTGGTCGCGGGTGACGAACGGCGTGCCGGTGCGATGGGCGTCGTACTCGACGATGAAGCGATTGCGACCACCCGGAAGATCGAGATTGACCCCGGCGGTGGTACCGCCCATCCGACGCTTCACGCCGAGCGCGGGGCGCTGGAAGTCCTCCTGCTCCGCCTTGATCTGCAGCCAGGGGACCACGCGATACGCGGCCAGCGCGAACCATCCATAGTCGTCGGGGATGGCGCCCGGTCGGCGCTGTCCGATCCACTCCCCACGCACCAGCCAGCCGCGCCATTCCGCGCTGGCCTCCAATCCGTAGCGCTGCGAGCGCGTCCCGTTCCACGCCCCGTTGGCGCCCAGGTCGACGCCAGGGAGCGGGTGCGTCACGGCGCGTGCCACCAGGAGTGCCACCGAGTCGCGATTGATGTTCACGTTCTGGCCTTCGCCGTTGAACACACCGGCCGAGAGTGTCAGCAGCCGGCGCGGCGTGTACTCGGCCATCACCCCGATGTCGCGTTTGGGTGCCAGGGTGTCCACCACCGTGGCGCGGTCGGCGGTCTCGATGGCGGTGATGGAGGTGACGTACTGGCGACTGAAAGGAGTCTTGTATTGCCCCGCGGTGACGACGAGTGGCGCGGCGCTCCAACGCAGGTAGGCGTCGCGCAACGCCGCCGAGGTGGCCCCGGCGGCCACGGGGGCCGCGGCCTCCACCGTGAGCTGGTAGCTCGTGTGCTGCGGGAGCCCGCCTTGGACTCCGATACGCGCGCGATTGATGCTGGAGGTGAGTCCCGGGCCGTCCTGCCACACCGAGCGTGCCTGGATGTAACCGAACACCTTGGGTGGGGCCGGCGTCGCAGCGGCCGCGGCGTTGGTGCTCGGTGGAGCGGGCGTGGTCCCGGCCGGCGCCGATCCCGTCGCGGCGGTCGAGGCGCCTCCTGCTGCGGGGGACACTGCCGATGGGGACGTCGTGGAGGACGGCGATGAACCGCCCGACGAGTCGGCGGCAGCGAGCGCGGCGGCGAGAACGAGCGCGGCGATCATGTGTTCCCCAGGGGCTCCATCGGGAGAATGCCGGGCGGCGCAAGCGAACCCGTGACAGGCGTCCAGGAAGGCGATAAATTACCCAATCGATCTCTAAAGTCCATCGAATCTCGTCTGGGGAACATATGGACGACAACCTCCTCACCGCCGAACAGGCCGCGCAGCTGCTGCACCTCCACGTGAAGCGGGTGCAGGGTCTGGCACGGAGCGGGCGCCTCCCGGGCTCGCGCATCGGCCGGAAGTGGTTGTTCCGGCGCCACGACATCGAGCGCGCGCTCGGCGCGCCGGTCGCAACGGAACCGGCCGGACTCGAAGGGTTGAGCGCGCGCAATCACCTGCGCGGCCGTATCACCGGCATCGTCACCGATGGCCTCATGGCCGAGGTGCGACTCGAGATCGGCGGGCAGGAGCTGACGGCGGTCATCACACGCCGATCGGTCGAGCGGCTCGGGCTGAAGGTCGGCGACACCGCGTTCGCGGTGGTGAAGGCCACCGAGGTGAT
>JBIOKD010000101.1:0-10295 GCA_044451485.1 Candidatus Eiseniibacteriota bacterium | reverse complement strand
CGTTCCGGCCGCGTCGAGCCGCTGCGCATAGAGACCCGGGCCCGACGGTCGGGCGTCGATCCAGACCACCACGGCTCCGCCGGCACCATCCGAGACCAGACCGGGGTCGGTCTGACCGCCGGTCGCGGTCGCGACTTCGGCGCCCTGCGCCCCCCATCTGGCGGCGCCGCCGGGGCCGACACGTTGCACGTGCACACGCGGAGTCCCGTCCGGGAGCGTGTCGACGACCGTGATGATGGCGATGCCGCCGGGAAGCGCGATCCCGCCCGCCTTCGGTGACGTGGAGCGTTCGAGTGTGGCCGGGGACGGCGCACGAGTCGTGGCCAGTCGTGGTCCGGATGGCATGGTGAGGCGGGAAGTGGTGTAGGCACCCGCCACGCGCTCGATGGACATCAACGGTCGAACGATCGGTGACGGAAGCGGCGCGGCGTCGGATGCGGCGGTGGCGAACCGAGCGGCAGCCGCAATCACGAGGGCGACCGGGAGACCACGGGAAGCGAACCGGACCATGACGGCTCCACGCGACCGATGCAGGTCGGAATTGCCCGGAGCGAGGTGGGCCCAGCATACACACGTCTCCACCACGTGCACGAGGTTTGTTCGCCGGCGGACCGGCTTGCGGGACGGGCCCGATGGGCTGCGAAAAGGGCCCCGCCGTTCGCCAGCGTCGCGCCACAGTCTCGGGAGGACGGTCGTCCACCGCTCGGGACGGGATCGAAAGCCCTTGTCCCACTCCGGTGGGAACGGGAGAATCGGTCATTCGCACGCCCGGGCGCCCGGCGTGCGGTCTCCGTCTCCGACGCGGGCGCGACCTGGGGGACACGGTGGGGCGATCCCGCAACGGCTCTGGGCTGCGCGGATCGCGTCGCGTCGCGTGGGTCGTCGCGGTCGTCGTGGCAACGCTTCTGGTCGTGACCTGGTGGCCGCTTGCGCCGGCGCTGCCGGTCTCGCACCCGCACCCGGCGGCCAGCTACGACGAGGCGCTGAACCGCTTCGCGGGCATCCTCGCGCATCAGCCGGGCGGACTCGTTCCCGGATGCGAGCCGCGTCTGCTCACGCACGGGCATCGGGTCGGGCGGGCGGTGGTGCTGCTGCACGGGTTCACCAACTGCCCCGAGCAGTTCGCGGCGTTCGGTCGGCGCTGCTACGACGACGGTGACAACGTGGTGCTGGCGCGTCTGCCCGAGCACGGCTTCGCGAACCGACGGGGCCCGACGCTCGGACGCGTCACGACCGGCGAGATCGCCGAGGCCACCGACGCCGCCGTCGACCTGGCCTGTGGTCTCGGCGACACGGTGGTGGTGGCCGGATTGTCCGTGGGTGGCGAGGCCGCGGCCTGGGCCGCGCAGCAGCGGTCGGACGTGGGCCGGGCGGTGATCATCGCGCCGCTGCTCGGCATCGCGCACGTGCCGCCCGCGGTGTCGCGTCTCCTCGCCCGTTGGTGGCGCTGGGCTCCGGACCGGTTCCAGTGGTGGGACCCGCGGGTGCGCGACCGGTTGCCGGGGCCGCCGTATTGCTATTGGGGGTGGTCCACCCGTGGTCTCGGCGAGATGCTCCAGTTCGGCTTCGCGTTGAGTGCGGACGCCGTGGCGCGGCCGCCCCGCGCCACATCGGTGGTGCTGGTGACGAACGCCCACGACGACGCGGTGGACAACGGCGCCATCCGCGCGCTGGCCCGTGCCTGGGCGGCACGCGCTCCGGGTCGCGTGCGGGCGTGGGAGTTCGCGGACTCGCTCCGGCTCGGGCACGACGTGATCGATCCCGAGCAACCCTACCAGCGGCTCGAGCTCGTCTATCCGGTGCTCGAGCGTCTGGTGCAGGGGGACGGTGGGACGCCGGTCACCGCGGGCGATCGACGTCCTTAGGCTCCGTTTGAGAACGGGACGGCGACTGCAACGCGTTCGCCGTACGTTTTCAGACGGAGCCTAGACCACGCCGATCGGCACCTCGTGGTACTCGAGCGCCCACTCGCGCATGAACCGCACCCGCTCGGGTCGCACCCGGTAGACCACCAGCTCCGGGTTGTCGAGCGACCCGAGGTAGTGGCGGAGCAGCGGGTTGTCGTCCCAGATCGACTGCAGAATGACGCGGTCGGTCACCACCTCGGCGGTTCCGGTGATGCGCACCTGGTCGTGCTCGTCGCTCAGGTAGCACAACTCGACCTTCGGGGTCACCGCGATCTCCGCGGTCTTGTGATAACTCCGCAGATTGGCGACGTACACGGTGAACCCCTCGGTGCGCACCGGTGAGACCGGACGAACGCGTGGCTGGCCGCCATCGACGGTGGCGAGCATCGGAAAGCGGCAGCGGCCGATCACCTCGCGCGCGACACGTGGCAGGTCGGCGGGATCGACCGGCTTCGGGGCGGGACGGGTCATGGAGGTCGGCCGGGATCAGCCCTTCTTGGTGCCCCCGCCCTTGTCCGGCTTGGGCGCCGCCGGGCTGGCGAGCAGCTTCTCCATCTCGTCCATCACCGAGTTCATCTCGCGGATCGCCGCCTGGAAGGGCGCCGAGGTGGTCATGTCGACACCCGCCTCCTTGAGGAGGTCCACCGGGTACTTGGACGATCCCGACTCCAGCATCCGCATGTAGGCATCACGGTGCGCGGTCTTGCCGAGCCTGGCCTCGTCGCGGATCTCGGCCGCGATGGCAGTCGACGCGATGATGCTGGTCGCGTACTGGTAGACGTAGAAGTCGTAGAAGAAGTGCGGGATGTAGGTCCATTCGACGCCGTACAGCGCGTCCACCTTGCACACCCCCTGGTCGTGCCCGTAGTAGCGACGCACGATGTCGAGGTACATCTTCGACATCGATTCGCCGCTCAGGGTCTCGCCCTTCTCGACCTTGTCGTGAATCGCCAGCTCGAACTCGGCGAACATCACCTGGCGGAACAGCGTGGTGCGCAGGTTGTCGAGATAGCTGCCGAGCAGGAACAGCCGCGTGTTCTTGTCGGTGGTGCGGTCGAGCATGCGGTGGAGCAGCAGGTTCTCGTTCAGCGTCGAGGCGACCTCCGCCACGAACGTCGCGTAGTTGTGGGTCACGAACGGCTGGTGTGAGTCCGAGAGGTAGGTGTGCATCGAGTGACCGGACTCGTGCGCCAACGTGGAGACCTCGTCGTACATCCCGGTGAAGTTCATGAGCTGGTACGGGTGCACGCCGTAGCAGCCGGTGCTGTAGGCCCCCGACGCCTTGCCGGTGCTCGGCATCCAGTCGAGCCAGCGGGAGTCGAAGCCCTTGCGCAGCGTGTCGGCGTAGGCGGGGCCGAGCGGCTTCACGGCCTCCAGGGTGACCGCCATCGCCTCCTCGGGGGTGAAGTGCAGCTCCACCTCCTTGACGATCGGCGCGTACAGGTCCTCGTAACGCAGCTCGGACAACCCCATCATCTTCTTGCGCAGCTTCAGGTACCGCCACAGGGTGGGGAGGTTGGCGTGCACGTCGGAGAGCAGCTGGTGATAGACCTTGGGCGGGATGTTGTCCCCGAACATCGCGTCCTCGAGACAGCTGTTGTAGTGGTGGATGGTCATGTCGAACACGTGGGCCTGCACCTGGCCGTTCAACGTCGCCCCGTAGGTGCCCTGGAACTGCTGGTGGGTGCGCCAGAAGGCGTGGAACACCGAATCCCGGTCGGCCCTCACCACCGACTGCCGGTACTGGGTGTACGCGGCGTCGTCCACCCGGATCCGCTTGCCGTCCGACAGCGTCACGGTGGGGTAGGGCATCTCGGCGTTGTTGAACACGTCCCGCACGTTGTAGCCGGTGCCGGCCATACGACCGGATTCCGCCGCCACCTTCTCCTCGGCGGCACTGAGCGTGTGCGGGGCGTAACGCAGGATGTCGTCGAACCACGGACGGTAGTCCTTGAAGCGCGGTTCGGAGATGAGTGCCCGGACCTTCTCCGGTCCGATGGCCAGGATCTCCGGCCGCACGAACGCGGCGGCGGAGCCGAGCTTGACGCCGGTCTGATCGGCCGCCTGCTTCATCTCCTGGTGGTGGCTGTCGCGCGTGTCCTCGTCGGCCAGCATGCTGGCGTAGGTCCCGACGTGTTCGAGTTCCTTGCGAACCTCCATCAGGTAGGTCACCGCGGCGTAGAGACTGTCGGACGACGCCCCGAGATGCCCCTGGAACGCGGCGAGCCGCGGCAGCCGGCGCTCGACGCCCTCGCGGGCGGCCCGCCAGGCCACCTCGTCCTTGTAGATGGGGGTCAGATCCCAGGTGTACGAGGTCGGGACGTCCTTGCGCTCGGTGGCGCGCGCCGTGACCGCGGTGACGGTGAGGGCGAGAGCGAGGACGAGGAAGGAACGAAGCCGCGTCATACGCGGATCCTTTCGGCTCGATGGTGGGACATGGGGCGGCCCGAGCGGGCGGCCGGTGGCACGGCGCAGCATGTTAGCACCCCGCCTCCCGGGGCACCGCGTCCCGGGGTGAACGCGGCGGGACGTGGGCCCGGCGCGGGTGCGCCCGGTGCGCCCCGACGCGGTGAGGGCCGCCGGCACGACACGGAGGGCGGAGTCCGCCGGTGTGCTCAGAGGTGCACGACACCCTCGGTGGCGGTCTCCGAGGAGTGACCGGGGAAGTACCGGGCCTTCGGATCCACCACCATCTTCGCGCCACACACCGCCATCGCCGCCTCCCCGAACCCGGTCGCGATCAGCTTGAGCTTGCCGACGTAGCTGACGATGTCCCCGGCGGCGAACACCCCGGGCAGGTTGGTCTCCATCTTCGGGTTGACGATCAGCGAGTTGCCCTTGATCTCGAGACCCCAGGTCTTGATCGGGCCGAGATCGGCGACGAATCCGAAGTTCACCACCACATCGTCGACTTCCAGCACGGTCTCGGCCTGGGTCCGGTTGTCGAACACGATCACCCGCTCGACCCGTCCGTCCCCCTCGATGGTCTTGAGCTCGGTGAAGGTCATGATCCGGGCGCGGGACGCCTCCAGCTTGGCCACGCTGTCCTCGTGCGCCCGGAAGCGGTCGCGACGATGGATGAGGATGATCTCCTTGGCGATCGGCTCGAGATGCAATGCCCAGTCGAGCGCCGAGTCGCCGCCACCGGTCAGCAGGATGCGACGACCCGCGAACGGCTCGAGACTGGGGAGCACGTAGTGGAGACCGTGCCCCTCGAAACGCGCCAGCCCGGCGTTCTCGAGCTTGCGTGGCGCGAACGCGCCCACCCCGGCGGTGATGAGCACGGTGCGGGCCTCGAGGGTGGTGCCACGCGCGGTGGTCAGCGTCCAGCCTTCGCCGGTGCGGGTGAGACCGGTGACCCGCTCCTCGAGCCTCACCTCCGGCTGGTACTGCAGCGCCTGCTCGGCCAGGGCGGTCACCAGATCGCGTGACTTCACCTTGGGGAAGCCGGCGACGTCGTAGATGAACTTGTCCGGGTAGAGCGCCGAAAGCTGGCCGCCCAGCTCCGCCAGGCTGTCGACCAGGGTCACGCGCATGCTGCGCAGACCGGCGTAGAAGGCGGCGAACAACCCGACCGGGCCGGCGCCGATGATGGCCAATTCCGTGGAGGTGACGGAGCCGGGCGGATCGGGTGTGCGGGTATCGCGATCCTGAGTTTCCATACGCGCATCCTCGCCGCGCGCGGCACTCCGGGTCAAGCGTGCCGCCGATGGCGGCCTACCGGCGGGCGAGCATCTGGAGCTGCCACAGATCCCGCCCGCTCGCCGCCAGGATCGGCTGCATGGCCAGGCGACCGGTGGGCCCGATCACGCGTTCCAGATGCCCCAGCTCCTTCAGGTTGTCCCGCACGCCGTCGTCGACCGGCACCTCGACCCCGGCGGCACGGGCGATGAGCATGCCCTTGGCGCGCACCGAGAGCTCGAGATGGATGCGCAACAGACACAACATGTCGGCCACCACCGCGCCGTCGAACCGCTGACGCAGCGCGTGCAGGTAACGACCGACACGGGTGTCGCTCACGCCCTCGCTCATCACCAGCTCGAGCAGCTCCATGTCGAGGTCGAGACCGGTGCCCAGCCAGTCGCGGGTCGCGTGCTCGCTGCGCTCGAACACCACGATCATCACCAGTGGCAGCACCAGCAGCACGAACGCCGTCGCCAGGAGCGGCTGACGCGCGACGTGGTTGAACACCGCGTGGGCGGCGATCGCGATCGCCAGTCCGGGCAGCGGCTGCATCCAGGTCATCTCGGGGCGGCGGTCGGCCGCGTCCTTGGTGAGCACACCCACCACCGCGGTGGTGGCGCCGTGCATGATCGCGGTGCCCAGACCCCGGGCGATCCACAGCCACGGCCCGGCGTCGGCGAGGGCGCCCGCGTAATAGAGGTTCTCGACCAGCGCGAAGCCGGTCCCGGTCGCGAAGCCGAGAATGGCGGCGTCGACCAGGAAACCGACCCGGTGGGCGCGGACCAGCCAGACCACGTACAGGGCCTTGGCGCACTCCTCGATCGCCGGCGCCACGAAATGCGTGAGCAGCGTGACCGGGACGTGCAGGGTCAGCAGCAGCGAGCGGTTGACCTCGAAGCACAGCGCCGCCGCGATCCCGCCCACCAGGAGGGCGGTGACCAGCGACCGGCCATGGACCAGCTTGTAGCTGTCCATGAGGACCAGGGCTCCCAGGAACAGCACGACGGGGAGGAGACCGATGGCGAGGCTCGACGGGGTCATCCGAGGATCCGCAGCGACATCATCCACTCGTGGCGCGCCGGGCGCTGGTCCTCGAACGCCTCGGCGAAGCCGAACGACAGGGTCATGGGTTGCTGGATGAGGACCGCGAGACGGAAGTCGATCTGCACGCCGGCGTTGGCGACATGACGGCGGTCCTCCGGACGCGTGACGTTGGTGGTGATCCCACCCGCGAACAACGACGTGCGTGCCCACGCCGCATAGAGATCGAGCACGCCACCACGACGGAAGCGCAGCGGCGGGAGGTTGAGGTCGAGCATCGCCTTGCCGAAATCGGTGCCGCCGATGTCGTCGATCGGCACCCCCGGGAACGCGAGCAGATCCCGGTAGCGCTTCGGCTCCTGGTGATCCACCCAGTTGTTGCGAAAGCCTCCGAAGTAGAAGTTGGCGAACGGATCGGTGCTCGCCCCGCTCGCCGCCCCGGCAGCGGTGCGCAGCCACAACGAGGTGTGTCCGAGCGGCAGCGGCACACCCAGGTCGAAGGTGGCGAAGCCGTGGGGATAGCCGTGCCACACCAGCCCCTCGCCACCGGCGGTCTGGGTGGAGCGGTCGAAGCGCACCACGTCGACGGTGCCGCCGAGCCGCCAGTCGCGTCCCTTCTCGGGGTCCACCCAGCCGAGTGAGGAGCGCACGTACTTGCCATGGAGCAGCAGCGACGGGGTCACCACCCGGTCGAATCCGGGCGGGACCGAGATGTTCTGGAAGTACGGAAGCTGCTCCAGACCCGACGAGGCGGAGACCTCCGCCGACAGGTCGAGTGTACGCGGCTTGTCGTGGATGAGCGACTTGTCGTATCCGAGGCTCGCGTTGGTGCCCTTCCGGCTGACCTTGGTCGGGCCAAAGAGGTCGTAGAACGACGCCTGATTGAGCTGCCACTTCGCGGTCAGGTTGTAGTGCCGGTACCCGAGCATCAGGTGCCAGAGCTCGGAGGCGGGCGTATGGCTCACGGTGGTCACGCTGGCCGAGGCCTCGAAGGCGTGCATGGAATACGGGTCGGCCACGTTCGCGCGCAGACCCACCGCGGCGTAGGACTTGTACCCCTCCACGATCGGGTAGATCGAGTCGAGCGCGAGATGATGGATCGGACGATAGGCGGCGTTCGAGGTCACCACTGAATCCAGCACCACCGTGGCCGGGGATGGCACCCTCCAGGTCCTGAGCACCGGGTAGCGCTCGACCAGCTCGTGACCGAGGAACGTGATCGCGCTCACGTCGGTGAGTGGCCGCGCGTCCACCAGCGAAGGCACGAAGCCCTTGCCGGTGTAACGGAGCACCACCAGCGAGTCGTGACCGACCGGCATCGGGCGGAAGAACCCAGTCTCGGCGTTGGTGACGATGTCCATCGAGTCGGCGGCGAGGTCGTATCGCCAGATGTTGGACACGCCGGTGTAATACGAGCTCCCGTACAGATAGCGGCCGTCGTCGGTGAACACGAAATTGGCCGGGGCGGCCTCCCCGAAGTCGTGGAGCACGCGGGAGGTGGTGTCGCCATGCTCGAGCGCGGCGATGTCGTAGAGACGCAGGGTCTGGCGTCCTGAGATCTCGGAGACCGACGCCGACAGGACGCGGCCATCGGGGGACACGTCGAGATCGGCGAGGTCGCGACCGTAGGGGAACGAGACCACTCGATGGTAGTCGCGGTAGGGCGGACGCAGTCGCACCAGCGACGAGATCCCGTTGAAGTGCCGCAGCCCCCACAGTGACGAGTCGGCGTGGTCGAACACCAGCTCGCCGATGCGCGCGTCCTTCATCAGCAGACGGGTGCGGCCGGTGGCGACGTCGCAGGAGACCAGGTCACGCCAGTCGTTGTTGTCGGTGGTGTAGTACAACATTCCGGCACCCGGGTCGTAGGCGACCGATGTCACGAAGTACAGCGCCGGTCCCTTGACGTCGGTGAGACGACGGATCGGACCGCCGTCGAGCGGGATCGCGCCCAGGTAGGCCACGGTCCCCGGGTAGTCGAAGCCCGCGTACACGGTGCGCGTGCGGGGGTCGAGATAGGTGCGGGACAGGGAGCCGAGCGCGCTGGGGCTCAGGTCGCGGTACGGCGTGGTCGGATAACGGCGCACCGAATCGAGGTTGGCGCGCTGGAAGTCGTGCTCGAAGGCCACCCAGCGACGCCACGCGTCCTCGAGACGGACGCCATAGACCTGCTCGAACTGCGCCCGCCACGACGCCCGGCTGCCGGGCGTGCGGGCCACCCATCGCACCACGCTCTCCGGTCCGTACTCCCACGCCAGCCAGCTCATGAATCGCGTGCCGTAGAGATAGGCGTTGACGCCGACCTGGAAGTCCGACTTGGTGCCCTCGGCCTCGAGACCCAGCGGGTCGTGGAAGTGGGCGCTGTCACGGACCATGGCACGGAACACCATCTCGTCGTACGGACCCTGGGCGCGACCGAGACCACCGGACATCCAGGTCTCGAAGAACACCGCGGTGCCCTCGCGATGCCAGCGGGGTGCGGACCGTCGGGGCAGGGTGGCGAACCCGTACAGGATGGTCTCCGGATCGTCCTCGCTCTCACGCACCTTGCCGTGGAACAACGCGCGCCAGAAGTGGTCGGCGCCGGCAGCCTGGTCGAGCGTGACCACGTGGGCCATCTCGTGGTTCATGGCGAAGAAGATGCGCTCGTTCGAGGGACCGGTCTCGAACACGTCGTTGGAGGGCGCGATGTGCATCATCATGCCGCTGTGCGGGCTGCCCCAGACCCCCGCGTTCATGTAATCGGAGAAGTCGTCGAGGAACAGGTTGACCCGCTCGGTCGGCCGATAGGAGAGGGTGCGCTCGTAGAAGCGCAGCGAATTCTCGAAGCACTGCGTGCTGTAGGGGGCGATGAACCCGAGGGAGGTCTTGTAGTAGGCCAGATTCAGGTCGCGGGTCTGGATCAGGTCGAACTGGGCGTGCGCCCGGGGGACGGCGAACACGAGAGCGAGCAGCGCCGCCAGGGCGACGCCACCCGCGATCGGGCGCGGCGGGCGGGAATCCATCGGCCTCCGATGTCGAAACGACGACAGCGAGGAGACCCCGCCTTCGGGCAGGGTCCCCTCGCCACTCGGGGATTCGGCGTGGCGGCGCGACGGGCGCCGCCGGTGCGGCTACTCGTTCACCTTGGCTGCGTCGACGGCCTTGGAGAGATCGTCGGTGCCGCGCTGGGCCACCGCCATGAAGGCGTTGTTCGAGAGCAGGTCACGCATGCCGGCGAGCTGCATCATGTCCGCGAAGCCCTTCATGTTCGCGACCGACTGGAGCGACTCGCTCGACATGAAGTCCTGGACCGCGGCCCGGGACTGGTCCTGGGAGACCATCTGCGCCAGCGCCGGCGAGTTGAGGAATGCCACGAACTGATCGTTCTTGGCGAGGGCGTCGAACGACTTGTTCTCGACCATGGACAGGAAGTTCGCGTTCGAGAGCAGTGCCTGGAACTGCTGCGAGTCGACGCTCTTCTGGAAGTCGGCCTTGTTGAAGTTGGCGGCCGTCTTCGAGTAGTCGGTGGTCTTGGCGGCGTCCGCGCTCTTGCCGTAATCGGCGGCAGAGGTCTTGGCCGCATCCGCGCTCTTGCCGTAGTCCGCGGCGGTGGTCTTGGCCGCATCCGCGCTCTTGCCGTAATCGGCGGCAGAGGTCTTGGCCGCATCCGCGCTCTTGCCG
>JBIOKD010000100.1:0-10407 GCA_044451485.1 Candidatus Eiseniibacteriota bacterium | reverse complement strand
ATCCGCGACTGGTCCCCAGGAGCATGGCCGCCGGTCCTCCACCCGTGGTGCGCCCGGCATCGCCGACCGGCGCTGACATCGCCGCGTCACGCGCCCGGGCGATGTTCTTCAGCGGCGGCGTCGATTCCTTCCACGGCCTGCTGTGCTGTGGCGAATCGATCGATCTGCTGGTGTTCGTCGAGGGCTTTGACGTGACGCTCGGCGACACGCCGCGTGTCGCGTCCGCCCTCGCCGGCATTCGCGATGTGGCGGCCGAGGTCGGCGTGCGTCTCGGTGTGGTCCGCACCAATCTCCGCGAGCATCCGCTGGTGCGTGATACCAAGTGGGAGCGCGTCAACGGCGGCGCGCTCGCGGCGGTGGCCCATCTCCTCGAGGGCTCGGTGCACGAGATGCTCATCGCCTCCAGCATCGCGGTCCAGTGGCCCATGGCATGGGGCTCGCACTGGCGGACCGATCCGCTGTACTCGTCGAGTCGCCTGCGGATACGCGAGATCGGGCACGAGGTGAGCCGGATCGACAAGGTGCGGGCCATCGCCCCTCTGTCGCTGCCTCAGAAGCATCTGCGGGTGTGCTGGGAGAACCGCACCCCGACCGGCAACTGCTCGCGCTGCGGCAAGTGCGTGATCACGCGTCTCATGCTCGCCGAGAGCGGTGTGCTGGATCGCTACCCGATGTTCGATGGCGCCGCCACGCTGGCCCGGGACTTGGACGCGATCCGCAACGACTCACACCGTCATTCACTCACCGACGTCGTCGAGCGTGGCTGGCTCGACCCCGAGCTGCGTCGCGCCGCGGTGGCGTTGTTGGCGCGGATCCGGCACGCCGAGAGCTTCCCGGTGAGGACGCGTCGCGCGCTGCTGCGAATGGTGCTCGAATGGAGCGGCCGGGGCTTCCGCTAACGATACCGCTCCTTCACGCCACCCCATGTCGCCCGGATGGTCGGGGTCGTGGGCAGCGGCCCGAACTTCTGGGCTCGGTTGTTGCCGGTGTCCGCGACGTAGATGTCTCCTGCGCCGTCCACGGCCACCCCCCATGGGGAGAAGAACTGGCCGTCTCCTGAGCCGTGAGCCCCCCATTGCGTGACATAGACCCCGACTCCATTGAACACCTGGATCCGGTCGTTGTTCACGTCGGCGATGTAAACCCGCCCACCCCGGTCGAGGGCGATTCCCGCGGGCGTGTGGAACTGTCCGTTGCTCGAGCCACTACCTCCCCATCCCCTGAGGTACTCTCCAGCGCTCGTGAAGACCTGGACGCGAGGAGCGTTCGAGTCAGAATCGGTAACGTAGACATTACCATCGGCGTCGACTGCGACACCGATGGGGGTCAGGAAGTGCCCCGGACCACTGCCGCGCGTTCCCCATTGCCCGGCGTATGCGCCGGCAATTGTGAAGACCTCGACGCGTCGATTGTTCTCATCCACGACGTACAGCAGGCCACTTGCACCGAACGCAATGCCCGCCGGACCATCAAGCTTGCCATCGCCCGTGCCATACGTCCCCCACTGGGACACGTAGGCCCCCGACGCATCGAACACCTGGATCCGATTGTTCCCAAAATCCGAGACGTAGATGTTCCCCGCACCGTCAATCGCGGTGCCAACCGGGTTGTCAAACTCACCCGGGCCAGAGCCAAGCTGGCCGCCGACCTGGAAGAGAAACGCGCCGTTGCTCGCGAAGACCTGGACCCGGTTGTTACCCGTATCAAGCACATAGACATTTCCTGACCCGTCCGTGGCAATGCCCTCCGGCGTGACGAACGAGCCCCATGCTCGGAGGAACGGCGGTGCCGTTTGTGCTCGGCAGATCCCAGCAGTGGCGCCTAGTCCCATGATGATGCAGGCGTGCACACTCACACTAGCCCACAAGGTCAGCATTGCCCACCTCCCCTCGCATTCCGCTCAAACGCATGGGCAGCACGCACATCACAGGGGTACGTTCGCTAGTTCACGAGCACGTCGTGCCACGCGCTTGAATAGTACACCTGTAATGTCTGCGCGGTGGCATTGAACATAATGTCGCCATCCACCAAATCCGCCATGTTGGTAATGTCAGCTGGGTCACTCGAGTTCCCTGACGTCATGCGCGGCAATCGAATGCGGTCCCGACCGATGACAATAGACCGTAGATTCCCAAGTGCAGCACGCAGTGTTGAATAGCGATTGTCATCCCCGCGGACGCTACCGGCGATGTACACCTCACTCGTCAGATCGTCAACAGCTATGTCGCCAGTCGCAGTCGCTTCGTTCCCAGAACCACCTCCTACATGGAGATAGAGGCGCGCCCCGATGACGATCAGTCCTCTAACAACATTGGTACCGGTGCAGGCAATCAGGTTGGACGCCATGTCGGGCACGGCGACCGGCGGGTCATCTTGCAGCGAAGGATTCGTCCGGTAGAAGCTGGAGTTGAGGAAGAGGATGGACGAGGCGTTGGTGCCGGTAATCCGAACGAAGTAGGCACTGCTCGAGTCCGAGTTGGGGTTCTCGAAGTCGCACGTGTCGAACGTGACCGTGGCGGCGTCGTTGATCAGCACATACTCCGAGTCGTCCAAGGCGGTGTCGAAGGCGGTTCGGTCACACCGTACAAGGGAGCAGCGGTCCAAGTAGAGCTGATAACCCTTGGACGCGCCGATGTTGCACTGCGCTATGGTCCAGGTGGTGCAATCGCGATTGATCCGAACGAGGCCATCCTGGACGTTGTAGCTGAGGTCGCAGTTGTTGACCCCACAGAGGATCGAGAACGAGTCGCCGTCGACGCCCGGGTCCACGCTGGAATCGGACCCATAAGCGTACAAGGCATAACTCGGGGTCTGCGAGATCGCGCAGTCGCGGAGCTGGAAGCCACGAAGTGGCGCCCCAGTGGTCTCGGAGGCCTTTCGGCCGACACTGATGCCGCGACCAGGGTTCGAACTCGTCGGGGTCGTGGCGGGGCCGACGATGCCGAGATTCTCGATGATCGTGCCATCCCCGCGAACCCGGATCAAAGCGTCGTTGGTCGTGGTCGTCGGATTGGTTGCCCACGAGAGGATCGTCGTGGCTTTGCCCTCGCCGACCAGTCGTACCGGCCGGTCCGTGGGGAGCACGATGCACGCGCTCTGCGCCGAGGTCCCCGCGGGGATGAACACCGTGCCGCCACCGGCCGGTAGTGCGTCCACCGCGGCCTGAATGGACGAGTACTCGAGCGCGTTCAGCCAGCCCGTGAGGCTCGAGACGAAGGCCCCTTCGGCGTCGGGGAACATGCGGCCGGTGAAGCCGGTGCCCGTCGCCGTGTAGTCGGAGCGCTTGATCCGGACGAACGCCCCGGCGCGGCCGGTCCCATCGGTGGAGATCGAACTCCCCAGGGAACTGATCCCCAACGGGTCCGAGTAGAACACCGGGCGGTTGTTGGTGAGGACCAGCCGGTCGCCCGCGCTGGCGCTGATCGTGCTGCCGGACCCGTTGTGGAGCGTGAGCGAAGTCGGAGCATCCACCGACACCACGGTGAGCGCGCCGCTCTGGAGGGCACCGCTCTTGAACACCTGCAGCGAGTCCCCCGCGAGGATCTCGCCGGTCGCCGAGACGGCGACGTCCGAGACGGTCACACCGTTGCCGACGCTCAGGGAGTAGGTCAGCGTGGCGCCCTGCCGGTAGATGTTGATGGTCGCCGAGGCCGGGATCTGAGCCTGGTCGGAACCCGACTTGTCCCGGTAGATCGTCGTCTCGAATCGCTTGAGGAATGGTTCCGCTACAGTCTCACGCGCTCGCATCTGCCCGGTCGTGGAGGGATCGCCCGGCGAGTAGCGGCCCACCTGAGCTGAGCGCAAGTATATCACCCGGTTGCAATGACGCAGCCCTTCGCAGCCCCCCCGACGGTACGAAATTGGCGATCGGACCCCTCGCGCCCACCGCCTCGACCGCACCGGGCGCCGTCAGCGCGTGGCGGCCACGCCGGCTTCCGCGACCGCGAGACGCAGCGCCTCGGCCTGTGTCTCGCAGAAGCGGGTGAGCTTCGATTCGCGGGTCCATGCCTCGTGGAAGTTCCGCACCTTGCCGTAGCTGTTGTCCACGACGTAGTGCGGGATCCCGAGCAGGAGCGACAGGATGTGACCGTGCAGCCGGTTGGTCACCACCCGCTCGCCCGCGCCCAGGATCCGCGCGCCACGCTCGAGACGCATGCGGGCGATGGTATCGAAGGTGGGTGTGATCCACGGCGCGAGCCACGGGCGCAACTCGGGGCGGTGACGCAGCCCGCGACTCAGACTCCGGTTGAAGCGGATCACCGTGCGGGGGTCGTCGCTCAGCCAGTCCACCGGGCGGACGTCCACGGGGGCCCGGATCGGAGCCTCGGCCATCGCCTCCTTGTCGCGACGCGAGAGCCACACAATCGGCCGGGTCGCGGGGACGCGACGCGGCAGCGCGCCGAGACAGAGACTCATGTCGGGGCACAGAATGGCCGGGGCGTGGAACTCCTCCCCGGCGATCGCCAGGCTGCGGTGATCGCGGACCAGCAGTGTGAGCTTCGCATGCCGATTCAGCACGCTCCTCGCCCGCTCCAGGTTCTCGGTGGCGTGGAAGTGCAGGGTCTGGGGCAGCTGCACGATGCGGTGATCGGGGAAGTCGGCGATCACGCGCTCGCGAAGCCGCTGGTGGTTCTCATAGAGGTCGCCGAAGTTGCCACCGCCGCTCAAGAGTATCGTGCCGCTCCCGATCCGCCGGGCCAGGGTGCGCGGGTCGTAGGTGAACTCGCTGCACGCGACGCGCGGCGCGCCGCGACCGCTCGCCCGAAGCCAGGCGAGTGTCCCGAGCCAGATCAGGCTGTCCCCCACGTTGGGGGCGTGTGGGAAGTCGACCAGGGCCACCGCGCCGTCGCGTGGGACGAGCGGATCGAGCACGCCGTCGATGACGCCGATCAGCGACCCGATCAGCTCCTGATCGCGATTCGCGGGCCGCGCGGCCGTGGCGTTCATCACACCCCCAGCGGGCGGGCGCGGACCTGCATCGCGCTCTTGAGCTGGACGGTGCCCCAGAAACTCGGCCCGCCGCTCACGTGGATCAGCGCGGTGGGACCGAACAACGCGTCGGCTTCGCGCTGCCACTGCCAGACCGCGCTCTCGATCGCGTAGATACCGGGCGCGACGTTCAGCTCGAGATCGACCTCGAGATCGAACGGTCCCACCGGCAGATCCAGACCGTGCGCCTCGGTGCCGCTCGCGTAGATGATGCTGCCGGTCTGGAGCGAGCGCACCCGCACCCCGACCACGCGTCGCGCGCCGGGACGTTCGGGGGGCGCGTCACCGGCGATCACCACCCGGACACGACCGCCCGACGCCACCGGAGTCTGAGTCTCGCTCGCGATCGAGTCGAGCCGCACCGATGGACCGGAGCCCTCGTGGGTGACCGGGACCGCCTGGTGGAGCGAATAGGCCTCGATACAGTCGGCGGTGGGGCCCTGGAACGCGACCCGGCCGCGGACGAGAAGCATGGCGCGGTCGCACAACGTGGCGATGCGATCGAGCTGGTGCGACACCACGATCGCCGGCACGCCGCCACTCACCATGGCCTGCATGCGATCGAACGCCTTGCGCTGGAACGCCGAGTCACCCACCGCCAGCACCTCGTCGATGATCATCACGTCGGTCTCGAGATGCGCCGCGACCGCGAACCCGAGCCGCGCGTTCATGCCGCTCGAATAGCGCTTGACCGGGGTGTCGATGAAGTCGGCGAGACCGGCGAAGGCGACGATCTCGTCGAACTTCCGGGCGATCTCGACGCGGCTCATCCCCATGATCGATCCCTGGAGGAACACGTTCTCGCGTCCGGTGAGGTCGGGATGCAGGCTGCCGCCGATCTCGATCAGCGAGCCGATCCGGCCGCGCACCAGCGACCGGCCGCGGGTCGGCCGGATCAGACGGGTGAGGATCTTGAGCACGGTGGACTTCCCCGCGCCGTTGGGTCCGATGACCCCGAGCGCCTCGCCCGGCGACACGCTGAACGAGACGTCCTCGAGCGCCCAGAACTCCTGGAGATCCAGCTCGTCGCCGGACCGGCGCCGCACCAGACCACGCACCATCGCCGGGATCAGGTCGCGAAGGCTGTCGTGACGCTCGCCACGCCGGAACTTCTTCCACACGCCCTCGAAGCGGATCAGACCCTCGGGCATCAGATCCTCTCGGCGAACTGGAACTCGGCGCGATGGAACAGCACCCAGCTCACCGCGAGCAGTGCCACCGACACCCCCGCCGCCCACGCGAACGGCCCGGCCGCCGGCGGCTGTCCGTGCAGCAGCACGGCGCGATAGCCGTCGATGATCGGGGTCATCGGGTTGAGCGCGAGGAGCGGGGCCAGGCGTCCGCCGATCCGGTTCACCGGGTACACCACCGAGGTCGCGAACATCCACAGCGTGATCAGGATCTCGATCAGGTACTTGACGTCGCGGTAGAACAGGTTGCCCATCGACAGCAGCAGCGCGATCGCGGCGGTGAACATGACCTGCACCAGCAGCACGACCGGGAGCAGCAGGAGGGTCCAGTGCACGCCGACGTGGTACCAGGCCATGAGCGCCGCGAGCACGATCGCCCCCACCGCGAAGTCCACCAGCGAGACCAGGATGGCGGTGAACGGCAGCAGCTCGCGTGGGAAATAGACCTTGGTGACGAGCGCGGTGTTGGCGGTGAGCGAGCCCACCGAGAAGCGGAGCGAGGAGGCGAAGAAGTTCCAGGGCAGCAAGCCGGCGTAGACGTAGATCGGATACGGGACCCCGGTCTCGAGCTTCACCACCCGGGTGAAGATCAGCGAGAACACGATCATGTAGGTGACCGGCATCAGGATCGCCCAGCCGAACCCCATGATGGTCTGCTTGTAGCGCAGCAGGAGATCGCGTCGCACCAGCGAGAGCAGCAGCTCCCGGTACTCGACCAGCTCGTGGACCATTTCCGAGAGGTCGGCGCCCAGGGCGAACCGGCTGCCGGTGCGCGACGCGTTCTCGGTCAGCGGTGGCGTTGGCTCGGTCACGGTCGGTCCCTCGACGGGCAGGAAGACCGTGGACGATAGCCCAGCCGCGAAGGCGGCCGCAATCGGTGTCGGGCTCGCCGGTGGTGGCCGCCGGTGGCCCGCGAGGCGCGGGGATCGGCGGCCGGTCGTCGCCGCGGCTGGCGGCCGGTCGGCGCGGCGCCGGAAGGCGACCGATCGACACGTGTGATGAGCCGTTCCGGACGGATCCTGCGCGTGACCAGCGGGGGCGCACCGGCCGGCGCGCCCACGCTCATCCGACCCGGCCGAGGGAGTGAGATGACATGAGTTCCAGTCGCTGGTCCCGGACGCTGCTCGCGATCGCGCTGCTGTTCGCGTGCGTCGGCGCCAAGTCGCACCCGGACACGCCCCAGAGCCCGCCGGACACGACCGGCATGAGTGCCGCCACCACACAGATGCAGGATGTCATGAAGGCCATGCGCGAGAGCATGCCCGGCGCCAAGTTCGGCAGGCTGGAGTGCCGCAAGGGCGACGCGTGGGTGGCGATGTCCACCACGCCGGTGCAGCTCAACTCCTCGATGGGGGGTGCCACCGGAGTGGTGAAGATGATGGTGGGTCTCGGGCGGCCGAAGGAGACCTTCGTCGTGCCCGGCTCGGCCTCGGACGTCGTGCTCACCGAGTCGCAGCCGCACTTCCGCTACACCGGCGAGAAGGGCGACGCCATGTCGCTGCAGATCGCGGTGTTCGCCGTGGACGGGGAGCAGCGGATGACCCCGATCGACCCGGCCAAGCAGGTGCGTTTCTTCAAGAAGGCGATCGATCTCAAGGCCGAGAAGGTCTCCGACCACGTCTGGGAGCTGACCCCGGCCAAGCCGCTCGAGCCAGGCCAGTACGGGATCGCGAACTCGCTGATGGGTCCGGTGGTCGATTTCGCGATCGCCGATCACTGAGCGCCGCCATGCGATGCGCTCCGAAGCTTACGGCGGCAACGCCGGGGTTCCCGAGCGCGGCCTACGCCCCCGGCCCCGGTTCGATCACGCCACGGCCGGTGGGGAGACTCGAGGCCATGGTGCGGATGATGAGCGGTGCCGAGACCCCGATGTTGAGCGCCAGCGCCCGGCTCATGGGTTGGTCCGAGCCGGCGTAGACGTACACCAGCAGCGCCCCCGCGCACGGCCACAGGAAGACCGGGATCCAGTAGATGGGATCCCGAAGCGATGGCCGGTCGGCGGGTGGCACGCGACGCAGCTCGGCCAGCTCGACGAGCTTGACGAGCAGCCCGCCACCGGCGCCGAGCGCCACGTTGGTCGCGGCGGCGGAGAGCATTAGCTCAACCGGTTGCGCAGCGCCGCCGCCAGCTTCTGGCCCGGGCTCGCGCGACGCAGGTAGTGCTCGCGCGTGGTGTAGAGCGCGGCCCCCCCGGGCGCCGTGGCCCGGGCGCGCACCACGCGGTCGGCGCTCCGCTCGAGGACGGCGAGCACCTGCTCGCGCGGAAGCCCGGTCTGACGCGCGAGACCGTCCAGCGTGCGCCACAGGTATCGCGCGTCCTCGAGCGCCGCGATCACCGAGTTCGTGGGGTCGGAATCGGACATCGTCCCTCCCGTGTCAGGGCTGGAAACGGTGCGAGGGCCGAGCGGTCATCGACACGCCCGGTCCCCTCGCTTGGCAAGAGCGCCGCCCGCGGCTCTAGAAGCGCTCGACCACCCGGCCCCAGGACCGGGCTCGAACCCGTCTGAGCGGCGCGCCGCGTTGCTCGCTCCGGTGCTCGCGGCGATCCTCGCGGCGGAAGCGGGCCGCCTTGGCCTTGGAGCCGAACACGTTCGACCACTTGCCGTTCTTGAACACGATCTGGTAGCCACCCTTCAAGAGCTGGAACGGCCGCGTGACCTGACCGGCGTGATCGAACCGCGTCGAGCCCGGACGATGGAAGATCTCGAAGTACGACGGATACACGAAGTCGCTCATCGGCAGACCCTGCACGTTGAAGCTCACCTCCTCGACCGGGTCGGCGGATTCGTAGCAATAGGCTGCCTTCTGGTCCGGGCCGGTGGAGAGCAGGTTGATCGCCGGGTCCACCAGCATCTCGACCAGCTCGTGGGAGGCGGCGTTGCTCACCGAGTCGCCGTTGTCGAGGATGGTCTTGACGAACACCTTGGAGAGCGGCAGCCCGTCGGGGGTGAGATCGTGGTAGGCGAGCGCCCCCTGCTCGTCGGACTCGTCGAGGAACTGCAACGCCCAGCAGTCCTTCACGAAGCCGGTCGAGCGCACCAGATGACACGGCGTGCCCCAGACCGGAGCGACGTGCCGGTCGACGTACTCCTGGAGTGCCGCGAGCAGCCGGTCGAGATCGACGCCGAGTGGTGTCTTGGCCTGGTTGAAGCTGGCGATCGTCGGGATCTGACCCTGGTCGAATGCGGCGCGGATCGGGGCGCCACGAGGGGTGGAGCGACGGCGGCGGGCGGGCACGGGGACCTCCTCGATGGCATGGCGGCCGGTGGATGACCGGGACTTCGAGGGACGGTGCCGGGGGCGGCGGATCAGGCGACGATGCGACGCCCGCGTGGGGTCGCTTCGACGCGAAGCTTGTCGAGACAGTCGTAGAGCCGGGGCGAGAAGACCCCCTCGGTCACCGCGTGCGACGGGTCCTCGGAACTGCCGCCGATCACCCGCACCGGGGCCCTGGGAGTGGCCCGGCGATCGGAGACCCGCTCGGCGAACGAGACCAGCGCCGCCTGGGCGGTCGGGGTAAGCTCGGTGACGTGCTCGACGTAGAGCGTCCCGGCCTCCGGCACCTGTTCGGGTGCCGCGCCGGGATCCTGGAGCCACAAACGCAGGCTCATCAGGAGCGCCTCGGGGTCGCGCCGCGCGTCGAAGACGATGAGCGCCCGCCGGTCCCGTGGTCCCGCATGATGCAGGTCACGGGCGGCGGCCACACGCCATTCCGGATCACCACCGACCACCAGTGCATTCAGCAATCCGCCCGGGTGAGGGCGCAAGAAGATGGTGGAGGGCCGGTACCGCACCCCCCACCCCCCCAATCGTGGCGTCGTCACACGCCGCTCCATAAGAGCGGTTCAGCGAGTCAAGGCGCGACGCTCACGCAAGGCGCGCGCGCTCAGCCGTGTGCTCGGCCGCGACGGGACTGCGGTGCTGCTCCAGGTGAACCACCCCGCCGACATCTTCGGCAGAGCCGGCATCGTGAAGCCCGACCAGGTCGTGCCCGCACCGCCACCTGAAGCGACCAGGCGGCAACCACCCGTGCCCCCAACGGCCATCTGTGCCGAACACACACCGGCACTCACCAAGAGCGTTGAGATGACGGCGAACACGACGAGGGAACGACGGGCGACGGCCTGCATGGCGGCTCCTCCTGGGTTCAATGGGACATGAACCTCAGACAGCGAAGGTCATGCCACCCAGGAATGGGCCGCTCGATACCGTCTAACGCGTTGTGGCGT
>JBIOKD010000099.1:0-10433 GCA_044451485.1 Candidatus Eiseniibacteriota bacterium | reverse complement strand
TGCCCCACCACCACGATCCGTCCGTCCGCGGTGGCGGTCTGTCGCGCGCTGCTCGATCCGTCGGCGTCACGTGGATTCACGTGCACGTGGTAGAGGTAGGTTCCGTTGGCCAGCGGGTCGCCCTCCTGATCCAGGCCATCCCACCAGATCTGCACCTGGCCGAGTCCACCCATGTGCTGGATCTCCCGGATCAGCTTGCCACCCACCGTGTAGATCCGCAGCAGCACGTTGACCTGGTCACCGGGCACGTCGACCACGAACGTGCCGCCGCTGCCACTCCCCCCCGAGCGGATCGGGTTGGGGAACAGGATCGCGCGAACCACCTTGAGCGCGGGGTTGTCGCTGACGGTGAAGTCGAGCGACGCGGTCGATCGGTGCTCGGCGGCGGAGATGCCACCGGCGAGATTGTCGGCGGCGCTCACCGACACCCGGTGCGCGCCCGGCGGCAGACCGGGCAGGCTGAACACGGCGGTGCCCGAGGTCGCCGAGCCGGTGGCGTAACGGAACGTCGGGGTGACGTCGTAGCGCTTGGTCGAGTTGTCGTCCACGGTCACGATGATGCCGTTCTGCGGCGTGTTGCCGGTCATCAGGATCCCGCTCGGGTCGCTCAGGTCGATTCGCAGCTGCGCGTCGGACTTGACCGTCGTCGAGCCGCCGGGGAACGACACCACGATCGCCGGTCCGCTGTGATCGCCGGTGGGCAGGGTACCGGCCACCAGCGTGTAGTCGGAGTCCCCGGCGCCGTCCCCGTTGAAGCTGCCGGCGGCGTCGGTCAGGTAGGCGCGGGCGCGGCAACCGGAACCGATGTGCGCGTCCAGGGGCACCACGCACTGGGCGCTGAACACGCCCGCCCGGACCAGCGCGTTGCCGCGGTAGATCGGCGCCGCCCGGAACGGATACGACACGCACGACGAGGGATCCGAACTGTCGCACCCCGGCACCGTGTCGATCGGCGTCGACTCCTCGATCAGCAGGTCGACGTCGCCGTCCATCGCTACCACCGAGCCGCCGGCGCGATCGAGCACACGACCCTTCATGTAGAGGGTCCGGCCACGCGGCACCTGGGTGACCGGACTCCCCGCCGAATCAGTCAGCGTGATCTGCAGCAGACGCCCCGGCAGGAGCACCCGCACCGCGGCGTCGCCCATGAGCTGGTACTTGGAGCTGTTCACGCTGCCCTTGGCCGCCAGGAGACTCGCGGACACGGTCTGATCGTAGATGCCGGTCACGCTCGAGCGTGTGAAGATGCCCTGGAACAACGTCAGGTTGAGCTGGGCGTTCTGATAGCTGAACGCCAGCTCGGTGGCCGAGACCATCCCCACCGCACCGCCGGCGGGATTGAGCACCATGTCCTCGCCCAGACTCGGGATGTACGGATCGTTGAACTTTCCCACGTCGCACGAGGCGGCGCAGAACACCGTCGGCCGGGTGGCGTTGTTGGCGGAAAGCGCGTCGTCGTTCAGGTAGACGCTTTCGTCCGCGATCTTGAACGGACTGCCGTGGCCCACGAAGTTCACCAGCGCGATGCCACCGTTGATCCCGTTCACGATCGCGGTCCTGGCGTCGGGTTTGGTAGACGACGCGCTGCTCGCATAGGTGTGCAGATAGACGTAGTCGCGATCCATGTGCCGCGGGATCGCGGTGCGATCCAGCTCGGCGCTGTAGAGCACGTGGTACCACCCGAGTGGATCGGGCCGCGGCGGCTGCATGTTGTCGTCCGCGATCAGCATCACCCCGTTGCGCCACAGACCGGTCGGCGCCGTGCTCTCGTAGGGGATCAGCTTCTGTCGCACGTAGGCCAGCGCGGCCTCCGGTGTGGGCGCGGGAATCCGTCCCCCGATGAAGTCGGGCACGATGACCGCGGTGGTGTCCACGTTGAGCAGCCAGTCGTCGGTGTCGAACTGACGGCCGACGTTGGTGTCGAAGCCGTTCTCGTAGCTCGGCAGCAGCGCCCCGGGCTGCCCCGGCAGCGCCTTGCCGGTGATGTTCTTGAAGTCGTAGGAGGCGTCACCGAGCAGGGTCACGAACTCCGGCACCTTCGACCAGTTGCGATAGATCGTGCGCAGGAAGTTGCGGATCGCGGTCGGGTCGGTGCGCCCACCGGAGAACTGGTCGTACAGGGCCGAGATCGGCACCGACGCGGTGTCGAAGGGGGCGCTCGCGCCGTCGATCGGCAGGTGCTGGCGGCGCCAGCGCAACAGCTCGTCCGCCGCGCCGCGGAACCCGTCGTAGTAGATGACCAGGAAATCCGCGCGCTTGCCACGACCGCGGAGGTTCTCGAAGCTCGAGCTCGGGGCGTCGAACACCTCGCCCGCCACCGGCTGGGCGAAGCTCGCGTTGGGCAGGATCACGTAGCGGCGGTGGCCCGTCTCCAGGACCCGGAAGCGCAGCCGATACACACCCGCGCTCGGATTGGTGTAGTCGCCACCGGTGATCTGCACCGGCGCCAGCGGGTCGCTCACGTCGAACACCATCGGCGGGATCGAGGTCGTGAACGGACCGACGTCGTAGAGCACGTCCCCCTGACCCGGCGACTCGAAGCCGAGCTGGTTGTTCACCGGCTGAAGGGCACGCGGGTAGAACACGTCGATCCACGCCAGCGCGCTGCGATCGAGACGCTCCGAGTCGAAGTTGGGATCCACCACGCGCCGGACCCCTCCGACCAGGATGTTGTCGGTCGGCTTGAGCAGCGTCGAGGTGGTGTCGTAGATCTGCGGGCGCCGGCCATCCCAGACGCGCTCGTTGAAGGGGGTGCCGTTGAGGGTGACGTCGAGGTAGTGGTCGTGGACGTTGAACGACCGGCGGTCCATCGTGGTCACGCCCCAGTACAACGCGCGCATGCGCGCCGGTGTCACTCCGTCGTAGCCCGGCATGTTGAACGCATCGGCCTGGAACACCTCGCCCTGGTTGATGGCGTGCCAGAACCACTTCTCCCAGAAGATCTCGGTGCGGGTGCCGCTCACGTCGATGTGGGTCTCGTCGTCACGTGGGGTGGCGTCCTGCTCGTAGTCGGTGTCGAGCTCGAAGTGCAGCCGCTCCGGGAAGGTCGCCGGCGCCGGTACTCCGGTCGGATCGCCGACCGCGCCGGCACCCGCCGGCACCGCGATCCGCATCGGCGCGCGGGCCACCGGTCGCGCGGTGGTGGCGACGGTGAGGTAATAGAAATTGCGGGTCTCGTACGGATCGTTCACGAACTCGGTGTCGGGCCGTGACCGATCGTAGCGATCACCCCAGTCGTTGGCCCCCATCGCGTAGAAGTAGAACGCGTCGGTCGGGGCGCTGAACAGGTTGTCCAGCCCCGCGTCCTCGATCCCGATCGCCACCTCGCGATAGTCGCAGCTGTCGCAGTAGTTGGCCTCGGGCAGCACCGGATAACCGGGCCAGGTGAACAGCCGCAGACTGTCGGTCAGTGGCGCCGGCGTCTGCAGGAAGATCGCGGTGTTGCGCAGCTGGTTCCAGGTGACGCGATAGAAGCCGCTATGCGAGACGCTGATCTTCACCCAGCCCCGACCGGCGTACACGCTCGTGTCGGGCACGTCCTCGATCGCGGCCCGTCCCGCGACCCGCGCCGGTCGCGCCCGGCCCGCGCCGTGCGCGCGCCAGCGCCGCCCCTGTGCGTAGTTGACCAGCGCCGTGCGGTACATCGATTCGAACGCCCCGCCTCCCAGTGTGGTGTCGATCGGCGCCAGAGCCGAAGCCGTGGCCGCCGCACTCGGACCGGTCACCGTGACCTCGACGTCGATCCGGCCCGCCACCTCGAGCCGGTGGACACCCGGGTCGTAGCGCGCCGGCGCGATCGCCACCAGTGCCACGCGCTGGTCGCGCACCCAGGTCACCCCGATGAGTCGTGCGGGGGGGCGGACCGGGAGCGGCCGGGTGAGCGTCTGGGCGGTCGGGGCGGCGCCCTGCTCCAGGACCGCGGCCGGCGCCGTCGTCCCACGCGGCACCATCGGCTGGAACGTGAGACGCACGTCTTCGCTGGTCCGGGTGCCGGTCGCGGTCGCGCTCACCGCGACGTCGCCCGCCGGTGGAACCGCGACCCACACCACGCGCTCGGGCAGGAGGGTCACTCCCGGGGTCCCGACCTCGTCGTAACCCTCGAGCGAGAGTGCGCTCACCGACGGCTGACCGGAGAGCGGGGCGAGCCGCGGCACCGGCACCTCGACCGAGAAGCGGACGGTGTTGCCCACCGCGGGACCGGCCACGATGCCCGCGGGCTGGGCGCCCGACGTGGCCGGCGTGAGGAGCGCCGCCAGCCACACCACGACCCCCAGCGCGGCGACACGCGAAGATCCGGAACCGCAGACACGCAAACGGGGGCGCATGGTGGGCGATGTCGCCCGGTCGCGCGCCATGGGCGTGCGGGCCGGGGGGCGAATCAGAACTTCTCCGCCTCGTCGACCAGCATCACCGGGATCTCGTCCACGACCTTGTAGCGCAGACGGCAGCGCGTGCAGGTGAGCGTATTGGCCTGCGGGTCGTAGGCGAGGTCTCCCTTGCAGGCGGGACACACGAGGATGCTGAGCAGATCCTGGCTGAGTGCCATCGGGACTCCTGTGGCGTGTGAGGTGAGCCGAAAGGCGGGGGCACGATGACCGCGGTAGCGAAGGGTCTCTCGGGAGTCCTCTCCTCAGGCTCGTGGCGATGATGGCAAGTCTAGCCAGCCGTTCGAGATAGGGTCAAGACGCCCCATCCTGGACCACGCCCATCCGGCGGTACTTGGTCAGCCGGCGCTCGATCAACTCATTGCTGGGTACACCGGACAGCGCGTCCAGGTGCCGGCGAAGCGCGTCACGGAGCGCCGCCGCCGCCGCGGCCGGGTCGCGGTGGGCGCCCCCCAGGGGCTCGGGGAGCACCCCGTCGATCACCCCCAGACCTTCGAGGTCGGAGGCGGTGATCTTGAGCGCCTCGGCGGCGAGCGAGGCCTTCTTGCCGTCGCGCCACAGGATGGACGCACAGCCTTCGGGGGAGATCACCGAGTACCACGAGTTCTCGAACATCAGCACCACGTCGGCGACCGCGATGGCCAGCGCGCCACCCGAGCCGCCCTCGCCGATCACCACGGTGATGATGGGGGTGCCGAGCCGTGCCATCTCGCGCAGGTTGACGGCGATCGCCTCGGCCTGGCCGCGCTCCTCGGCGCCGAGCCCCGGGTAGGCGCCCGAGGTGTCGACCAGGGTGATCACCGGCATCCGGAAGCGCTCGGCGAGCCGCATCAGACGCAGCGCCTTGCGATACCCCTCCGGGCTCGGCATGCCGAAGCGGCGGAACAGGTTCTCCTTGGTGTCACGGCCCTTCTGCTGACCGATCAGCATGACCGGACGACCCTCGAAGAACGCCGGCCCGCCCACGATCGCCGCGTCGTCGGCGAAATGACGATCGCCGTGCAGCTCGGTGAAGCCGTCGAAGCAGCGCTCGACGTAGTCCAGCGTGTACGGACGTTTGGGGTGACGCGCGAGCTGGACCCGCTGGTACGGGGTGAGTCCGGCGTACACCTCGTGGCGCAGCGCCTCCGCCTTCTTCTCCAGGTCGGCCAGCTCGCTCGCGGCATCGAGCCCCTGCGCGGTGGCCTGCTCGCGCAGCTCGGCGATCTTCTGCTCGAGCTCGAGGATCGGCTTCTCGAAGTCCAGCCACGTGGTCATGCGGCCCCCCGGCTCCAGCGCGCCCGCAGCCATGGGCGCCCTTCGCGGAGCAGCGCCACGACACGGTCGTCCTCCTCGACACGATAGCGCTTCGAGCGCATCGCGAGACGCGAGTGATCGGGGCGCACGATGTGCAGGAACACCTCGCAGTCGCCGGGATGCGCCGACAGCACCGCGTCGATGGACTCGAGTCGTGGCTCGTCGATCTCGTGCGCGTGCATCTCGAGGTGCAGCGCGCGGCGATAGTGACCACGCGCCTCGTCGAACCCGCGCACCTCCGCG
Organism: Candidatus Eiseniibacteriota bacterium; assembly: GCA_044451485.1. GTDB lineage: Bacteria > Eisenbacteria > RBG-16-71-46 > RBG-16-71-46 > RBG-16-71-46 > JBIOKD01. The sequence continues at coordinate 4,509 of JBIOKD010000099.1, read as the reverse complement.
AGCAGCAGCCGCGCCGGGCGCTCGTCGCGCTTCTCGACCCGTCCCGACGCCACCACCACCGTGTCGGTCACCAGCAGCCCGCGCGCCGATTCGAAGGTGTCGGGGAACACCGTGCACTCGATCCGCCCGCTCAGGTCCTCGAGGGTCACCGCCCCCATCAGACGACCGGTCTTGGTGCTGATCGTGCGGGTCTCGCTCACGAGCCCCGCCACCCGCACCTCGGTCCCGTCCTCGAGATCGGGCGCGTCGGCGATGGCGCAGGTCGCGATCCGCGCCAGCTCGCCACGCATCGGCTCGAGCGGATGCTCGGAGAAGTAGAACCCGAGCACCTCCTTCTCGTGCGCCGAGCGGTCGCGTGGCGTCCACGGGGGCAACTGCGGCATCGGCGGCGCCGAGACCGCGAGTCCACCTTCGGATTCCTCCCCGAACAACGACGACTGCCCCATCTCGCGCTCGCGTCTGAGCCCGTTCGCGGCGTCGAGCACGGCGGCCGCGGCGGCGAACAGCGCGCCGCGCTCGCCACCCAGCACGTCGCAGGCCCCCGCGGCGACCAGGCTCTCGAGCACCTTCCGGTTGAGCACCCGGCCCTCCATCCGCCGCGCCAGGTCGAACAGGTCGCGGAAGGCACCGCCGTCGTCGCGTGCCCGGACCAGCGACTCGATCGCCCCCTGGCCGACGTTGCGCACCGCGCCGAGCCCGACCCGGATGACCCCGTCCTCGATGCGGAAGCGCCAGTCGGAGTGGTTCACGTCGGGTGGCCGCAGCTCGAGCTTCAAGCGCCGGCACTCCTCGATCAGGGTCAGCAGACGCGCGCTGTCGCCCACCTCGGAGGTGAGGGTGGCGGCCATGAACTCGGCGGTGTGGTGGGCCTTCAGGTACCCCGACTGGTAGGCCAGGATCGCGTAGGCTGCGGAGTGCGCCTTGTTGAAGCCATAGCCGGCGAACTTCTCGAGCGTGGCGAAGATCTTCTCGGCCCGCGCCGCGGGGATGCCGTTCTTGCGACAGCCCTCGGTGAACAGGGCCCGCTTCTTCTCCATCTCGAGCGGGTCCTTCTTGCCCATCGCGCGTCGCAGCTCGTCGCCCTGGGCGAGCGAGAAGCCCGCCAGCACGTTGGCCGCCGCCATCACCTGCTCCTGGTAGACGAACACGCCGTAGGTGTCACGCAGGATCGGCTCGAGGAGCGGATGATCGTAACGCGCCGTCTCGCGCCCATGCTTGCAGTCGATGAAGTACGGGATGTTCTCCATCGGGCCCGGCCGATAGAGCGCGTTCATGGCCACCAGGTCGCTCAGCACGGTGGGCTTGAGCCGGCGTAGGTAGTCACGCATGCCACTCGACTCGAACTGGAAGATCGCCACCGTGTCGGCGTCCTGGAAGACCTTGAAGGTGGCGGCATCGTCCTCGGGCAGGGCGAGCAGATCGAGACGCTCGCCGGTCTTCCGCTCGATCAGCCGCACCGCCTCCTGCAGCACCGACAGCGTGCGCAGCCCGAGAAAGTCCATCTTGAGCAGACCGGCCTTCTCGACCGAGCGCATGTCCCACTGGGTGGTGACCGAGGTGTCCTTCTGGCGGTAGAGCGGCACGAAATCGGTGAGTGGTCCGGGCGTGATCAGCACGCCGGCGGCGTGGGTCGAGGCGTGACGCGCCAGCCCCTCGAGCGTGCGCGCGCTGTGCAGCAGCTTGGCGTAGACGGGGCCCTTCTGGGGCAGGTTCTTGAGATCGGGTGACAGCTCGAGCGCCTTGTCGAGCGTCATGCCGAGACCGTCTGGGACCAGCTTGGCCAGCCGGTCCACCTCGGCGACCGGGAGACCGAGCGCGCGCCCCACGTCACGCACCACGCCCTTCGCGCCCATGGTGCCGAAGGTGATGATCTGGGTGACGTTGTGCTCGCCGTACTTCGCCTTGACGTAGTCGATGACCTCGCCGCGCCGGATGTCGTCGAAGTCGATGTCGATGTCCGGCATGGTCACCCGCTCGGGGTTCAGGAAGCGCTCGAAATAGAGCGAGTGCTTGATCGGGTCCACCTCGGTGATGCGCAGCGCGTAGGCCACCAGCGAGCCCGCGACCGAGCCACGACCCGGTCCGACCGCGATGCCGTGATCCTTGGCGTGGTGGATGAAGTCACGCACAATCAGCATGTACGAGTCGAAGCCCATCTTGTGGATGACCTGCAGCTCGTAGTTCAGACGCTGTTCGAGCTCCTGCGACACGCCGCCCCGGAAGCGCTCGGCCAGCCCCTTCCACGCCAGCTCGCGCAGGTGCGACTCGGCGCTCTCCACCCCCGCGGGCAGGGGGAACTCGGGCAACAGCGGACGGCCGAACTCGAGCTTCAAGTTGCAGCGCTCGGCGATCGCCACCGTGTTGAGGAGCGCCTCCGGCTGGTCGCCGAACAGCGTCTTCATCTCGTCCGCCGACTTGAAGTAGACCTGGTCGGTGTTGTAGCGCATGCGGTTCGGATCGTCGACGTTCTTGCCGGTCTGGATGCACAGCAGCACGTCGTGTGGCCCCGCGTGATCGTGCTCGAGGTAGTGGCAGTCGTTGGTCGCCACCAGGGGGATGCCGGTCTTCGCCGCCAGCGCCGTGACCCGCGCGCGGATGCGATCCTCCAGCTCGAGACCGTGGTTCTGGATCTCGAGGAAGTAGTGCTCGGGGCCGAACATGTCGCGGTACATCATCGCGGTGCGCTCGGCACGGGCCTCGTCTCCCTCCTCGAGATCGCTGGCGATCTCGCCCTTGGGGCACGCCGAGAGCGCCAGCAGACCCGCGGCGTGGCTCGCCAGCACCTCGTGATCGACCCGCGGCTTGTAGTAGAAGCCCTCGAGGAACGCCAGCGACGACAGCTTCATGAGGTTGCGGAAGCCCTGCGCGTCGCGCGCCAGCAGCACCAGGTGGTGGGCGGTGTCGCGGGTACGGTCCTTGCGGCTGCCACGCGTGACGTAGGCCTCCATGCCCACGATCGGCTTGACCCCCGCCTTCTCGGCGGCGAGGTAGAACTCCACCGCGCCGAACAACGAGCCGTGGTCGGTGAGCGCCAGCGCCGGCATGCCGAGATCGGCGGCGCGCTTGACCATGCGGTCGATCGGGCTGGCGCCGTCGAGCAGCGAATAATCGCTGTGATTGTGGAGATGGACGAAGTCGACGTGCTTCATGGCGCATCCTGCGCGGGGCGCGGCCGCGGGAGGCGCGGGCGCGCGGAGAGAGCCGAAGGGTGTCTCTCGCTAATCTAGCACAAGGGTGGCGGCGCGGCGCCGGACATTCCCGGCCTTGTCGCTCGCCACCACGTCGATGCGGTGCTCACCCGCCGGTGGGCGCGCCGCCGGGCGCCAGCGGAGCACGCCCGCCTCGGGATCCCACTCGCTCGGCTCCCGCTTCCCGTCCCACTCGATCCACGAGGCGCGCGCGTCGACGCCGCTGCCCCGCTCCTCGAGCGACGCCTCGATCGCCCAGCGTGGATACGGTCCACTCCGGCTGCCGGCACTGACCGGCGCGCCGATACGAGGGGCGACGGTGTCGGACATCACCGCGAACCAGCCGAGATGACGGGACTCGCCACGAACCACACCGGCGGCGCTGTCGATGGTGGACGAAATCCAATCCCAGTCGCCACCCGAGTTCTCGAACAGACCGAAGTGACGTCTCCCACGCAGATCGATGTGGCTCATGGTCACGACCACTGGTTTGCGAAGGGGCATGGTCTCGGGGAGCAGTCGATTGCCGGACCAGATGAGCGCCAGCTCCGCACCCGGGGGTGGCGCCTGGCCACCCTCCTCGAGGAACGTGACCTCGGGATCGAACAGGGCGTCGGGTGGGAGTTGCCAGCGGAAGCCGGTGGTCGAACTGTCGGGGTTGGGCCCGTTCACGAGATGTGCGACACACACCGGTCCACGTGCCACCCAGGGCCGGTCGCGCCGATCCATGCCGCCGGCGATGACCTGGCCACCCCACGTATCCACCACGGCGCTCCAGACGCCGGCCCGAAGCGTCGCCTCCTGCCAGCGGGATCCGTGCGCATCGGCGAACCCCACGTACACGCTGTGCGACTCCGGTGGCACCCCGCTGACCGCGATCCGCACCTTCTGATCGGGCAACGAGCTCAGCTCGAAGCGGGCGGTCTCGACGGTCGTCGGCGCCGGCGATTCCCGTGCCGACGCGGGACCGGTCTTCATGGGAGCCGTCTTCGTCGTGTCGGGGGGAGTCTGCTTCAGCATCGATCTCGTGTCCGTGGACCGGAGCACGACTCTCGTCTCGGTCCGATTCCCCGCCGCGTCGCGCGCCGAGAGCACGAGCGTCTTGGGGGCGACCGTGTCCTGCGCTGCCATCGCCCCCGATTTGGTCTGCGACGTCCGGCTCATCACGATCCGCCCCGCCTCCTGGTCGAGCGGGACACTGGTCCGGATCACGCGCGGGCGCCATCCGGCCGGCGCCCAGAGCACGAGACCCTTGTCGCCCACCACGCGTCCGGTGTCGTAGACGTAGTCGCCCTCCACCATGTCGGTGGCCCACGACACG
>JBIOKD010000098.1:0-10456 GCA_044451485.1 Candidatus Eiseniibacteriota bacterium | reverse complement strand
GGCGTTGAGAGCGAGCGCGTAGAAGATCGCGGCCTCCGTATCGGCCGGGAACTCCGCGTGCAGCCGCTCCATGGCGTGCTCGTAGGCGAGCGCGCGAGTGCGATGGTCGACCTTGTCCCAGTTCCGGTAGAAGCAGGACAGCGCGGCGATGTATCCGCGCTCACGCTCCGTCCCCGCGCCAAGCGAATCGGCGTGCTGGATGGCGCGCCACCCAAGCGCGAGCGACACCGAGTCGGGCGGCTCCCACAGCGGATGCCAGAGGCTCATCGCGATGCCCCACCACGCCATCGCGCAGCGTGGATCACGGGAAGCGATCGATGCGAACTGGCGTTCGGATTCCTCGTAGAAGAACGAGTGGAGGACCGCGACCGCGCGATCGAACTCCGCCTGATGCTCCGGCGCGCACGACACGGGAAAGTGTGCCTTCCCGACCCGTCCCAGGTCGCCGGCCGGGTGCGCATGCTCGTCCTGCGAGAGCGCCGGCGTTGAAGCGAGGAGTGCAAGACCTGCAACGATTGGCCACCACGCTCGCATCGGCACCTCCAGGCCACGCTGGACCTCGGTCCACGTCACGTCACGCCACCGCTCGAAGGACCGGATGATGGGGCCCTAGCTCTCGTCCGCCTCCACGTGCGAGGACTCGGCGAGCATCCGCTCGATGTGACGATCGAGATGAATCAGGCCGCCCGGCGACCCGGCGGCCTCGACACGGTCCACCATCTCGTCGCACCAGGCCTCCTCCTCCACCTGCTCGGAGATGAACCACTGCAGCGCGACCTGAGCGGGGAGATCCTTCTCCTTGACCGCGGCGGCGTACGCCTGGTGGATCCCGCCGGTGTTCGCCTGCTCCATCGTGCGGGCCTGCCGTGCGACTTCGAGCAGCGTGTCGAAGCGGACCTTCGGGACGGCGATCTCGCGCAGCTCGGGAAGCGCGCCACGGTCGAGGAGGTGATCGGCGAAGCGCTGGGCGTGCACACGCTCCTCGCTCGACTGCTTGTGGAAGAAGCGTGCGAACCCCTTGAAATTCCGTTCGTCACACCAGTGCGCCAGCGCGGTGTAGGCGTGCGCGGCACCGTATTCGTGGTTCATCTGACGCTGGAGCTCGGCGAGAAGGGCGGCTGGGATGGCGGTGCCGGGCATGGGGCTGATCTCCCCTTGGGATGTGGGGCGCGGGCGCCCCGGTGGCCTGAGACGGGCCGGCAGACGAGTCGACCGGACTCTATCAGAGCGCGTGCCCGATTGCGCGAGGCTCACCCGACGTCGCTGCTCGGTGCGTGACGCGGATGCTACTTCACTCCCATCCGCACCAGCAGCGCGTCGTAGCGCGGGTCCTTCCGCAACGGCGCGAAATCCGCGAAATAGGTCACGTAGGTCAGACGCAGCTCTCGTTGCGCCAACGAGTCGTCGAGGTCCTGGAAGGCGGCGTCCAGATCGCCCAGCTCGGCGTGCCACCGGGCCCGGTCGCTCGGGAGCTGCCGGGCGATCGGCGCCGAGAGCTGCGCCTCGAGCACGCCGCGCCGGCCGCCCCGTGTGTAGGCCTCGCGCAGGATCGGGGTGGACACCGCCACGCGCTGCGAGACGGCCTCGAGCCGTTCCCGAAGTACGAAGTACTCCTCGACGTCGCCGCGCTGCCAGCAGAGCCGTGCGGCCAGCTCGAGTGCCAGCGGCAGCGTGGGCATGAGCTCGAGCGCCTTCCGATACTGGGCCATCGCTTCGTCGAACCGTCCCTCGACCCAGTACCACTCTCCCAGGATGGTCCAGATGTTGGCCGAGAGCGGGTCCAGATCCAGCGCCTGGCGCAGCTCCCGCATCGCTGCGCTCGATCGACCGGTCATCATGAGCAGGTCCGCGTACCACTTGTGGGCCATCGCGTCATCGGGACTCAGCTCGATCGCCCGGCGGTACTCCCGCTCGGCCTCCGTCCACTGGAGGTCGACCATCAGCGCGTACGCCAGCGTGGCGTGCGCCGGCCCGAGCTCGGGTTTCAGCTCCAGGGCCCGTAGCGCGGCCACACGCGCCCGGGGCAGCGCCTCGGCGGTGGGGATCAGACTGTAGAACGGAAGCGTGACGTAGCAGTCGGCCATGCCGACCCACGCCTCGGCGAACGTGGGATCGAGCGCGATCGCGCTCTCGAAGAATTGGATCGCCCTCCGCACGTCGGCTTCCGTGCGCTTGTTCCAGTAGAAACGCCCCTCGAGATGGGCATCGTAGGCCTCCCGGTTCTGGGTGCCCCGGCTCGCCACGAGTCCGGACTGACCGGCCAGGAGCTCGCCCGGCAGCGCCGCCATGACGGCGCGAGCCACCTCGTCCTGCACCGCGAAGATGTCGTCGAGGGTGCGATCGAAGGTCTCCGACCAGAGCGGATAGCCGTCGGAGACCTTCACGAGCTGCGCCGAGATGCGCACCCGGTTCCCGGACTTCCGCACACTCCCCTCCAGCACCGTGACGACGTTGAGCGCACGGCCCACCTCGGCGATCGTGGGGTTCCTGCCCTTGAAGTGGAATGACGAGGTGCGCGCGGCGACCCGGAGTCCGCGGATCCTGGCGAGCATGCCCATGAGCTCCTCGGCCAGCCCATCGGAAAAATATTCGTTGTCCTGGTCGGGGCTCATGTTCACGAACGGCAGGACGGCGATGGAGGCGACCACCGGTGCGGTTGGACTCGCGCGCATGCCGCTCTCGAGCGTCTGCTTCACCCGTCGCAATTCGTTGCCGACATCCAGCGAGGTCTGAAAGCGCTCCCGCGGATGCTTCTCGAGACAACGGCTCACGATCCGGTCGAGGTCCCCCGGAAGATCGGGGCGAACCCGGGTGAGCGGCTCGGGCGCGTCGCGAAGGATGGACGAGCCGACGTCGGCCGAGGTCGCGCCGCCGAACGGCCGGCGCCCGGCCGCCAGCTCGTAGAGCAGGATCCCCAACGCGAAGAGATCGGTGCGCGCGTCCACCGCCTCGCCGCGGACCTGTTCCGGCGCCATGTACGGCACCGTGCCCATGACCTGCCCTTCGCTCGAGAGCGGCGCCGTCATGGTCGCCGCGTGCGTGGCGGCGAGATGGTCGGCGGCAGCCAGCTTGGCGAGACCGAAGTCCAGCACCTTCACCCGTCCGTCGCGGGTGAGCATCACGTTCGCGGGCTTCAGGTCCCGGTGTACGACACCCTTCTCGTGGGCCGCGGTCAGCGCATCGGCGAGCGCGATCCCGAGGTCCACCACGCGTGCCGCGGGTAACCCGCCCGGCGCCATCTCTCGATCGAGACTCTGACCCTCGACCAGCTCCATGGTGAGGAAGCGGACACCGTCCACATCCTCGATCGAATGCAGCACCACGATATTCGGGTGGTTGAGGCTGGCGACCGTGCGCGCCTCGCGCTCGAAGCGGGCGAGCCGGTCGGCGTGTGTGGCCACCGCGGTCGGAAGCACTTTGAGCGCGACCTCACGCCCCAGTCGGAGATCGGTGGCGCGGTACACCTCACCCATGCCACCCGCGCCGAGCGGGGCGAGAACCTCGTAGTTGCCGAGACGGGTGCCCGGAGTGAGTGGCATTCGAGGAAATCTACCCCAAGACCCCGTCGCGCTCACGCGGCACGAATCCGCGAACCGACCTCGGGGAACGCGATCCCGGAGCGCATTCGGCACGTCGGACGCAGGCGGAACGCGACTCGCCACGTGGACGGCACCCCCCAGCCGGGTTCCGACGATGATCGGATCGCCATGACCCGGTGGCACGCCGGGGGATTCCACGACCGAACACGTGCCTCCACTTGCGGAGCGCGACCCCACCGGACCCCTTGCGTGCCGGATGCACGCCCGTCATGCTGCCTCGGACGGTGTCCGGTGAATTCCGTCGGCGCGGGCGAGCTCGGGTGCGCTCCTTGCACACCCCGCGCGGACTCAATCGCCCGCGGTAGTCCCCCAGGTCGTGCGTCACCCGCGCGCCGCGCCCTCCCCATCCGGCCGTCATCGCCGGCAGGGCCGCAGGAGAACCGCCATGTCGCCAATTCGATTCGACTCGTTCCCGTCGCGTGTGGTGACGTTGCTCGTATGGGCCCTGTCCTTCCTCCCACCGGCGAACGCCGCGACCATGCCGCCACCCGGGCCGCCACGTGGACTCGGACCCGTCACCCGAGAGGCGCTTCCGGCACTGGCTATCGGCTCTCGCCCGCCGGCACGACCCAGCGCGCTGGGCGGGTCCGCGGATGTTCAAGTGAACTCGGATCCGGGGGATCAGGTGAACGAGGGCGGACCGGCCATCGCGGTCTCGCCCAACGGCACGGTCCACGTCGTCTGGACGGGTGACGAATCCCAGAAGACGGTGTGGACCGCTCGCTCGACCGACGGCGGGGCGACCTTCTCGGCGGCAGTGCGGGTGAACGACGTGGTGAGCTATCCACCCTCCTACTCGGTCTTCCAGCCCGACATCGCCGTCGGCGCCGACGGAACCGTGTACGTCGTCTGGTTCGACTATCGCGCCTGGCTCGGCGACTTCGACTACGGCTCGCCGATCGACGTCTATCTCGACAAGTCCACGGACGACGGAGTCACCTGGAACACCGATGTGCTCGTCAGTGTCGGCGGATCCGGGACCTACCCGTGGCACTACCAGCCCTACATGGCGCTGGACCCCGCAAGCGGAAACATCTACGTCGCCTTCAACGACCTGGACCGCTACGGACTCGGCGATCCCGGTGACGTGTCGCTGGCCCGCTCGATCGACGGTGGGGCGACCTTCCAGCCCAAGGTGCGCGTGGACGACCTGCCGGACGGCGTCTTGACCCTCCAGGCCTGGCCCGCTATCGCGGTGAGCCCCGTGGGCGGCGAGGTGTACGTCGGCTTCGAGGACTCCCGTGGTACCAGCCAGGACATCCGGCTCGCGCGCTCGACCGATCAGGGCGTCACGTTCGGTGCCAACACGCTCGTGAACGCCGACACCACCGGTCCACAGCTCTCACCCACGCTCGCGGTGACCCCAAGCGGGGCCGTATGCGCGGCATGGTTCGATTGGAGCACCGACACGGATCCATCGACGGCGCCATTCGTGAACAACATCCTGTTCGCCAGGTCGGCGGACGGCGGCGCCGCGTTCGGGAGCCCGGTCACGCTGAACGACGCCACCATGAACGCCGACTACGGCTTCGACTGGCCCCCCCGGCTCGCGGTGGACCGCGCGGGGATCGTTCACGCGACCTGGTTCGACCGCCGGGCGGACACGACGCTCTGCTTCTACGATCACTCGACCGACGGCGGGGCGTCGTTCGGCGCCGATGTCGTCGTGTCCCATGACCGCGGCCCCTTCACGCACGCGCTCCCACGCATCACCACCGGCGGCAACGACAACCCCTGTATCACCTGGGTGGACCGGCGCAACGGAACCAACTTCGACGTCTTCTACGCCGGGCGCCGCGCGGTGACGGAGGTGCGGAACAGCACCGCCGTGTCCGCGGCGCTCCGCACGTGGCCGAATCCGTTCTCGGCCGCAATCGTGATGCGCTTCTCCATGCCACGGTCCTCGAGCGTTCGCATCGAGGTGCGCGACGTGCAGGGCCGTGCGACCCGGACACTGGTGGACGAGAACAGGACTGCCGGGACCTACACGGTGACCTGGGATGGACTCGACGATGGAGGTCGGGTGGTGCCACCGGGCATCTACTTCCTCCAGCTCGAGATGGGCGGAGCGTCGAGTCGGGCGCGAGTCGTCCGGCTGGAGTGAGCGATCGGATGCGTGGCGTGCGCGCTCGCCTCGAGTGGGGACGAGCGGCGCCTGTCCGGTTCGGGTTATAGTGTCGCGCCCATGGCGATCGCGTCCGGCACCAGTCTCGGCCCCTACGAGATCACCGCCCCATTGGGGAGCGGTGGCATGGGCGAGGTCTACCGCGCGCGCGACACGCGGCTCGACCGAGAGGTCGCGATCAAGGTGATGTCGGCACCGGCCTTCCAGGCGCCCGAGGCGAGGGCGCGCTTCCGGCGCGAGGCGCTCGCACTCTCCCGTCTCAACCATCCCAACATCGAGATCGTCTACGATTTCGGGGTCGAGGCGGGTCTCGACTACCTGGTGCTGGAGTTCGTCCCGGGCGAGACCCTCGCCGAACGCATCGCCCGCGGGCGGATTCCCGAACGCGAGGCGGCCGAGCTGGGCACGCAGATGGCCGAGGCGCTCGAAGAGGCCCATGTGCGTGGCGTGATGCACCGCGACTTCAAGCCGGGCAACGTCATCGTCACGCCGAAGGGCCGCGTCAAGGTGCTCGACTTCGGGCTCGCCAAGCTGGCGCTGCCGGCGGACGACGTCACGCAGAGCATCGCCCTCACCATGGCCGGAACGACCGCGGGGACACTCGCCTACATGGCGCCCGAGCAGCTGCTCGGCGAGCCGCTCGACTCGCGCGCGGACCTCTACGCGCTCGGGGTCGTGCTCTACGAGATGATGACCGGTCTGCGACCCTTCCGCTCCGGTCTCCCGACCGCGCTCTCGAACGAGATTTTGCATGGGCGCGTCGCCCCTCTTCGAGGTCTCGACTCGTCGGTCTCGGCGCGCGCCGAGGCGGTGGTGATGCGTGCCATCGAGCGCGACCCGGGGCGGCGCTACCAGACCGCCGGCGAGTTGCTCGGCGAGCTGCGGCGTCTGGCGATGCATTCCCGCGACGAGCTGGCCGAGACCACCGCGATGTCCACCTCGGCGACGCGACGCATCACCTCCATCGTCGTGCTGCCGCTGGAGAACCTCTCCGGTGACGCCGAGCAGGAGTTCTTCGCCGACGGCATGACCGAGGAGCTGATCGCGTGTCTCGCCCAGGTCCGGGCCCTGCGCATCATCTCCCGGACCTCGGCCATGCGTTACAAGGGCCAGCGGAAGTCCATCGCCGAGATCGCGCGCGAGCTCAACGTGGACGCCGTGGTCGAGGGCTCGGTGCGGCGGGCCGGGGACCGCGTGCGGATCACGGCACAGCTCATCGACGCCGCGAGCGACCATCATCTGTGGGCCAAGTCCTACGAGCGCGACCTGAAGGATGTGTTGTCGCTCCAGGGCGAGGTCGCGCAGTCGATCTGCCAGGAGATCCAGGTCAGCGTAACGCCGCAGGAGGAGTCACGTCTGCGTGGCGCGCGCGCGGTCCATCCGATCGCCTACGAGTCCTTCCTCAAGGGCCGCTACTGGATCGAACAGCGCACGGAGGACAGCCTGCGACGCGGTCTGGGTCACATGGAGGAGGCGCTGCGTCTCGATGGCACGTTCGAGCTGGCCCACGTGGGTCTCGCGGACGCCTACAACCTGATGGGGTTCTACACCGTGATGGCGCCGCGGGACACGTTTCCCAGGGCCCAGGCGGCGGCGCGGCGGGCCCTGGAGATCAACCCCTCGAGTGGCGAGGCCCTGACGTCGCTGGCCTATCCGACCATGTGGCACGACTGGAACCTGGTCGAGGCGGAGCGGCAGTTCCGCAGGGCCATCGAATTGAGCCCCTGGTACTCGACGGCGCACCTGTGGCTCGCGAATCTCTTCACGGTCCAGGGTCTGCACGACGAGGCCCTGGCCGAGTTCCAGATCACGCGGCGCGTGGATCCGATGTCGATGCCGGGGATCACCTCGGTGGGCTGGCTGCCGTACTGGTACCACCGCTTCGACCAGGCGATCATCCAGTTGGACCGGGCGGTCGAGCAGCTCCCGGACTTCCTGATGGCGCGCTACTGGCTCGGACTCACCTGCGCGCGGATGGGACGCGGCGCCGACGCCATCATCCAGTTCGAGCACGGCGTCCGGATCGGCGGGCGGGTGCCGTTCACACTGGCTGGTCTGGCGCTCGGCCATGCCGCGGCCGGCGACGAGGCGAAAGCGCGCGCGATCCTGGCCGAGATGGAGTCCCAGTCCGCGCATCACTACGTCGCGTCCTACTACGTGGCCCAGGTGCTCGCGGCACTCGGCGAGCGTGACGCGGCGCTCGCGGCGCTCGAGCGGGCGCTCGACGAGCGTGTGCACTGGCTCGCGGCCATCCGACTCGATCCTTCGCTCGACTCGCTCCGCGGCGACCCCCGTTTCGACGAGATCATCCGGCGGGTCGGGGTCTGACGCACGAAGCCACGGCCGGTACCGACGCACGTCTTCGATCACCCGGCGGGTCCGGGCCCGCGTTCCACCGCGGCTCAGCGGACCGGTCGCTCCCAGCCGAGGATGCGGGGCAGCTTCACCTCGCGCCAGACACCGCTGTCGAGATCGCAGACCTGCGCCGTGCCCGGGGCGTGCTCGGACACACCATAGAGGAGCAAACGCCGCCCCGAAGGCGTGAGTGCCACCACAGGGTTCGAGATCACCGGCGTCACGAGAGGCACGAGTGTCGCCGCCCCCGGATCCAGCCGATCCATGCGAAGCGGACCGCCGCCCTCGCTGAAACCACCGCCGACGAACAGCCGCGCGCCGCTTGCGGCCACCAGCACACGCCGCGGGTTCGCCCCGCCGAGCCCGACGACACGCGTGGCGCCGGTCGCCGGCTGCCAGACGACCAGCGAGTCGCGGGTCACCACGTAGCGAGCCGGATCGTCCGGGGCCGCCACCACGGCGCGGATCGGCGAGCCGGTCGAAAGCACGGTCCGATCGACGCCGGTCGCGTCGGGTCGCTCGACCAGGGTGCGGCCGGTGGCCCGCACCAGGGCACGCCGCGACGACAGGTACTCGATCCACACGATCGGATCGTGATCCTCGACCACCGCCGTGCCACGCGGATCGGCGACCGTGACCGCGGACACACGGTGGCCGCCGTCCACCCACCACACGTTGTCCTCGCTCGCGGTCCACGGGTCGGACGGATCGAGACCGTTGACGAGGAAGGCCTTGAGCTCGCGCCGGCCGGGATACAGGAGATAGGTGCCGAGTTGGGTCACCACGCGGGTGCCGAGATCGGACGACGGGGTGACGGGCTGTGTGTTCGAGAGGTCCGGATTGGGCGGCATCGGCGCGGGCCCGGTCGCGAATCTTCCATTGGGGGTGGGCTCGTCCCAGGGCACCGCGCTGTACCGGCCCTTGTCCAGCCTCATGACCTCGGCGAGCAGCATGGGGGCCGGGTCGAGGCGCCGGATGTCGAGCACCAGCGCCGGACTCATCACCCGAACGCTGTCGGTGTCCACCGGCGCGCGGGCGATGCCCTGGCGAAACGCGAACCACACGCCGGAGCCGTCCCAGTCCCAGACCATCGCGTTCGAGAGCGCGGTGCGGGTGAAGGTCCCGCTGACCGCAAGACGCGCCCCGGTCGCCTCCTCGTCGTCGACCGTTGGTCGCATCGCGGCGGAACGACTTTCCTCGTAGTCCGAGGGACGCAGCGCCGCGAATCCGGCGCGACGTCGAACGCCGTCGGCGTCCCACAGCCACAGGGTGGTGAGACCGCGATCCGAGACGCGTGACAGCCAGGCCAGTCGCCGCCGATCCGGGCTCGCGAGCACCCGGGTGAGACCCCCCCCGTCATCGGCGCGCCACAGCGTGTCGCGGGTCGCCATCGAGAACGGTGCCCGCACCAGCGCGTCGTGGCTCAGGAACACGACGGTATCGGCCTCGTCGGCGAAGACCTCGCTCCAGGAAGCCGGCGGCGGCGCCGCGCGTGGCGCGGCACTCGCTGGGATGGCGAACAGGACGGCAGGCAGGACGGCGCATGCGACGAGACACGCCCGGGAAGCCGCGCTCACGCCCCCGTCCCCGCGCCGGCCAGCGTCTGTGCCATCCAGCGGCACGCAGCCTCCGCACTCGCGGCATCGGCGGCCGAGGCCTGCACCAGGTCAGGGCTCCCGCCACCACGACCGCCGGCGCGCTCGAGCAGCCCCGGGACCAGGCTCTTGAGATCGACACCGCCGCCCTTCGCACGCCCCGCCACCACGACCGGCTCCGGCTCGGCCGCGCCGGCCACCGCGTGGGGAGCGCCGGCCTCGATGCACTTGATCACGAAGCGCCGCACCTCGTCACGCGGACGCCGGGTATCGAAGCGCGTGACCGGGCGCGGCGGCGTGCCCACCGCCTCGCGTGCCTCGGCGGTGATCAGCCGCTCCGAGAGCTCGTCGAGGCGCCGGCGCAGCTCGTCGCGCTCGGCCGCGGCGCGCTCGAGGTGCCCGATCAGCTCGCGGTCCTTGAGCGTGCGTCGTCGCGCGCCCTCGATCAGCGCCTCGGTACGCCAGGCGTGGTCGCGCCAGGCGCGTGCCCCGCACAGGAATTCGAGACGCACGTTGCCGCGCACCTTCTCCCAGCGCACCACCTTGATGACCCCCACCTCGCCGGTACGGCGGGTGTGGGTGCCGCCACACGCCGACACGTCCCATTCCGGGATCTCGACGATACGGATGCGTCCGCTCACCTGCGGCGGCTTGCGCAGCTTGAAGCGTTTGACCTCCTCGTCGTTCACCCAGTGCCGCTCGATCGGGCGGTCCTCCCACAGCACCCGGTTGGCGGCCTCCTCCACCGTCGCCACCTGCTCCCACCCGATCGTCTCGAGCGC
>JBIOKD010000097.1:0-10490 GCA_044451485.1 Candidatus Eiseniibacteriota bacterium | reverse complement strand
CGGACCGCGAGCCGGAGCATGAGTGAAGCATCGGCCGTGGCACGCGCAGACATGTTCGCAGCGAGTCAAATTCGGTGCCCCTCACGGTGGCGCATCGGCGCTCGGACGCGACACCGGCCAGTGACCCGCGGTCGGCCCTCGATACCGCGCCGGTACCTTCGCGTCCCGCGTCGGGCATCCGCGCCACCCGCGCCGCCTCGCGTTTTCCCGGTCACCCGGGTTACAGTCCGGCATCCACGCGCCCTGCCCGGGGCGTGACGCCGCCGTTCCACCGACATTCGAGATGCGACCCCGCATGCTCTCCTTCGTCGTCCTCGCGCTCGCGTCGTGCCTGCTGGTCACGCCGAAGCCCGTCGTGGCGGCCGAAGCCTCGTCCACCACCGCCGCCAAGCCGGCGGCGAGCTCGACACAGGCCAAGACGACCACCTCGGAAACCAGCGCGGGGCGCGCGGAGACGGTCGAGCATCCGGGTCCGCTGCCCGGGGGACGTGTACGGCTCGCGAACGGACGCACGATCACGCCCCCGGGACGCCAGATCCGGGTCGGGGACTTCCCGCAGGGCGTGTGTGTGACCCCCGACGGCCACTGGGCGCTCGTGATCCACAGCGACTACCAGAGCGCCGGTTTCTCGGTCGTCGATCTCGCGCGCGGGGTCCGCACGCAGGAGGTCGGCCTCGCGGGCGGATGGATCGGGATCGCCTGCTACGACGGCGGGCGCCGGATCGCGGTCTCGCGCGGGCTCGGCAATCGGATCGATCTGTACGATCTTGCCGGCGGACACGCGACACGGGCGGACTCGGTGGTGCTCGGACCGCCGTGGTCGGCGGGAGGGCAGTATCCGCAGGGACGCGTCGTGGACTACGGGCCGGGCGCCATCTGGCCGACCGGGCTCGCGGTGGCGCCCATGGGGACTCGTCTGTTCGTCGTGTCCCGGCTCGACTCGGCGCTCTACGTGGTCGATCTCGCCGCCCGGAGCGTGATCCACCGCACCCGGCTCCCCGGTGTACCGTTCACCTGCCGGGTGTCGCGTCGCGGCGATCGCGTGTTCGTGTCGTTGTGGGACCGCGGCGAGATCGTGATCGCGGACACCACGGGCGTGACACTCGGAACACCGGTCGCGGTCGGACCGCATCCCTGCGGGATGGTGGAATCGCCCGATGGCAGCCGTCTCTACGTGGCGGAGGCGGGCCGCAACACGGTCTCGGTGGTGGATCTCGCGGGTGGCCGCGTGGAGGAGGTGCTCGGAGTGAGCCCCGACCCGGCCGCGCCCCCCGGCAGCACCCCGGTGGCGCTCGATCTGGACCCCGAGGGGCGACGGCTCGTCGTGGCCGAGGCCGACGCCAATCTGCTCGCGTGGTTCGACGTCTCCGAGCGCGGTCACGCGCATCCGCTCGGCTTCATGTCCACCGCGGCCTACCCGACCGACGTCGTGCTGGTACCGGCGCGCAACGCGGTGCTGATCGCGAACGGCAAGGGGGGCGGCTCCACGCCGAGCTCGGGGGCACCACCCGACACGGGCTCGTGGTGCCGCTATCTCATCTACGACACGGGCGAGCGTGGCACGCTCTCGGTGGCGCCGATTCCCGATCGGACGCGGCTCGCGAGTGCCACGCGCAGCGTGATGCGGGATCAGCGTCCACCGTCACCCGCGGCGGTCCACGGCGGGCCGATTCCCGCGCGACCGGGTGATCCGACCCCGATCCGTCATGTGTTCTACGTGTTCAAGGAGAATCGCACGTACGACAGTGTGCTGGGCGACATCCCCGCCGGCAACGGGGACCCGCGGCTGTGTCTGTTCGGCGCCGACGTGACTCCCAACCATCACGCACTGGCGCGACAGTTCGTGCTGCTCGACAACACCTACTGCAACGCGGACGGCAGTGCGGACGGTCACAATTGGGGGATGGCGGCCTATTCGAACGACTACGTGACCCGCTCGGTGGGGGCGAGCCCGATCTACGACTACGAGGGCGGCAATCCGCTCGCCTATCCGGAAGAGGGTTATTTGTGGGACGACTGCCGCCGCCACGGGGTGAGCTATCGGAGCTATGGCGAGTTCGTGTTCAACCCGGACGATCCGAAGGACACGGTGAAGGCGGGTATCGAGGGGCTCGAAGGACGCACCGCCCCACACTACCGGGGCTTCGACATGAGCTACTCCGATCTCGACCGGTATCGGGCGTGGTGCGACGAGTTCGACCGCTACGATCGTGAGGGTGGACTGCCACAGCTCGAGATCATCCGGCTGCCGAACGATCACACCGAGGGCACCTGCAGCGGGCGGCCGACTCCACGCGCCGACGTGGCGCAGAACGACCTCGCGCTCGGGCTGATCGTCGAGCGTATCAGTCACAGTCGCTACTGGAGCTCCTCGGTGATCTTCGTGATCGAGGACGATGCGGCCAACGGACCGGATCACGTGGATGCGCATCGCACCGTGGCTCTGGTGATCGGCCCTCACGTGAAGCGCGGCGCGGTGGATCATCACTTCTACACGAACACGAGCGTGCTGCGCACGATCGAGCTCGTCCTCGGTCTGCCCGCCGATGAGTCAGTTCGACGCCCGCTCGCTCCCGATGACCGGCGCGTTCACCGGCGTTTCCGATACGACGGTCTTCGTGCACGAGCCGGCCAAGGTCGACCTCGGCGATACCAATCGGGTCGGCGCCTACGGTCAGGACCGCTCGGACCGCATGAACTTCGCCGTCGCCGACGCGGCTCCGCCGGATGAGCTGAACGAGATCCTCTGGCACGACGGCCGGGGCGCGGCGGCCGCGCTGCCGGCGCCGGCGCGGGCAGCGTGTCTCGCGGCCACCACGACGCCGGCCCGAAGGACGACCCGACCCGAAACGTGGTAGGCGCGCACCGGGGGCGCGGGGCCGGCGGAAGCGGGCCGTGCCGCGTCCGTCGCGCCCGATTCCGCGCCTGGCGGACCGCTGGCCGGTTCGTGCGCGCGGACTTCCGTCGGTCGCGTGTGCGGGCTACATTCCACGCGCCGCCCCGCCCGGGGCCTGGCGTCGCCGTCCCACCCGATTCCCGATCCGGAGAAGCCTCGAGATGCGACCTCGCATGATCCTCCCCGTCGTGCTCGTGCTCGCGTCGTGCCTGCTCGTCACGCCGAAGCCCGTCGTGGCCGCCGACGCCTCGTCCAGCACCGCCGCCAAGCCGGCGGCTTCGGCCCCCGCGAAACCATCGGGGAAACCCGCCGACAACAAGAAGAGCACCACAGACAAGAAGAGCTCCGGCAAGGGCGAGGAGACGAAGGACAAGAAGGCGACGCCGTTCGAGACCCTGGTGGGTGGCCTCGCCTTCCGCAGCATCGGTCCGGCGTTCATGTCCGGCCGCATCGGCGACGTGGCGGTCGACCCGATCGACATGAGCACGTGGTACGTGGTGGTGTGCTCGGGTGGGGTGTGGAAGACGACCAACGCGGGCGTGACGTTCACACCGGTGTTCGACGGCGAGGGGGCCTACTCGATCGGCTGCGTCACGGTCGATCCGCACGATCCGCTCGTGGTGTGGGTCGGGAGCGGCGAGAACAACAGCCAGCGTTCGGTCGGATACGGCGACGGCCTCTACCGCTCGACCGACGCCGGGCGAAGCTGGAAGAACGTCGGGCTCAAGGACTCCGAGCACATCGGCAGGATCGTGGTGGATCCGCGCGACTCGAAGGTGGTGTATGTCGCCGCGCAGGGGCCGCTGTGGAAGCCGGGTGGCGACCGCGGGCTCTACAAGACCACCGACGCCGGTGTCACCTGGAGCCGCATCCTCGACGTGAACGAGTGGACCGGCGCGAACGAGGTCGCGCTCGATCCGACCAACCCCGATGTCGTCTACTGCACGACCTACCAGCGTCACCGCAAGGTGTGGACCCTGATCGACGGCGGTCCCGGCTCCGGGATCCAGAAGTCCACCGACGGTGGCAAGACCTGGAACAAGCTCACCAACGGTCTCCCGACCGTGGACATGGGACGTATCGGCATCGCCATCTCGGCGGTGGACCACGACCTGGTCTACGCGTGGGTGGAGGCGGCCCAGGGCAAGAGCGGCTTCTTCCGCTCGACCGACGCGGGCGCCCACTTCGACAAGATGAGCGGCACGATCTCGAGCAGTCCCCAGTACTACCAGAAGATCTTCGCCGACCCGCAGGTCAAGGACCGTGTCTACGCGATGGACACCTGGATGCAGGTGTCCGAGGACGGGGGCAAGAGCTTTCACCGGGTCGGCGAAGCCCACAAGCACGTCGACAACCACGCCCTGTGGATCGATCCGCGCGACAACCGGCATCTGATCGCGGGCTGTGACGGCGGTCTCTACGAGACGTTCGACCGCGGCGCGACCTGGGACTACAAACGCAACCTGCCGGTCACCCAGTTCTACAAGCTCGCGGTCGACGACGCCAAGCCCTTCTACAACGTCTATGGCGGCACCCAGGACAACAACACCCAGGGCGGACCGGTACGCACCACCAACGTCCACGGCATCCGCAACTGGGACTGGTTCGTCACCACCGGGGGTGACGGCTTCCAGCCACGCGTCGACCCGACCGACCCCAACATCGTGTACTCGGAATCCCAGCACGCGGGCATCATCCGCTTCGACAAGCTGAACGGGGAGCAGATCGACATCCAGCCGCAACCGGAGAAGGGCGAGCCGGGTTCGCGCTGGAACTGGGACGCGCCGTACATCATCTCGCCGCATTCGCACACCCGTCTCTATCTGGCCTCGCAGCGGCTGTATCGCAGCGACGACCGCGGCGACACCTGGACGGCGGTGAGCGCCGATCTCACCCGGCAGGTCGACCGCAACAAGCTCAAGATGATGGGACGGGTGTGGAGCGTCGACGCGGTGGCCAAGAACGCCAGCACGAGCTTCTACGGCAATTGCGTCGCCCTCTGCGAGTCGCCGCGGGTCGAGGGTCTGCTCTATGTGGGCACGGACGACGGTCTGGTGCAGGTGAGCGAGGACGGGGGCAAGTCCTGGCGCAAGCAGGACAAGTTCGCCGGGGTGCCGGACCTCAGCTACGTCTCGCGTCTTGAGGCCTCGCAGCACGCCGACAACGTGGTCTACGCATCGTTCGACAATCACAAGATGGGCGACTTCAAGCCCTACGTGCTGCGCAGCAACGATCGCGGCCGGAGCTGGACCTCGATCACCGGTGATCTGCCGGCGCGTGGCGAGGTGCACTGTCTCGCCGAGGATCCGGTGGATCCGCAGCTCCTGTTCGCGGGCACCGAGTTCGGCCTCTGGGTCACGCGCGATGGCGGCAAGCACTGGGTGCGGATGAAGAACGGTCTGCCCACCATCTCGGTGCGCGATCTCGCGGTCCAGAAACGCGAGAACGACCTGGTGCTCGCCACCTTTGGACGCAGCTTCTATGTGCTCGATGACTACACGCCGTTGCGCAACGCGGTGTCGGACGACAAGACCCTGGGCTCCGAGGGCGCGATCTTCCCGATCAAGCCGGCGGTGATGTACGTGCCGAGCACGCCGATGGGCTCCCGCGACCAGGCGGAGCAGGGTGACTCGTATTACGTCGCGAAGAATCCACCGTTCGGGGCGGTCTTCAGCTACTGGCTCAAGGACGGCTACAAGAGCATGAAGGACAAGCGCCACGAGACCGAGGCTGAAATCGAGAAGAAGGGCGGCGACACGTTCTACCCGAGCTGGGACACGCTGCGTGCCGAGGAGCGCGAGGAGGAGCCGTCGGTGGTGCTGGTGGTGAGCGATGCGGAGGGCAATGTCATTCGGCGGATCCCGGCCGCGGCCGACGCGGGCCTCCATCGTGTCGCGTGGGACTTCACCTATCCGCCGGCCAATCCCGCCACGCTCGAGGCGATCGATCCGGACCGCTACGACTCACCGCCGACCGGGCCCCGCGTGGTGCCCGGTCATTACCAGGTCGCATTGGTCAAGCGCATCGGGGGCAAGCTGACGACGGTGGCGGGTCCGAACGGTTTCGACTGCCAGCCGCTCGGCGTCGCCACGCTCCCGGCCCACGACGACGGGGCGGTGCTGGCCTTCCAGCGCAAGACCGCGCGTCTGCAGCGCGCCGTGTACGGAGCCCAGCGTGTGCTCGGAGAGGCGCAGAACCAGGTCGCGCTGCTCAAGAAGGCGTTCGAGGACACGCCGGGGGTGGACCCGGCGCTCATGGACCGCGCGCGCTGGATCGAGGGTCGTCTCAAGGACATCGATGTGGCGCTGAACGGCGACGCGCTCAAGGCGGCGCGTAACGAGCCCACGCCGCCGTCGATCGCCGACCGCGTGAACCAGGTGGTCTACGGCCAGTGGGGCACCACCACCGAGCCCACCGCCACCCACAAGCACGGATACGACCTGGCCGCGCAGGACTTCGCGCCGGTGCTCGATCAGCTTCGGGACCTGGTGGACCGGGACCTGCGCACGCTCGAGGCGGCGGCCGAGCACGCCGGAGCGCCGTGGACGCCGGGGCGTCTGCCGGAGTGGAAGCCGGAATAGCCGCAGCAGCCATCGCCGAAACACACACGGGCCCGCTCGAAGGAGCGGGCCCGCCGTGTTAACGGAGGGCCGGTTCCGGTCCGAGAATCTGAGGTATCCATGAGTACCATGTGTTGAGGTTGCGTCGCCCCGCCACGAGCCAAGACGCGTAAGCGTCGCGACATCGAAGGTTGTCGGAAATCCGGAGCAGCGGCGATCCGCCTGTTAACGGCGCCGAAACAGTTTGGAAACAGGACGAGGCGGCCGATAATCGATTCATGCGTCATGGACGGCGGAATCGGGTACTGGCCATGAGTCTCGTTCTGGCCACCGTCGCGCTGCCAGCCGCCGCACGCGAGCTGCCGCAACGCGAGCCGTTGCGCTGGCGGGTGAGCGCGCTGCCGATCGGTCGGCTGGTCTCGCTCGCGGTCGCGCCGCTCCGCTACCGGCCGCCGGCGGTCGGAGTCACCGCGATCGGTCGCGATCAGGGCTGGCGATCGTTGTCGTTCCCGGTGGGCGACCACGGTCTGGGCGTCTATCTGTCGATCGAGGGCGAGGCGCAATTCGACATCGCCTATATCGACTACGCCGATGGCGGTCAGGATCGAATCGAGCTGGCGCAGGCGAGTCGCGGCGATGGGGTGTTCGCGCTCGCCGAGTACGCCGCGGACCGACCCGTGGCACGGGTGTCACTGCTGGCCCGCGCCGTCACTCGAGAAGCCCGAATCTCGGTGATGCTCGGACGCTAGACTAGTCGCCCGGCGCTGCGACAGGGCCACGTGCGCGAGACGCGACGGGAGCGGCGAGCGGGTCGTATCCCCGGCGGTACGTCGCAGCGAGGAGCGACGGAGCAGCGCCGCGATCGGGCCCCTGTCGCAGCGCCTACGCGGCGGGTTGGATGGTGGCGGTGCCCTTCCGTTCCAGCTTGCCCCACCCGGTCGCCACCCCCTCGACCGCCCGACGCAGCGAGCGCAGCACCACCGCGTACATGAGCTGCCGGTACACGAACCGCTGCCAGAACACCCACACCAGCAGCCGTGGCTTCTCGCGCTCGAGCCGGAACGCCACGATCGCCGCCAGCAACTCGAGCGCCACGAAGAACGTGTAGAGCGCGGCCACGTCCCACAGCGCACCCACCGCCTGCGGCAACGGCTGCCAGTCACGGGTGAGGAGGCCACGGGTCACGTACGCCTCCGCGACACGTAATAGCGTCCACGCGACCTGCAGGTCGATGAGCGGCGACACCACCTGGAACAGGATCTGGAACAACCACATCGACGGTAGCGCCAGCCAGCCGAACCAGCCGAAGCGCCCGATCGCCCCGCGGTGCTTCCACAGACACTGCAGGGTGCCGAACGCCCAGCGGAACCGCTGCTTGAAGAGCGCCACTAGGTTGTCGGGCGCCTCGGTGAATCCGAGCGCCTCGGTGTCGTTGCGGATCTGCCAGCCCTTGCGCCGGATACGCCAGGTGAGATCCATGTCCTCGGCCAGGGTGTCGTTGCGGTAGCGGCCGGCGGCCAGCACCGCGTCGCGACGCCACGCGCCGACCGCGCCCGGCACCACCGTGATCGCGTTGAGCAGCGCGTACGCCCGACGGTCGAGGTTCTGGCTGGTGATGTATTCGATCGCCTGCCACTTGGTCCACAGGTTGATCCGGTTGCCGACCTTCACGTTACCGGCCACCGCGCCCACCCCGGGATCGGAGAAGTGCCGCGTGAGCCGCTCCAGGGTGTCGTTGCGGAACAGCGTGTCTGCGTCGAGACAGACGAGAATCGAGCCCGACGACAGCTCGATGGCGTGGTTGAGCGCGGCGGCCTTGCCGGCGTTGGGCTGACGCACGAGCCGCACCCGGGGATCGTTGCCGTAGTGACGCAGCACCTCGTCGGCGGTGCCGTCGGTGGAGCCGTCGTCCACCACGACGATCTCGTGTGGAAGCCGGGTGCCGTCGAGCACCGCCGCGATCGTGCGCGCGATCACCGGGCGCTCGTTGTAGGCCGCGATCAGCACGCTGACCGGCTCGCCGAGCGGGAGAGGAGGCAGGAGTCGCCGCTCACGACGACGGGCGATCAGGGCGAGGACGGTCATGAACAGCACCCGCGCGGCGCCGAGCACGATGCCGGTGAGCGAGGCCCAGCGCAGAAACGTCTCGAAAAGGTACATGGTCTCGAACGTGACCCGGTCGGTGCCGAGCAGTGCCCGGTCCCGTGAACTCACCGCCGGCATCACCCGCTCACGCGGGACGCCGACCAGCCCCGACACGGTGACGAAGCGGTAGCCGCGACGCCGCAGCTCGGGCACGAACTGCGCGATCGCGTCCACGGTGCGCGACCGGTCGCCGCCGCCGTCGTGGAGCAGGATCGTGTTGCCGTGTCCGCGCCCGACGTCGTCGATCACCTCCTGGGCGATCTCCTGGGCGGTGCGGGTGTGCTGTGTGTCGTCGGTCGGATGGAGACGCCAGTCCTGCGGGTCGAGGTACTCGCCGACGGTGATGTAGCCGAGCTTGGCCGCCGACAGGATCGGCGCGACCTCCTCGGCGCTGGTGGGCTCGGCATCGGCGTTGTAGGGCGGGCGGAACAGCAGGGTCGACCGTCCGATGTCGGACTGCACCACCCGCTGCGTGGCGTTCAGCTCGAGGTTGACCTCGGCCTCGGGGATCGCCGCGAGATTGGGATGAGTGAACGTGTGGTTGCCGATCTCGTGACCCTCGCGCCACATGCGGGCGATGAGATCGGGATGACGCTCGGCGTTCTCGCCGATCACGAAGAACGTCGCCGGCACGCCGAGCTGCTTCAGCTCGTCGAGGATCCGGCCGGTGTAGGGCGACGAGGGTCCGTCGTCGAAGGTGAGCGCCAGCGTGCTGTCGCGGAATCCGCGGCGTCGCAGCACGTAGGGCGCCGGGAAGGCGTGGTACGACATGTCAGTGAAGAGACCGGTGTCCGCGTCGCGCTCGAGCATGCGCTCGCCACGCCGCGGCTTCTGGGCCACCGACAGGATCTCGCCGTCACCGTCAAATTCGACGTCGTACGGGAAGCTGGTGCCCGCGAGCGCCGCGGAGTCCGGGGCGAGCGCGGGATGACGGCGGTCGAGGAAGCTCCACATCCCGGGATCCTCGGAGCCCAATACCCACACCGCCGCGCTGCGCACGCCGTGGGACAGCGCCAGCGTGCGCTGGTTGGCCCCCGACACCGCGTCGAGCATCCACACCTCGTGCAGACGCCCGTCGTCGTCGTCGTAGGTGTAGGTGGCGTTCAGGGCCAGCGAGTCGAAGTCGACGATCTGCTCGGGTCGTTCGTCGGGGTAGTTGTCGGCGGCCTGGAACAGCGCCTCCTGGAAGGTGAGCGAGTTGGCGCCGGTCTTGCCGGCGGTCCAGTCGTAGGCGTAGCTGCCGTAACCGAGCACCAGCTTGGAGCGCGGCACGGCGCGTAGCGTGCGGTCGAGCACGTCGCCGAACCAGTCGATACCGCACAGCGGGCCGGGGTCGCCGATCATGTAGTGCTGATCGTAGGCCATGAGCACCACGAAGTCGCACTCGCGCGCCACCGCGGCGTAGTCGGGAATGTTGCCCTCGACCTCGAGGTCGCAGGTGAGCTTGAGGTGTGCCGGAGCCAGGACCGTGCGAAGCCGCGCGAGACACGCCGGCAGCCGGGCCGCGTCGGCCACCGAGAGGTTTTCGAAGTCGATATTGACCCCCGCGAAGCCGTGTGAACCCAGCCAGTCGCGCAGCTCGAGCGCGAGACGGCGCTGGCGGACGGAATCGGCGAGCAGGAGGTGGGCGCGCTCGCTGTCGAACGCGCCCTCGTGCGCGTTGGCGAGCACCGGGATCACCGCGATGTGGTGGTCGCGACAGATGCGCAGGACGTCCCTGTTGTGCGGCACCCAGGTCGGATTCCAATCGCGGGTGTCGATGCTTGCGGCGTCCGGTCCGAGGCGGAGCCACGCCGGGAGCAGGACGTTGATGCGATCGGCGTTCGCGCGCAGCGAGTGGAGCCCGGTCTCTTGCCAGATCGCGTAGAACGCCGCCATCGTGACACCGG
>JBIOKD010000096.1:0-10556 GCA_044451485.1 Candidatus Eiseniibacteriota bacterium | reverse complement strand
CGCGACGCCTTGAGCGCCGGCACCAGACCACCCGCCAGCCCGAGTCCGGCCGAGAATATCAAGGCCGCGAGCATCAGCGCCGGGGTGACACGGAAGCGGAACGCCACCTCGGAGAACGACTGGAAATTGGTGGTACTGGTGGTGATGCCGTTGATTGGCAGGGCGATCAGACATCCCAGCACCCCACCGGCGAGCGCGATGAGCATCGATTCCACCATGAACGACACCATCACCGCCCACGGCGAGAAACCCAGCACGAGCAACGTCGCGATCTCACGGGTGCGGCCGCTCACCGCCGCGAACATGGTGTTGGCGGCGCCGAAAAGCGCGCCCACCGCCATGATGAGCGTGATGAAGATCCCGATCCCGCGGATCAGCGTGGTGAGCGCGCGGGACTGCTCGGCGTAGAACTCGCTCTCACGCTGGACCTGCACCCCGAGCCGCGGGTCGCCCTCGACCTCCTTCTTGATCGCCTCGAAGCGGGCCGGGTCACGCATGCGCAGCACCGCGACCTGGTAACCACCCTCGCGGTGGAACACCGGCATCAGCACCGCGGCGTCGCCCCAGATCTCGGACTCGAACGACGACCCGCCGGTGGTGAAATGACCGACCACCCGGAAGCCGCGTCTCTGGAAACGGATCACGTCACCCACCCGGCAGTCCGAGAATCGCGGCGCGATGGTGGCGCCCACCACCACCTCGTCGGTGCCCGGTGTGAACATGCGGCCCTCCACGATCTTCGGCTGGGCGCGCACGCCGATCGAAGCAAGATCGACGCCACGCACGCGGATGTTGGACGAGCCGGTCTGGCCGACACGCGTGAGGTTCGTGGTGGTGAGCATCTCGAGACTCGCCAGTGGACGGCCGTCGGGTCCGGGTGCCACCCAGGGTTCGCCCTTCAGGATGTCGGCGGCATCGAGCGCGATGCCGCTGGAGATCTCGTTGTCGGCGCCCTTGCGCAGCACCATCGCGTTCGCGGTGGAGCCGGTGGAGCCCTGCGTGGCGTGGAAGCCCTCGGCCAGGGCCATGGCGGCGAGCAGCACCGCCACGGTGAGACCGATCCCGATCGCGGTGGTGCCGGTGCTCACCGGCCGCTGGGCGACGTTGCGGAGGTTGTAGACGAACGGGATCGCCATGTCAGTCCACCTGCCGGAGTGCGTCCACGATACGCAGACGCGAGGCCTGCCAGGCGGGGATGAACCCGCTCACGGCGCCGATGCCGACCGCGATCGCGATCGCGGTGAGCACCGTGTTCCAGGTGATCACCATCGAGGGGAGGAACGCCAGCGGCTTGCCCTCCAGCCCGAACTTGGCGAGCAGCGCGCCCGCCAGACCACCACCGGTGGTGATGATCGCCGCCTCGGCGACCACCATCCCGAACAGGGCGCCGTCGCTGAATCCGACCGTCTTGAGCACGCCGATCTCGTTGGTCCGCTCACGCACCGCCATGACCATGGTGTTGGCGGAGATCACCAGGATGGTGAACACCACCGCGAAGCCGATCATGCGCAGGGCGAACGGCACGTTGCCGAACATGCTCACGAACCCGGCCCCGAACGCCTGCTCGCTCTCGGTCTTGGTGGCGTTGTCCGAGCTCTCGAACAGAGCGTCGACCTGGCGGGCGATGGCCGCCGAGCGCTCCTTGTCGGGTATCTCCAGCTTGAACACGCCGATCAACGGCCGGCCACGCAACCCGCGCTCGGTGAGGTACTCGTTGTGGAACAACACGAGATCGTTGTTCCACGTGCCGTTCGGGGTCTTGGTGTAGACACCGCGGATCACCAGGTCCCAGGTGCCGGGGAAGATCGTCCCGTCCAGGTGGATGGTCTGACCGAGCGACCAGCCCTTCTTCTTGAGCAGATCTGAGCCCACCACGCACGCGGTGCGTTCGGCGAAATAGGCCGCGAGGTGGGGGTCCTGATCCGGTGGCGCCGCCACTGCCACCTGTGGTTCGGACCACTGGCTGATGGTGAAGTCCTTCCGGTACATCGGCCAGAAGTCGGCGTCCACCGCGAACTGCTGGAAGAACCCACGGCGGTCGTCCGGGTCGCGACCACCGAACCAGGTCTGGCTGCACACCCGCTTCACGCCCGGGACGGTGAGGATCCGGTCTTTGTACGAGTAGGGCAGGAAATTGGTGAGTGCGATGGCGTGTCGGGTGGCGAGCCGCTCCCGGCTGCCGGAGTCGGCGGCGGCCTGAAGGGTGTCGAGGATGGCGCCGAGCGAGCTGAACAGGAACAACGCCACCAGCACGCTGGCCATGGTGAGGAACGTGCGCAGCCGGTTGCGGAACAGGTTCACGAGCACGAGTTGGAACACCGCTCTCCTCCGCTCAGGCCGACAGCACGCCCTTCTCGAGGTGGAACCGCCGTCCGGCCCGCTCGGCGGCGTGCGGGTCGTGGGTCACCATGACGATGGTCTTCTTGAACTCCCGGTTGAGCCGCTCGAGCAGGGTGAGGATCTCGTCGGCGGACTTGCGATCGAGGTCGCCGGTGGGCTCGTCGGCGAGCAGCACCTTGGGATCGGAGACCAGCGCGCGCGCGATCGCGACCCGCTGCTCCTGGCCGCCCGAGAGCTGGCGCGGGTAGTGGCTCACCCGGTCGCCGAGACCCACCAGCTCGAGCACGGTGCGGGCGCGACGCTTGCGCTCGGCCCCGCTCATCCGCACCAGCAGCAGCGGCAGCTCGACGTTCTGCAGGGCGGTGAGCACGGGCATGAGGTTGTAGAGCTGGAAGATGAAGCCGATCGATCGCGCCCGCCAATCCGCCAGCGCGCGCCCATGCATGCGCGAGATGTCGGTGCCGCCGACCACCACCTCGCCCGAGGTCGGCTGGTCGATGCCGCCGATCAGGTTGAGCAGGGTGGTCTTACCGGAGCCCGACGGACCCATCAGCGCCACGAACTCGCCCTCGGCGACCGCGATCGACAGACCGTCGAGCACCCGCACCTCCTGGGTGTCGCGGCGATACACCTTGACCACGTTGCGCACGTCCACCGATGCCATGGGTTCTCCTCGTCCGGCGTTCCTTGCGCGGCGGCCTTTCCCGGTCTCGCGCGTTCGCCATACGTTCTCAAACGGAGCCTAGTGCTCCGGGATCCTGACCTTCGTGCCGTCGCGGAGCGTCGCCGGCGGATCGAGCACCACGCTCTCGCCGCCGGTGAGACCGCTACGCACCTCGACCCGGTCCCCGCGTTCGGCACCCAGCTCCACCGCCTGTGACTTCACCGTCCCGTGCTCGACCGTCCACACGCGCTTCGCCGCACCGTCGGACACGATCGCCGCGCGTGGCACCAGCACCCGGCGCGGCACCGTGACCGCGACGCCGGTCCCTTGCTGTGGCATGAACACCACCCGAGCGCCCATCTCGGGCAGGATACGCGGATCCTTGTCGAGAATCGCCACCTTGACCAGCACCGTCGCCTTCTGCCGGTCGGCGGTCGGGACCACCTGGCGCACCCGCCCGTCGAACGAGGTGTCGGGATAGGCATCGAGCGTGATGCGGGTCGACTCGCCGTTCCGGACCTGCGCGATGTAGGCCTCGTTGACGTCCACCTCGACCTCCAGGGTGCCGAGATCGGCCATGGTCACGATCGCGGTGCGGGTGAGTCCGCCACCCGCCGAGGACGGCGCCACGATCTCGCCCACCTCGGCGTCCTTGCGCAGCACGGTGCCGTCGAACGGGGCGCGCACGTTGGTGTTCTCGAGATTGGCGACCGACAGGTCGACCTGCGCGTGGGCGCTCGCGAGCTGTGCCGTGAGCACATCCACCTGCGTGCGCGCGTTCTCGACCTCGAGGTCGGAAACCACGTCGCTCTTCTTGAGCTGCTCGGCGCGCGCCAGGTCGCGTCGCGCCTGGGCGAGCTGCGCCTCCACGGTGCCCACGTTGGCGCGGGCCGCCTCCACCGCGGCGGCGACGTCACCGCTCTCGAGCCGGGCGATGATCTCGCCGCGGCGGACCCTCGATCCCTCCGCCACGCCGAGATAGGCGAGACGACCGGGGATCTTGGCCGACACCGAGGCCTTGGTGCGTGCCACCACGTAGCCGTTGGCGCTGATGCCGCCCGACGCGTCGACGCCACCGCTGGTCTCGACTGCGCCCACCTTGACCTCCACCGCGCGCGGGACGAGCCACCATGCGCCGGCTGCGACGAGAACGAGCACCGCCACCGGCAGGATCCAGCGCAGGCGGCGGGTGCGGGTCGCGCCCGTCGCGCCCGCGTCGCGGTCGATCCGGAGGCTCGAGAGATCGGTGTCGGGGCTGCTCATGTCGGCGTGCTCGGGTGGGCCACACGGACGGCGGGAATCGGTGAGGGTAGTGAGCGTACGCGCAACGGGTCAAGACCGCCCACCGGGGGCCGGGAGATGCGGCGCGCCGGCCGCCCCTTCGGACCGCGAAGACCGGCGCGCGGTGGGCCGGCCCGCGACCCGCCGCGCCGGCGCGGCATCGGGGCCGCGCCACGGCTTGCGATCGACCGCCGCCGACTCTAGACTCCGGCGACCTCCCGCCGTTTGCGGGGGGTCGACCCGAACACGAAATCCCACGGCATCCACGTCCGTGTGGACGGAGGCCCGTCATGCCGTTCATCATCGCCGAGCCATGCATCGGCGTGAAGGACAAGTCCTGCGTCGAGGTCTGCCCGGTCAACTGCATCTACGAGGGGGAGGACCAGTACTACATCCACCCCGACGAGTGCATCGACTGCCAGGCCTGCGAGGCGGCCTGCCCGGTACAGGCGATCTTCCCCGACAACGGGGTGCCCGAGAAGTGGCAGGCGTTCATCGACAAGAATCGCAAGTACTTCGAGAACAAGTAGCCGGCTGAGCACGCGGCGCCGTGGGGCGTCGCAACCGACGGCGGCGTCCGCGACGCCGCCGTGCGTGTCCCGGGGAGACGCCATGCCCGATACGCTGCCCGGCCGCGAGCAGGCGCTCGCGCTGATGCACGAGTGGATCGCCAACGTCAACCTGCGCCGCCACTGCTACGCGGTGGAGGCGGCGATGCGCGCCTACGCCCGCCACTACCACGAGGACGAGGGGCGCTGGGGGCTGGCCGGGCTGATCCATGATTTCGACTGGGAGCGGCATCCCGATCTCGAGCGGCATCCGGTCCAGGGGGTGGCGGTGTTGCGCGACAAGGGCTGGCCCGAGGACCTCTGCCGCGCGGTGCTGGGCCACGCCGAGCACACCGGGGTGCCACGTGACACCCTCATGGCGCGGGCACTGTTCGCGTGCGACGAGCTGAGCGGCTTCCTGGTCGCCTGCGCGCTGATGACCCCGAACCGCACCCTCGACGAGGTCGAGGTGTCATCGGTGCGCAAGAAGATGAAGCGCGCCGACTTCGCTCGCAACGTGAATCGCGACGACATCGTGCGTGGCGCGGCGGAGCTGGGTGTCGACCTCGACAACCACATCGCGTTCGTGCGTGACGCGATGCGTGGCATCAAGGGGGAGCTGGGTCTGTGATCGGGATGCACCTGCTCGGGCTGCTGACGCGGCTGGGCATCCATCCCGACGCCCCCGATCCACCCGGGTTCGCCGCCCTGCGCGAGCAATGGCACGACTTCTTCCTGATGTCCGGCACCGCGGCGGTGACGTTGGCCGGGCTGTTGTTCGTGTCGATGTCGTTCAACATGGAGCATCTGCTGCGCGCCGACCGCCAGCCGCTGCTCCAGTTCGCGCGCAACAACATGCTCATCTATCTGATGGTGCTGGTACTGTCGCTGCTCATGCTCGCGCCGGGGATGCCGATGCGGGTGCTGGGCCTCCAGCTCGTGTTCTTCGGCCTGATGCTGATCGTGCTCTCGGCGGTCGCGCTGTGGCGTCTGATGCGGGACACCGAGTCGGTGTTCACCCGCCGGCATCGCATCCGGCGCGGGCTGCCGGCGGTGGCGTCGGGCTTCCTGCTCGTCGGCGCCGGCGTCGGGTTCCTGCGCGGCCAGCTCGACGCGCATCTCGGGCTCTTCGCGGCGATCTGTCTGATGCTCGCGACCGGGGTCTGGTCGTCGTGGGATCTGCTGGTGGTGGTCGCACGCGCCGGTGCCGGGCGGCGCACGCACCCGGACTGATCGGCGCCGGTCGATTCAGCGGGCGATTCCGAGTTCACCGGGACGCTTCCATGGGCCTTTTGGCCCATGTCCCGCGATTCCCGGTCGGGGCCCCAAACGCGCTACGATGGTGGTCGACCCGTCCGGTGGCGTGCCGCAGCCGTGGATCCGCCGCCGTCGACCTCTCGATCGCTACCCGGCCCGAGCCCCTCGAGCCGTCGCGCGAGCGCTTCGCGCATCCACCGCGGAGCTCCGGGGCTTCCTTCGGGAAGGCAGGCGAAACGTGGTCACCACCGAGCTGACCCACACCGCGCGCGGGCTTTCTTTTGGTCCGCGTCGTGGCATCCATATCGACATCCGCGAGCGTCTCTCACGTGACGGCGCGTCGCTCGACACGGCCACGGCCGAGGCCTTCGAGTCGTTCGACCAGGTCTACCGCGCACTGGTCGCGGCCATGTACAACTACGTGCCGCTCTCCGGTCATCCGGGCGGGTCCATCTCGTCGGGGCGGTTCGTCCAGGCGCTCATGTTCGGCGCCCTCGACTACGACCTCGGTGATCCCGACCGCGCCGACGCCGACATCCTCTCCTATGCCGCCGGACACAAGGCCCTCGGGCTCTACGCGTTGTCGGCGCTGCGCAACGAGATCGCGCGCATCGGGGCGCCCGAGCTGCTGCCACGCGACGAGGCGAAGCAGCTGCGGCTCGAGGATCTGCTCGGCTTCCGTCGCAACCCGATCGCCTCGACGCCGTTGTTCACGCGTCACCACTCCAAGGCGCTCGACGGGCATCCCACACCGGGGACGCCGTTCGTGCGTCTCGCGACCGGCGCCTCGGGTGTGGGGGTGCCCGCGTCGCTGGGTCTCGCCTGGGCGGCCGCCGACATCTATGGCGACGACGCGCCACGCGTGCACATCGTGGAGGGCGAGGGTGGGATGACACCGGGTCGTGTCGCCGAGGCGCTCGCCGCCGCCGGCACCGCGTCGCTCGGGAACGCGGTGCTGCACGTGGACTGGAACCAGGCCTCGATCGACTCGAACCGTGTCTGTCGCGATGGCGCGATGCCCGGCGACTACGTGCAATGGACCCCGGCCGAGCTGGCGTACCTGCACGACTGGAACGTGATCGAGGTGACCGACGGCTTCGACTACGCGCAGGTCTTCGCGGCGCAACGCGCCGCCCTCGAGATCGACAACGGCCAGCCCGTGGCGATCGTGTATCGCACCGTGAAGGGGTGGAAGTACGGCATCGAGGGCCGCGCCTCGCACGGCGCCGGTCACCCGCTCTGTTCGGAGGGCTTCTACGCCGCGGTCGCGGAGCTGGCCGGCGGCCGGCCCGCCGCGTTCCCGCACTGCGAGCACGGCGCGCAGCGCTGCGGAGCCGGGGCCGATCCGGCGATCGTCGAGAGCTGTTACTGGGAGGCGCTGGCGGTGGTGCGCCGCGCGCTGGAACAGCGTCCGTCGATGGTGGCGGCCCTGGCCGGGCGGCTGCGCGCGTCACGCGAGCGCCTCGTGAAGCGTGCCCGGACCGTGCGTGCCGGGGCGCCGCGTCTCGAGCGCGCCTTCGAGACCGCGACCGCATCGCTCGCGGCCGCGCCCGCTTCGCTGACGCTCGTGCCGGGCAGTCGGGCCACCCTGCGCGACGCGCTCGGCGCCACGCTGGGCCACTACAACCGGCTCACCGACGGCGCGTTCGTGATCGCCGCCGCCGATCTGCTCGGCTCGACCAGCGTGAACAAGATCGCGGACGGCTTCGCGCCCGGCATGTACAACCGCCACACCAATCCGCTGGCACGCACGCTGGCCGTCGGCGGCATCTGCGAGGACGCCATGACGGCGATGCTCGCCGGCATCGCCACCTTTGGCCGTCACAGCGGCGCGGGGGCGTCGTACGGGGCCTTCCTGGCGCCGCTTGGACACGTCGCCGCGCGGCTGCACGCGATCGGGAACCAGGCGCGGCACGCGGTGGACGGCACTCCGTACCGGCCGTTCTTCATGGTGTGCGCGCACGCCGGGCTCAAGACCGGCGAGGATGGTCCCACCCATGCCGATCCACAGCCGCTGCAGCTCCTGCAGGAGAACTTCCCGGCCGGGACCATGATCACGCTCACCCCGTGGGATCCACAGGAGGTGTGGTACCTGGTCTCGGCGGCCCTGGCGCGACGTCCGGCGGTGATCGCACCGTTCGTGACCCGTCCGCCGGAGACGGTGATCGACCGAGTCGCGCTCGGGCTCGCGCCCGCCTCGGCGGCGGTGAAGGGTGTGTACCGGCTGCGCGCCGCGCACAGCAGGGGCGACGGTGTGGTGGTGCTGCAGGGGAGTGCCGTGACCTACGCGTTCGTGGAGCAGACCCTGGCGCTGCTCGACGCCGCGCGGATCGACCTGGACGTCTACTCGATCGTGTCGGCCGAGCTGTTCGATGCGCTGCCACCCGAGGAGCAGGAGGCGATCTTCCCCGAGGCGCGCCGGCACA
The DNA here is from genome assembly GCA_044451485.1 of Candidatus Eiseniibacteriota bacterium. Classification (GTDB taxonomy): domain Bacteria; phylum Eisenbacteria; class RBG-16-71-46; order RBG-16-71-46; family RBG-16-71-46; genus JBIOKD01. The sequence goes on along the minus strand of JBIOKD010000096.1, from coordinate 2,040 downwards.
CGGCGATGGGCATCACCGACTTCACGCTGCCGACCATGGATCGCTGGCTGCTTTCCGAGAGCGGTCGCAGAGCCACGCTGCACCCGTTCAAGCGCGGGCACTTCCTGGGCAGCGGTCCGGGTGCCGTGGTGATCGCCGAGGCAGGACTGGACGGCGCAAGCCAGTTCGAGGCGATCCGGAGGTATCTGAAGGGCGCCCGAGCCTAGGTTCCGTTTGGAAACGTACGGCGAGCGCCCAAACGGAGGCCTAGGTTCCGAGACTCGCGCGCAGAGCCTCGGTATCGAGCACGCGGACCTGCATGGGTGAGACCTCGAGCAGGCCCCGCTTGGCCAGATCGTGCAGCGTGCGGGAGAGCGTCTCGCGGGTGGTGCCGATCAGGAGGGCCATCTCCTCGCGGGTGAGCCCGGCGACCGCCGCGGCCCGGTTCTTGACCTCCGCGCCGTTCACTCCATGCGTCGCGAGCAGGAGTCGAACGGTTCGCGCCACCACCGGCTCGTGCGCGCGGCTGACCAGCTGGTCCTCGGTCATGCGGGAGCGAATCGCCAGCAGACGAAGGAGCTCGAGTGCCAGCGGCGGGCTCTGCCCGACCAGCTCGAGGAACGCGTCCCTGGGTATGGCACAGATCTGGGACGGCTCGGTCGTCACCGCGGTCAGGCCATAGGGCCGGTTGGCGATCGCGGCCCGGAAGCCCACCAGCTCGCCCGCGGTCCGCCGGCCGATCACGATCTCGTCACCGCGACGGTTCAGACGCGAGAGACGCACGCTCCCGAACTTGATGCAGTAGACGGCGAGAGGTGGGTTGCCCTCGTAGAACAGCGCCTGACCGCGCTTGTAGTGGTGCGAGACGCGGGCCTGCTCGGGGATCGCCGTCTCCCCGGCGGTCAGACACGAGAACGGATGAGTCGGATGGGCGCGGCAGACGAAGCATCCGCCCGACGGCTTGGCTTCTCTCGACACTTGCATCAAGCCACCCTTCTCGGGGGAGTTGCTGCCGTCGATCCTCCGGCCGGTCGAGGGGGCCCAGCCAACGAAAGTTCACTGGATCTTAACGGTTGGCGCCTCCGCTGTAAACCGTTTTCCGCATGACAGTTCGGGGCCCGCCCCGGGAAGCCGGCGGTCGTCGGCGCCGCCCCGGCGGGTCTCCCGGCCATCCCAGCCAACTCCATACGAGCCCGTGATTTCCATCACGCGCATGGCGTGGCGCAGATCACTGACAGGCCCCTGACACGCGGGGGAGGATCTCTGCGTGGCACCGGAGACGTTTCACGAACTCGCAGCCCACCTCATCGCTTCATCCGATGTGTTCGTGTTTTCAACAAGAGGCCGTCGCGGTCCCCCCTAGGCGCGGGCTCCACCGGGAGACAGACCATGAGTTTCCACTTGGTGTCGCCGAAGCAGCGCAGCATCACCCGGCTCGTCATGGGTGCTTCGCTCCTCCTCGTCATGATCCCCGTACTTGCCAGCGCGCAGGTGAGCGTCACCGCGACCGCCGGCACGACGGGCCCCACCGTCTACACCACGCTGGGCGCCGCGTTCACCGCCATCAACGGCGGCACGCACCAGGGCGTGATCGGGATCTCGATCACGGCCAGCACCACCGAGGCCGCCGCCGGGGCGGTGCTGAACGCGAGTGGCAGCGGTTCCGCCTCGTATTCGCAGGTGACGATCACCCCGAGCGCGGCGTCGGTCCGCACGATCCAAGGACCCATTAGCACCGCGCAGCCGTTGGTCAAGCTGAATGGCGCGAGCAACGTCACGATCGACGGCCGCTTCGGCGGCAGCGGCCAGTATCTTCGCTTCCGCATCGTTACCACGACCGGGGCCAATTCCGGCCCGACCATCATGTTCGACAACACCGCGGCGAACGATGTGCTCCAGAACTGCATCGTCGAAAGCCGCGCGACGAACACAAGTCGCGGGGCGATCTCGCTGGGAACACTGGGCAGCACCAATCACATCACGATCAGCGGGAACGACATCCGCGACATGACGGTGGACAACCTGGGCACCCCAGCGAACCTCATCTGGGGGAACTCGGCG
>JBIOKD010000095.1:0-10568 GCA_044451485.1 Candidatus Eiseniibacteriota bacterium | reverse complement strand
TGCGACGTGCGTCACGAAGAGCAGGTCGGGCGTCTGTTCGAGGAGGTGGCGCGCGCGCTGGGTGGCTGCGACATCCTGGTCAACAACGCCGGGGTGGGGCTCTTCGGACCGGTCGCCGAGACCCGACCCGAGGACTGGCGCGCGGTGATCGAGACCAATCTCAACGGGGTCTTCTACTGCTGCCACGCCGCGATCCCACAGATGCGCGCGCGTGGCGGCGGATACATCCTCAACATCTCGTCGCTGGCGGGGGTGAACGCCTTCCCCAACGGCGCCGCGTACAACGCCAGCAAGTTCGGACTCAACGGCTTCAGCGAGGCGCTCATGCAGGAGGTGCGCTACGACAAGATCCGGGTCTCGTACCTGATGCCGGGGAGCGTCGCCACCGACTTCGGCCGCGGTTCGCGTGACAAGGCACAGTGGGCGCTGCATTCGGCGGACGTCGCCGCGATGGTGATCGCGCTCGTCACCTCGCCGGATCACGCGCTCTACAGCCGGGTCGAGATGCGCCCCAGCCGTCCGCCGCGCAAGGGCTGAGGCGGTGGAGCCGGCCCGAGCGGAAACGTCATGAGCGAGATCCCGCCATGGGTCCCGCGCATCGGCGCGGTGCGGGGCGCGATCAGCGTCGAGCGCGACGAGCCGGCGGCGATCCGCGCCGCCACCGCACGGCTGCTCGCCACGCTCGCCGCGGTCAACCGGCTCACGCCCGACCGCATCGTGAGCGCGCTCTTCACCTCCACACCCGATCTGGCCTCCGACTTCCCGGCCCACTCGGCGCGTCTGCTCGGGTGGGGCGAGGTGCCGTTGCTCGGCGCCCAGGAGGTGGCGGTGCCGGGGGCGCCGCCACGCATCGTGCGGGTCCTGGTCACCGTGCGCGGGCTCGGTCCCGATGAGCGGCTGGTGCCGGTGTATCTCGACGAAGCGACGCGTCTGCGCCCCGATCTGACCGACGCGCGAGCCTCCGACGCGACGGCCGCGACCGACGCAACCCCGGATGCGCGTCCGCGGGCCACGGTGGACACCGCGCGCGATCAAGACGATGCGCGCCGGATCGCGATCGTGGGTCTGGGACAGATCGGCGGCTCGATCGGTCTCGCGCTCGGCGGTTCGCCCGGGTGGACGCGGGTGGGCTTCGACGCGCGCCCCGAGGTGATCGAGGCGGCGCGAGTGCTGGGAGCGATCGACGTCGCCGCGGAGTCGCTCCGGGTGGCGTGCGCGGGGGCCGCGCTGGCGGTGGTGGCCACACCGGTCGACACGCTTCCGGCGGTGATCGCGGCGGTGGCCGCGGCACTCCCGCGGGGCGCCGCACTGCTCGATACCGGCAGCGCGCGCGCCACGCTCACGCCGGCGCTCGAGGCGGCGGCGCGGCGTGGCATCGCCGCGGTGGGCGGTCACCCGCTCGCCGGCAACGAGGGGCACGGGCTGGCCGCGGCGCGACCGGATCTGTTCGCCGGCGCCACCTTCGTGCTGTGCCCGGTCGCGGATGCGATTCCGCCGGTGGTCGCCCGGCTGGTGGAGCGGATCGGGGCGCACGCGATGCGGATCGATCCGGCGGCGCACGATCGCGCCTTGGCCCGCACCAGCCATCTCCCCTACCTCGTGTCGTGCGGGCTGGCGGCACTCGGCGCCGATCCGGCCGCGGCCGGGCTCGCCGGGCCGGGCTATCGTGGCATGACGCGTCTGGCGGGGAGCGATCCGCGGATGGCCGGAGCCTACTGCCACGCCAACGCCACCGAGGTGCGCGCCGCCTGGGAGGCGCTTCGGGTCTGGCTCGATGGCGCGGTGGGGGCGCTCGGGGAGGGCTGACTTTCGGGCCGGATGACGTCGTCGCGGGACCGCCTCTTCCGCGGGGGAGCCACCCGGCGCCGCGCTGGTCGGCCGCTTCACGGCGGTCGACGGCGGTCGGACCGCGTTCGATTGAGCGTCGGCCGGGGTTCCGATACCGTCCCTCCGTCACGATCCCGTGTCTTCCGACGCGGTCACGCGGCAACGGCCGGGTGACCGGTCATGACCCTCATCGCCATGGAGGACGTGTGCTCTCCCTCCGCAACGCCATCCTGATCTCGCTCGGTCTCGCCGCGGCCACCGCCGCGGTCGGCGCCCCCGCCGCCAAGCCCGCGGGCAGCGCCGCCACGCCGCTCCCGGTCATGAGCGACGCCCCGTTCTGGACCGGCTCGCCCGATGCCGCGACCTTCACCGATCTCAACCGGCGGCGCGTCGAGGCCGCCAAGACCGAGATCGCGAAGATGATCGCCGTCAAGGGCAAGCGCACCGTCGACAACACGCTGGTGCCCTACGACGAGGCCTCGCGCGCACTCGACGCCGCGGCCTCGCAGGCCGGTCTGATCGAGAATGTGCATCCCGATTCGGCGGTGCGGGTGGCCGCCGAGGCCAGCAGCCAGGCGGTGTCCGCCTACGCGACCGAGATCTCGCTCGACCGCCGCGTGTACGACGCGCTCACGGCGATGGATCTCACCGGCGCCGATGCCGAGACGCGCTTCTACGTGCAGCGCGAGCTGCGTGACTTCCGGCTCGCCGGTGTCGACAAGGACGACGCCACCCGCAAGCGCATCCAGGAGCTGCGCGACGAGCTGGTCAAGATCGGCCAGGACTTCGAGCGCAACATCCGCGCCGACGTCCGCACCATCAAGGTCAAACCCGCCGACCTGACCGGGATGCCGAAGGACTTCATGGACGCGCGCAAGCCGGGCGCGGACGGGATGATGACGCTGGACATCAACTACCCCGACTACATCCCGACCATGACCTACTGCACCAACGACGACGTGCGCAAGCGGTTGTTCATGGAGTTCCAGAACCGCGCCTACCCGGCCAACGTCGAGGTGCTCAAGCGCATGATCGGGGCGCGTGACTCGCTCGCCAAGCTGGTCGGCTATCCCGACTGGGCCGACTACATCACCGCCAACCAGATGTCGGGCAGCGCCAAGACGGTGCGCGAGTTCATCGACCGGATCGTCGCCGCGTCGGGAGACTCGCAGGACCGCGACTACAAGATCCTGCTCGCCCGCAAGCAGAAGGACGTGCCGGGCGCGACCGGGCTCACCTTCTGGGAGGCCGGCTACTACACCGAGCTGGTCAAGCGCTCGGAGTACAGCTTCGACTCGCAGTCCATCCGCCCCTACCTGCCGTTCGACAAGGTGAAGGAGGGCGTGCTCGGCACCGCGAGCCGTCTGTTCGGGCTCACCTTCAAGAAGGTCGACGGGGTGCCGGTGTGGGACCGCTCGGTCGAGTGCTACGAGGTGTTCGACGGCGACAAGCGGATCGGACGCTTCTATCTCGACATGCATCCGCGTCCGAACAAGTACAACCACGCCGCCGAGTTCGACATCCGCACCGGGATCGCCGGCAAGCAGCTTCCCGAGGCGGCGCTGGTGTGCAACCTGCCGGGTGGCATCGCCGGCGACCCCGGTCTGTGCCAGATCGACGACGTCAACACGGTGTTCCACGAGTTCGGCCATTTGATGCACGCCATCATCGGCGGGCAGCGGAGGTGGTGCGGCACGAGCGGCATCCGCACCGAACACGACTTCGTGGAGGCGCCGTCGCAGATGCTCGAGGAGTGGATGCGTGACCCGAAGGTGCTGCAGACGTTCGCCCGGCACTATCAGACCGGCGAGCCGGTGCCGGTCGACCTGGTGAACCGGATGAAGCGCGCCCAGGAGTTCGCGAAGGGTCTCGGGGTGCGGCGCCAGATGGTGTACGCCGATCTGTCGCTCAGCATCTACGACCAGGATCCGGCCAAGGTCGACATCGACGCCATCACCGCCGACCTGGTGAAGCGCTACCAGCCCTATCCGTTCCCGGAGGGCACCCATTTCGCGTGCTCGTTCGGTCACCTGGACGGGTACTCGGCGGTCTACTACACGTACATGTGGTCGCTGGTGATCGCGAAGGACATGTACAGCGCGTTCAACCACGACGATCTCCTCGACCCGAAGGTCTCGCTCCGCTACAAGAACGCGGTGCTGGCACAGGGTGGCTCCAAGCCCGCGGCCGACATGGTGAAGGACTTCCTCGGCCGGCCATTCGGATTCGACAGCTACCGGACCTGGCTGAACGCCGCGCCCTGAGCGCGTGGCGAAGCGTGGCTCCAGGGCCCCGGTCCGAAGTCGGATCGGGGCCCTCCGCGTTCCCGCGCGGGGCGCCGAACCGTCGATGATGCGCAGAGTTGGCGCGGGCGAGGGAGCCGCCGGGAACTGTTCGCCCCGCCGGGCCCGGACGTAGGGAGGGCAAGCCCCCTTCCGCCCGTGGGAACGCCGCTCGGGACCTTTGGGTCCCAGCCGGCCCGGACGGGCACCGACCCGAACCCGAGGAGAAGTCCCATGAGAATCCGGTTCCTGGCGGCCCTGCTGGCGCTCGCCGCCCTGCTCCCGGCCGCAACCGTGTTCGCCCAGTGCTCCGACTGGAAGACCGGCCCACTCGACAACGGCGGCGCGACGGAAGGCGCCAACGGAGGAGTCTACTGCTCGTACTACTGGGACCCGGACGGCGGCGGCCCGCTCCCCACGTATCTCGTCGTGGGCGGCAACTTCACGAGCATCCAGGGCGTGGCCGCCAACCACATCGCGATGCGCGACCCCTATTCCGGTCAATGGCAGGCGCTCGGCGCGGGGGTCAACACGGTTCCGCTCGCCCTCACCGTGTGGAACGGCAAGCTGGTGGTCGGCGGCACCGGCAACAACAATCCCGCCGACACCGACGGCAACCTTCTCACGTACGACGGCTCGACTTGGGCAACGCTCTACGGCGGCACCAGCACCGGCAGCGTGTACTGCCTCGCGGTCCTGAACGGCGATCTCTACGCTGGCGGCAACTTCGTGATCTACCCCACCGTCCTCGATATCGCGACCAACATCGCGAAGTGGAACCCCGTCGCCGGTCTCTGGCAGAACGTCGCCGGACCCGGCACCAATCCGGGTCAGAACGTCAACTGCATGACGCTCTGGGGCGGAAACCTGTGGGTCGGCACCTATTACAAGAACGGCACCATCCTCGGCGGCGGTGACGTGTGGCAGTTCGACGGCACCAACTGGACCGACATGGTCACGACCGACAACGCGGTCGAAGCACTCCAGCCGTACAACGGTCTGCTGGTCGCCGGCGGCTACTTCGACGTGGTCGGCACCTCGTCGATCCGTTCGGTGATGGGGTACAACGGCTCCTACTGGTACCAGCTCGCCGTCTCGGGCATGGACAACGGCGTGACGGATCTCACCGTGTTTGGCGGCAAGCTCTACGCCAGCGGCTATTTCACCCACGCCGACGGCAACGCCGCCAACCACATCGCGGTTTACAGCGGCGGAAGCTGGCAGGGGTTGAACGGCGGGACCAACGGCCCCGCGCTCACCATGATGCCGCTGGACTCCGACCTGCTGGTGGGCGGTGACTTCACCCAGGCCGACGGCGCACCGGCGAGCTACATGGCGCGCTGGAACGGCTACGAGTGGGCGCCGTTCGGCGGCGGCAACGTGGGTGCGGTGCTGGCGATGACCAACTACGGCGGTTACATGGTGGCCGGTGGCGGCTTCAACCAATCCGCCGGCGCCGGAACCCCGGCCCACAACATCGTGGGCTGGAACGGCGTGTCGCTCGCGGCGTACGGGATCGGGATGGACAATCAGATCAACGCACTCAAGTCCTACAGCTTTGGCCGGGGCGTCAATCAAACCTCCGAGCTGGTGGCTGGCGGGTACTTCCTGAGCGCCGGCGGTGTCGCCTGCAACTACATCGCGCGCTGGGACCAGAGCATCGTGGCGTTCCCGCCACCGGCCTGGAGTGCGATGAGCACCGGGTTCGACAACTCGGTGCAGGCGGTCGAGCGCGCCACGGTCGCGGGGAGCACCAACACCTACGCGGGCGGCACCTTCCAGTGGACCGGCGCCGGCGTCTCTCCCGTCTACCTCGGACGCATCGCGCGGTGGAACTCGTCCACCCAGCTCTGGGAGAGCGTGGGGGGCGGCATGGACGGCGTGGTGTACGCGCTCAAGGCCTTCAACGGCTATCTCTACGCGGGTGGCTCGTTCACGCATGCCGGTGGCGTCGCGACCGGTGGTCTCGCGCGGTGGGACGGCACCAGCTGGAACGCGGTCGGTGGATTCTTCGGCGGCACCGTCTACGCACTCGAGGTCTACAACGGACGGCTGGTGATGGCCGGATCGTTCCCGGGCTTCGGTGGCTCACCCAACATCTCGTCCACCGACGGCATCGCCTCGTACTTCAACCTCGGCAGCGGCGGCACGTCCAGCTCGGTGCTGAGCATGCACGCGGCCGGTGGCCGGCTCTACATCGGCGGCGCGTTCGGCACGGCCGGCGGCGTCAGCGCCAGCCACGTCGCGTACTACGACGGCACCTGGCACGCCATGACCGCCGGCGTCGACAACAACGTCTACGCGCTCGGCGACTACGGCAGCGAGGCTCAGGTCGGCGGGGCGTTCACGGTGGCCGGCAGCGTACCGTTGCTCACCAAGGGTTGGGCGCGGTTCTCCGCGACCGGGATCCCGTGGTTCACGTCCCAGTCCGGCTCTCAGACGGTGAACCCCGGCAACAGCTTCAGCTTCTCCGCGATACCGGTCTCGGGCTACAGCGGCGTCACCGAGCAGTGGTATCGGAATGGAGTCGCGCTGATCGATGGTCCGGACATCCCCGGGTCGCTCGTCAGCGGCTCCACCACGCCGACGCTCACCATCACCAACGCCTCGAACTTCACCGTCGGCACCTACACCGCGGTGTTGACCACCGCCTGTGGCAGCGACACGAGCTTCGGGATGAACATGAGTCTGCCGGCTTCGACCGGAGTCGGCGCGGGCGGGCCGACCACCGATCTGTTCGAGGCGATCGGACCCAACCCGACTCACGGACCCAGCGTCGTCTCGTTCTCGCTCGCGCGGGATGCCGATGTCCGGCTCAAGGTGCTCGACATCGCGGGGCGCCGGGTGAGCCACTACGACTTTGGCCGTCTGGCGGCGGGGCGTCATCAGATGACGTGGGACGCGCGAGACGATGAGGGCGGAACGATCCACTCGGGGATCTACTTCGTGAGTCTCGACGTGAACGGGCAGCCGCTCGGCAGCAAGCGCGTGGCCATCGTCCGCTGATCGGATCGGCGGGACCGGGGGGGATGCTTCGCCCCCCGGTCCCTGCCGTGACCGTCACTCGGCCGCCTGACGACGGCGCTCAGCCGAGGAGCTGCTGGACCAGCGTGGCCGCGAGCCACGCCTCGTAGAGATCGGGCGTCCAGCGATGTCCGTCGACCAGCTCGGCGTAGAGCTCGCGCCGGGTGAGGGCGAAGAAGATCGCGGTCGCCACCTGGAGCTCGAGACCGGTCTTCAAGTGCGTCGCGAACCCGCGAACGAAGGACGCCAGGTCGCGGCGCCGGCTGGCGAGCGCCTCGCGCCATTCGGCGGCGGCCGTTGGGTCGACCGACGCCGCGCTCTCCACGATCGGCGCCACCGCCGCGACCGCCTCCCACTGCCGGCGCGTGGCGTGGGCGGCCATCTCGAGCCGGGTGACCGGATCGGGCTCGTCCTCCGCCTCACGATAGATCTCGCGCTCTTCCGGCTCACCCGCCCAGGTTTCGCGCAGGCCGCCCAGGATCCCGCGCTTGCTCCCGAACACCGCGTACACGGTGCTCACCCCCACACCGGCCCGGTGGGCGATCGACTCGATCGTGGTGGCTCCATAGCCCTGGCCGAGGAAGAGTTCACGCGCGGAGCGCAGGATCTGGGAACGTGTCGCCTGGGCCTGGCGCTGGCGGTGGGTGGTCATCGAGGGGCTGGGACCGACGGGCTTTCCATAGCTATAGTCTAGTCAATAGAGTCAAACTCTATCAACCGATCACACCGCCGGCAGCTCGGGACGCGAAGGGGGCCGGCGCCCGAGGCGCCGAACCTACGCCTTGCTGCTCTCGCCCGGGCGGACGGTGCCGGCCAGCTCGTCGGCGTGGAAGCTCGAGCGCACCAGGGGGCCACTGGCGACGCTCTCGAAGCCGATCTCCTCGGCCCGCTCGCGCCACCAACGGAACTTGTCGGGGTGCACGTAGTCGATCACCGGCAGGTGGTTGGGGCTCGGCCGCAGGTACTGGCCAATGGTGAGGAGCTGGCAGCCGTGCGCCACCAGGTCCTCGAGGGTCCGCATGACCTCGTCGTCCTGCTCACCGAGCCCGAGCATGAGACCCGACTTGGCCTTGATCGGCCGGCCGCTGGCGCGCACCCGTTGCAGCAGCTCGAGTGTGCGGTCGTAGCGGGCACTCGGACGCACCACCGGGTGCAGACGCTCGACGGTCTCGATGTTGTGGTTGATCACCTCCGGGCCGGCGTCGATCACTCGCTGCAGGTCCTCCATCCGACCGCGGAAGTCGGGGACCAGCACCTCGATCACCGTGGTCGAGCGCTTGCGGATCTCCTCGATCACCCGAGCGAAGATCGTGCTCCCGCCGTCGGCCAGGTCGTCCCGGGCCACCGAGGTGATCACCGTGTGCCGCAGACGCATCTCGGCGACGGTCTCGCCCACCCGGCGTGGCTCGTCCCAGTCGATGAAGCCGTTCGGACGGCCGGGGCCCACGGCGCAGAATCCGCAGCGGCGGGTGCACAGCTCACCCAGGATCATGATGGTCGCGGTACCCCGCTCCCAGCAATGGCCGAGGTTGGGACAACGCGCCTCCTCACACACCGTCACCATGCGCTGGCTGCGCAGCAGGGCCTTGGTGCCGGCGTATTCGCCCTTGCCCGGCAGCTTCACCTTGAGCCACTCCGGGAGCCGGCGGAAGCCCTCGCCGCTCGCCGGGCCGCCGATCCCGACCCCCGAGGCACAGCCGCCGAAGCGGCGCGTGACCGGGAGACGCTGTGGCACCGCCGGACGCGGCGCGCCGAGGACACGGATCGGCGTCGTCTCGGGTCCGGTGGCGGTCGTCTCCGAGGCGGCCGCGCGTGGCTCCTGGATCGGGATCAGGTGCTCGGGATGGTCCATGGATCCGCCGTCTCAGTCCTTCGCCATCTCGGCGCGGGCCAGCTGCCCGCCGCCCTTGAGCGCCAGCATGCGGTCGAGCGCCACACGCGCGTCACGCTTCACCACGTCGTCCACCCGCACCACGTTCACGACGTGTCCGTCGGCCAGGTTCTCGAGCGTCCACAACAGATGGGCCGGGTCGATGCGATTCATGGTCGCGCACGGGCACACGTTCTTCTGCAGCGACTGGATGCGCTGCTCCGGGTGCTCGAGCGCCAGCCGGTGGACCAGGTTGATCTCGGTCCCGATCGCCCAGTGCGCGCCCGCGGGAGCCTTGGCCACCTGGTCGATGATGAACTCGGTCGAGCCGGCGAGGTCGGCGTTCCGGACCACCTCGAACGCGCACTCCGGGTGCACCAGCACCTTCACCGCCGGGTCGGCGGCGCGCACCTCGCGGATCTGCTCGAGCGTGAACTTGCCGTGCACGGAGCACCAGCCGCGCCACAGGATGGTCCGGATCCCGGGGTCGAACGCGCGCGCGTTGAAGCCGTCGAGATCGCGCACGCGGTATTCCCACTCGGCCATGTGCTCGAGTGGCACCCCCATGGCGTGGGAGGTGTTGCGTCCGAGGTGCTGGTCGGGGAAGAAGAACACCCGCGGCTTGCGCTGCCAGGCCCATTCGAGCACCTGCGCCGCATTGCTCGACGTGCACACCACGCCGCCGTTCCGCCCGCAGAACGCCTTGAGCGCCGCGGTGGAGTTCATGTAGGTCACCGGCACCAGCGTGTCGCCGTGCGCGCGGGTGAGCCGCTCCCACGCCTCCTCGACGTCCGTGTCGCTGGCCATGTCGGCCATCGAGCAGCCGGCCTTGAGATCGGGGAGCACCACGGTCTGGTGGGGCCGACGCAGGATGTCGGCCGACTCGGCCATGAAGTGCACGCCGCAGAAGACGATGAACTCCGCGTCGGGCTGCGCCGCGGCGAGCTGGGACAGCTTGAACGAGTCGCCGCGGAAGTCGGCGAACTCCATCACGCTCTCGCGCTGGTAGTGATGCCCGAGCACCACCGCCCGTGCGCCGAGACGGCGGCGCGCGGACCGGGTCCGCTCGCGGATCTCACCCGCCGACAGCGCGACGTAGTCCGAGAAGGGATGCGCCTCGATGGGGCCTGCCGGGACGACAGTGCTCACGACACGAACCTCCGCGCGACGCGCGGGATCAATCCATCTCGGTGTGGTTGAGGGGCTGGCGGCTGGTGTAGCCGGCCTCGAGCGAGTGCCAGTGCGAGACCTCGGCCTCGCCCAGGTGCCAGCACAGGAAGATGAGCCGGTCGCCGGACAACGCGTAGAAGTCCACCAGGCCGCGGTCGATGTCCTTGACCAGACATCCACGCCGGTGCACCGCCTGGACGCCCTGCGAGAGCTGCTCGGCCAGTTCGGTGCGCCGCGTCTGCAGCCGCGCCATCTCGGTGGTCTCGATGGGATCGGGCGTGGCGCCCGACTGGACCAGGGACTCGACCGCGATCCGGTCCTGCAGGCGGTCGAACTCGCGCTTGGCCGCCATGAGCCGCTCGAGCAGGGGCCGCAGCTCGACCGCGCAGCGGTTG
>JBIOKD010000094.1:0-10677 GCA_044451485.1 Candidatus Eiseniibacteriota bacterium | reverse complement strand
CGCTGCACGACGCCACCGAGGGGGGCGTGCTCGGCGGACTGATCGAGCTGGCGCACGCCTGCGGACACGACCTGCGGATCGAGCGCGCGAAGATCCCGATCGGCCCCGAGACGATCGCGGCGTGCGCGGCGTGGGGCGGTATCGATCCCTACTGGACGCTCTCCGAGGGCACGCTCATCGCCTGCGCGCGTCCCGAGCACACCGCCGCCGTGCTGGCCGCGCTCGCCGACGAGGGCATCGCCGCCGCCCAGGTGGGCGAGGTGATGCCGGGCAGCGGCGAGCTGTGGCTCACCGACGAGGACGGGGGCGTGCACCGGCACACCCGGCCCGAGTCGGACCCCTACTGGACGGCGTACGCGCGCGCGATCGCCGAAGGCTGGAGCTGAGACCCGCATCGAATGGAGCCCTGATCGGCGACGGGAGGCACCATGCGGATCCACACCTACCTCAACTATGGTGGCAACTGCGAGCAGGCGTTCCGCTTCTACGAGCAGCATCTCGGTGGCAGGATCACGATGCTGACGCGGCATGGCGAGAACGCGGCACGGGTTCCAAACGCACCCGGCGGATGGGATCAGGCCGTGCTGCACGCACGGATCGACATCGGCGGGACGATGCTCATGGGCAGCGACCAGCCGCCGTCCAACTTCCAGCCGATGCGCAGCGCCTACCTCTCGCTCACCGTCGACAGCTCGAGCGAGGCGGAGCGCCTGCACGCGCTGCTCGCCGAGGGCGGCCAGATCTTCATGCCGATGCAGGAGACGTTCTTCGCCTTCCGATTCAGCATGCTGCGCGATCGTTTCGGCACGTCGTGGATGATCCTGCACGAGCGGCCGATGGCATGAACGTCGGGGCGTCCCGCTAGAACCCCACCGCGACACCCGCCGCGACCAGCCAGAAGTCGGCGTTCAGACTCCCGTCCGTCGCCGTTGGCGCCTTGTTGCCGAGGAACACGTAGCGCCCGTTGATGTCGAGCGTCACCACCTTCGGCACGATCGGCATGCGAAAGCCGGCGGTCAGATGGGTCGCGAACTTGGTGTCGTTGGAGTCGTAGTTGGAGTTGATGGGCTGGGTGAAATCGGTCGAATAGCTGCCGATCCCCGCACCCGCGTAGAGCATCGGCATCGGCATCCACAACAGCGAGCCGGTCACCGTCCACTGCTTGGCCTTGACGTCGTTCTGGTAGTCGTCGCTGCGGAACGCCACCCCGGCGTCGATCATGAAGGTCGGGAACAGCGGGAGACGGCCGTCGAGCGCGTAGTAGGTCGCGGTGCCGCCCGAGTTGCCGCCGGACACCCCGATGGCGGGAATGATCTCGAGACCACCACCGGCCGAGACCGGGCGTGCCGCCGGAATCATCAAGGCGAAGACCGCGAGTGCCGCGACCAGGGGACGGGGGATGCGGACTGTGCTTCGAGTCACGGGAAGCCTCCCTGCGTGGGATCGTGCGGAGCATCCGTTCGCCGTGCCACGGCGCCGGTGCCGGGTGGGACGCTCCCGGCCATGCTCCATCATCATCGGCGCGGGGGAGCGCGCGCTCGAGCCCCGAGGCTAGCCGGAGCGGTCGCCGCGCACAAGCACGTGGGTGGAGACCCGGTCGAGAGGACGGGAAGCGGGTGAAGGCCGTGCCCGTGCCGGTGGTCGGACGCCGCGAGACACCGCCGCGTCGCCGGAAGACGGCCTGCCCGATTGTGTCCGGCGCTCGACCGGCCGATACTGGGATGAGACTCGGGGAGGGTCTATGCGCATCGCCGCCATCGACATCGGCACCAACTCGATCCACATGGTGATCGCCGACGCGGTCTCGCTCGGCGCGTTCGAGGTGGTGGACCGCGAGCGCGAGGTGGTGCAGATCGGGCGTGGGAGCTTCGCCTTCGGGCGGCTTCGCCGCGCCGCGATCGAGCGGACCACGGACGCTCTGGTCCGCTTCGTCCAGCTCGCCCGGCGCATGCAGAGCGACCGCGTGCTGTGCACCGCCACCGCGGCGGTACGGGAGGCGAAGAACGGCGGCGTGTTCCTGCAGGCGGCGCGCGAGGCAAGCGGTCTCAACGTGCGTGTGATCCCCGCCGAGGAGGAGGGCCGTCTCATCTATCTGGCGGTCAAGGCCGCGGTCCAGCTCCCGGCGGGTCCGGCGCTCGTGGTGGACATCGGTGGGGGCAGCACCCAGCTCGTGGTGGGGGATCGCGAGCGCCTCCATTTCACGGTGAGCGCGCCGCTCGGGGCGTTGCGACTGGCCGAGACCGTGCTCGACGCCGATCCGCCCACCCGCGGCGATCTCGACCGCCTGCGCCGTCACATCCGCAAGCAGTCCCGCGCGGTGCTCGATCGGGTGGCCGAGGCGGCCCCGGTGCGCGCCTACGGCTCGTCGGGCTCGATCCACGCGCTGGCGCAGATGGCGCACACCCTCGAGCACGGCCGTCCGATCGCGCACATGAACGGCTACGTGCTCGACCGCGTCGCGCTGGCGCGGCTCACGCGTCGCATCGCGCGTATGACGCTCGACGAGCGCGAGCGGCTGCCGGGGCTCGACCAGCGCCGCGCCGAGATCATCGTGCCGGCGGCCGTCACCCTGCTCCACGTGCTCGACACGCTCGGACTCGACGGCATCACGGTGTCGGATTTCGGCGTGCGTGAGGGGCTGGTCACCGACTACATCGCGCATCACGCCGACGAGGTCACCCGGCTGGCGCCGATCGAGGACCTGCGGCTGCGGAGCGTGGTCCAGCTGCTCACCAAGTTCCAGGCCGACGGCACCCATCCACGTCACGTCACCAAGCTGGCGCTGGCGTTGTGGGACGGATTCCGGCGCGTGCACCGGCTGCCGCCCGAGACCCGCGAGCTGCTGCAGTACACGGCGATGCTGCACGACATCGGCTCGGTGATCGGCTTCGACAGCCACGCCGAGCATTCGGCTTACGTGATCCGGAACGGCAACCTGCGTGGCTTCTCGGCCGACGAGGTGCGGATCATGGCGGCGGTGGCCCGCTACCACGGCAAGGGCCGGCCACGGCGGGGCGATCCCGACCTGCGCGCGCTCGATAAGCGCTCGCGCCGCGCCGTGCGCTGGCTGGCGGCGCTGATGCGCATCGCCGAGGGGCTGGATCGCAGTCACTACCAGTTGATCCGCGACGTCAAGGTGTTGCGTCGTGGCGATCGCTGGACGATCCGCGTGGGCGCGCGTCGCGACGCGCAGCTCGAGCTGTGGGCGGCCCGCCGACGCACCGCACTCCTCGCCGAGCGGATCGGCGGCCGCCGTCACCCGGCGACGGTGCGGGTGATGCTCGACGCCGGTTCGGTGGCGGGAGCGCGGCGCGCGGAGCCGCGACGCGACGAGCGGGCGCGGAGCGAGGCCGAGACCGGACGGGCGCCCGCGCGCGCCGCGGTGGTGGCCGAGGAGCGGCGAGCGGTGCGCGGGCGCGCCCGTGCTCAGGCGCCGGCGGCCTCGCCGGCGCTCAAGGTGGTGGCCAGACGATAGGCGGCGGCCATCGCCGCGCGTTGCTCGGCGGCGAGCGTCTCGAGGAAGCGCGCCAGCGCCGCGGTCTCGGCGTGTCGCGCCTGCGCCGCGGCGCGATGCAGACGGGCGCGGGCGAAGCCGGTGAGCACCACCAGGTCCTGCACCCGGCCGAGGGCCTCCTGTGCGGCCTTGAGCGCGTCGAGCAGCGGGGCGCGCTCCGGCTCGGCGCCTTCGGCGCCCGCCAACAGCGACCGGGTGCACTCCGCGGCGTAGCGCCAGCGCTTGATGTCGAGACGGGCGCGGTGCCAGGCCGGCGGCACGTCGTGCCTGGCCGCGGTGGCGAGCGACTGGAGCCCCACGCGCCGCTGGCTCTCGACGTGGGTGCGGGCCATCGTCTGGAGCGCGGACAGCTCGAGCGGCGTGAGGTCGCGACGCGCGATCGCCCGCTCGACGGCGCGCCGGATACGCGCCAGCCGCCCGCCGGTCACCCGGGCGCGCGCGCGCCGGTTCTCGGCGGCGAGACGACGGTCGAGTCGCGCCGCGAGCGCCTCGACCGCCACCCGGGTGGCGGGCTCGAGATGCGGCAGACGCTCGGCGATCTCCGCCCGCGCCACCTCGAGATCGCGCGCGCCCCGGAGCGCGCGACGCAGACGTCGCACCCGGCGGCGGGCGCGAACCGCGGCACGGCCGGGGAGACGCGGCGACCACAGCGCGAGCGCCGCGGTCAGCCGGCGGCTCGCGACCCTGAGATCGTGCACCGCCTCGGGGTCGGCGGCGCGGCGCACCCGACGCGCGGCGGACTCGAGGCTGCCGAGACGGGTCTCGAGATCGTCCGCGAGACGGGTGTCGTCGGGGTGCGGCACCAGCCGTACCGCGCGGGCATCGTCACCGGCGGATGTGCTCACGACCGGCTCGGGTGGCGGTGCACGGTGCCGCCGGCAAGAGCGCTCACGACCGGCTCAGGTGGCGACCGAGCGCCGCTCCGGCTCGCGCCGGCCCGGCTCGAGCAGGGCGGTCACCTTCTCGCTCAGGTACTCGTGGATGTCGTCCACCGGCTGGGTGGCATCGATGGTGTCGAACGCGTACTCGCTCGCCAGCGTGTCGAGCTGGGCGATCAGCCGGGTCTGGTAGTTCACGAACGAGTCGTACAGATCGGTGCCCATCGGGATGTCCATGCCGGACTCCCAGTAGTCGAACCCCCCCGCGGCGAGCACGCGTGGCACCACGTCGGGCACCTCGATCCGCAGGTAGAACACCGCGTCGGGCTTGAGCGCGAACGAGTACACCGACTTGATCCAGTCGGGCTCGGTGCCACGCACGATCGCGCGTGCGATGAGCGAGTAGGTGTAGCGGTCGGTGAGCATCACGAACCCGGCGCGCAGCGCCGGGATGATCTGGTGCTCGAGACGGTCGGCGAAGTCGGTCGCGTAGTAGAGATTGAAGGCGTTGGTGCCGAGCGTATTCCCCATCTTGGCGCGGCGGATGCCGCGGCTCGCCAGGTCGGAGCGGGTGAGCCCGGTCTCGGCGACCGCGTAGCCGCGCTGCTCCAGCTCCTGCTTGAGACGGTCGATGTGGGTGGTGCGACCGGCGCCGTCGGTGCCCTCGACCACGATGAGCCAGCCGGTCAGCTCCTCGAGCGAGATGCCGGGAATGCCCTCGCCGTACCATTCGAACCTAGGCATGGGTCTTCCTCGTCCGGCGCAGTCGGGGCAGCAGCGGGCGGATGGTGGCGCGCAGCTGGCGCTGCTGGGTCTCGACCGGCAGCGTGGCGTCCATCACGGTGAGACCGAACTCCTGCACGAGCGTCTCGTACTCGTTCTGGATGCGCGCCTGGAACAGCTTGTACGACTCCTGCACGTCGGTGTGCAGCGCCAGGTCGAGCCCGGCCTCGTAGTGCTTGAGCTTGGGGCGCCCGGACAGGATGCGGCGCAGCGCCGTCTCGAGCGGCACGCGGAAGTAGAACGCGCGGGTCGGCGGGGGCGCGAAGCGGTACAGCGAGCGCACCCAGCGTGGGCTGACGCCACGGGTCACGTCACGCGCGAAGGCGGTGAACACGTAGCGGTCGGCGAGCACGATGGCGCCCGCCTTGAGCGACGGCACGATCTCGTTCTCGACGCGGTCGGAGAAGTCGGTGGCGTGGATGAGCGAGAAGGTGAGCGGGGTGAGGATCTTGCGCTGCTTGCCGCGACGGGTGGTGGCGCGCACGATGGTCGACGAGTTCCACTCGCTGAACACCACCGGGTGGCCCTCGGCGCGCAGCCACTGCGCGAGCAGCGTGAGCTGAGTGCTCTTGCCCGAGCCGTCGATGCCCTCGACGATGAACAGACGTCCGGGGTAGGTGTCGTGCGCGGCACCGTAACCGGCGGCCGGCGCGGGCGCGGCGCTCATACCTGGCTCCTCCGCCGCGCCGTCCGGCGCAGCGCGCGTGGCGGCAGGAACGCGTGCAGATGACCGGCACCGGGCTCGACCGGTCCGGCGAAGTCGATCACGCACGCCCCCGCCTTCTTGAGCGGCAGGCTGCGCGCCGGCGCGCCGAAGAGCAGCATCCCGGCCAGCTTGCCGAGATCGGGCTCGTGACCCACGAGCACGATGCAGGCGCCGCTGTCGACGGCGGCGAGCCGGGTCATGACCTCGCGGTACGAGCCACCGGGCGCCAGCGCGTCCATGCGCTCGAGCGGCTTCTCGAGATCGAACGCGTGGCGCGCCAGCGTCGCGGTGGCGTCCGCGCGCAGGAGCGGGCTGGTCCAGATCGCGACCTCGCCACGCGCAAAGCGGGCGAGACCGTACGCAGCCGCCTCGGTGCGCTCGGCGCCGCGACGGGTGAGCGGACGCTCGCCGTCGTCGGGCCAGCGACCGGGGTCGCGGCGGCCGGCGGGGCCATGTCGGAACAGAATGATGCGCATGGATCCGGGTACTTCCGGAGCGTGTGCCGTGGGGTCGTGGACGGGAAGAGTCGCGGTGTGCCGGGCCCGAACACGCCATTTCACGGGCCGCACCCCCGACGAGCGTTCGAGCCTATCATCGGCAGCCGGGGGGCCCAAGTGAATGTCGGCCGCGGCCCCCGATTTTGGACCCGTGAAGAGGGATTCCGGCAACGCCAAGGCGGACGCGGCGTTGCCGGGCCGGGTCGACGGGGACGCGGCTCCGGCTTCGGGCTCCACACCGGCCCGGAACGGGCTCGGGGCCGCGCCGGGTTCGGGCCCACCCGACGGCCGGAATCCGGCCTGCCATCGCGCTCGGGGGATCCGGGCCGCGATCTTCTGTCGGGGCCGCGCGAAACATGATGCTAGAGTCATGGGGCTCGCGCGCCCACGAGGCCGCCCCCACCCCGGCGCGCCACCTCCACCATGACTACCACCCGCTCCGCATTCGCGTTTCGTCGCTCCACCCGCCTGGCCACCGTGTGGGCCGGTGCGCTGCTATCGCTTATCGGCCTGGTCGGCGCTCAGCCCGCCCGGTCCCAGGAACCACCCATGACGATGCTGCCGCCGTTCCCGTACGGCGCGCGGGAGTTCTGTCTGGTGCGACGCGGCAGTCAGCTCCACCTCTTCTACACGCTCGACGACTTCACCACGACGTTCGAGAACAGCACCAAGGCGCTCGGGCACGCGGTCTCGCCCGACCTGAGGGTGTGGCAGGACCTGCCACCCACGATGCCGGTGCGGGCCGACAAGTGGGACAACGCGCACGTGTGGGCGCCACAGATCATCGTCACCGACTCGCTCTACTACATGTTCTATTGCGGTGTGACCGAGGACCCCGGTGTGATCGAGGATCGCCAGTCGATCGGGCTCGCCACCTCCCCGGATCTCGAGACCTGGACACGTCTGGACGCGCCGGTGTTCACGTGTCCGCAGGCGCCCTGGACCTACTGCGATCCGTCCACCCCGCTGGGTGGCAATCTCCGCGACCCGTACGTGCTGCCCGACCCCGACATGCCGGGACGCTGGCTGCTGCTCTACGGCGCCCAGAGCGATCCCGTCACCGGGCAGATGATGATCGGGATCGCGACCTCGAACGGCGACTTCACGAGCTGGACCGATCACGGGCCGGTGACCAGCACCGCGTGGCCGACGTCGTTCAGCTACCTGATCGAGTCGCCACTCGCGCTTGAGCACGTTGGGCTCTGGTATGTGTTCTACACCACCGACTCGGGTCACCCGATCAACTACGAGACCACCCCCGACCTGCTGGCGCCAAGCGATCAATGGAGTGCCCAGCGGCGGTTGTACCAGGAGGCCCCGAACACCGACGCGATGTTCGGCCCCGACGCGCTGCAGGTGGGAAGCCAGACCATCTTCGGCGCGGTGGACTCGAACAGCGGCGCGATCGCGATGTGGGAGCTGGTGTGGGATACGGCGCCGCACTTTCATCTGGTGACGCCGCACATCGTGGGCGTCGCGCCGAGCCCCGACCCCGACGCGCTGGCGCTCGAGACTGCACCGGTCGCCGGCCGCGACGGCAACGTGCGGCTCACGGTGCGCGTGCCGGCCGACACGCACGGACGGCTGGCGGTGTACGACCTGCAGGGACGCGTCGTCGCGACGCTCGCCGACGGCGCGCTGTCACGCGGCGTGCACGGGTATGCGTGGCACGCGGCCAAGGCCTCGGGGATGTACTTCGCGCGGCTCGACACCCCGCTCGGCCGTCGCGGCGTGCGCGTGGCGGTGCTGCGGTGACCTGAGGCGACCTTCGGTCAAGGCGCTCCCCGACGGTCGCCGCCCAGCGCCCGAAGGCGGCCTTCGGGTCCGTACAGGTCGTATACCGCCACGCCGCCGCGGCGCAGCGAGTCGAGTTCAGCCGGCGCCACCGCGTAGACGTATGTCGCCTTCCCTTCGTGGCTGCCGCCCGCCATGACCCGTAGAAACGGCAGCCACTCGTCTGCCGCGATCAGCGAGGGCCGGGGTAGGCGGCGCGCAGCGACGCGCACCCCCGCGACGTATCGCAGACCGGCCTCCCGTCGCAGCTGCTCGGTGACCAGCGGCCCACGCAGCACGTCCACCTGGAGCGGGTGGCCGGCCACGCGGAACCGAGCGCCCGGTGTTCCCGGGGGCATCGAGCCCGGCGAGTCGAGTTCGCTCACCTTGACCAGGAACGAGGACAGCACCAGGCACGCGCACAGCGCCATGAACTCGCGCCGGCCCAACGCGCGCGCGAGCAGCAGCAACGTGAACGGCACCGCCGGAATCAGGTAGCCGGCGTCGTGTGGCAGTCGGAAGAACAGCACCAGCTCGATCGCCACCGCCACCGATGCGGCCGGGATCATCGCGCCGGGGCCGGAGGGCAGGGCGGGATCGGCTGCCGGCCGGCCACCCGCCAGGAGCACGCGGCCGACCGCCCACGTCAGCGCGACGCAACCCAGGATGCCCCACACGTCCACCGTGCAGTTCTTGACGACGTAGATCAGCCGCGGATAGCCATGCTCGTAGTCATGGAGGAAGCTGAGCCCCGAGCGGACGAAGACCGGAGCGAACGCCACCGCCGCGGCGATCAAACCCGTGCCCCACAACACCGCGAGCGCTCGGCCGCGCCCGTGCGCCGCATTCCCGGACCCGGCCGCCAGGACGATCGAGAGCGGCGCCAGCATTACCACCGACGTGATCCGACAGCCGGTGGCGAAGCCGATCAACAGGCCGGCGAGACCCGGCCGCCGGTCGAGGACCGCGAGCCACGCGCCCAGCACGAACGCGAGAGCCCACACGTAGTCCATGGCGTCGGCGCTGTGGATGGCGACCACCGGGGTGAACGCGAGCGCCACCGCCCCGGCCACCCACACGCGGCAGCCCAGCCGCCGCAGCAGGACTCCGAAGAACGCCACCGCGGCGGCACCGAGGAAGGCGCTCATCGCGTTCAGCGCCCACGGCGGCGCGAACGCGAGCGCGGCGGCGGCGATCTCGGGCACTGGATTGCCGGGCGCGCGCGACGACTGATAGATGCCGGTCCGGGCGATCTCCCGCCCGGTCCAGGCGACGCGCCACGCGTCCGAATCGGTGCCGTAGCCCGCGAACAGGAAGGGGATCCGGGCCAGCCCCACGGCCGCGCCGAGGGCGAGGTCGAATGCGCGAACGTGGTCCGCCGCGACGAGATCGCTTCTCCCCGTGGGCGATCGACGCATGGGCCGGGACCGTCGCATGCGGCGGCGCTACTTCGCCAGCACGGTCTCCGGCGGGCGGCGCAACGCGCGTGACACCGGTGACACGTCCTGTTCGGGGTCGGCCCACGCCGAGTGGCGATAGAGCCAGTCGATACGCGCCCCCGGCGAACGCGCGAACGCGGTGTCGGCGGCGACCTTGGCGTGGAACTCGGCGGCCAGCTTGGGATCCTTCGCCAGCAGGTCACGCGCGACCGGCTCCATGACGTAGGTCTCGGCGTACTCCTTCTTCATGAGCACGGTGTCGAACGCGTTCCAGTAGAGCAGCCCCTCCGGTGCCTCGGCGTCGAGCAGGTGCACCGCCACGAGCCCGCCCGGCTGATCGAGCGGCACCCACAGGTCACCGGGCCGGAACGCGCGGAGCCGGCGCTCGGTCACCACCTTGGTCGCGGTCACCGGTCGATGTCCCTCGAACAGATCGCCCGCCGACCACTCGGCCACGCGCTGGCACTCGACCGTGTCGCTCCAGGCGCGCGTGAACAGCTGGTAGCGGATCCCGTGCACGTCGAGCCGGTCACGCACCACGGCCCACTCGGCGGGCACCAGATAGCCGACCGGCTGCCGCACGACGTGGTCGGCGCGCAGCGTGCGGTACCACGGGATCACGCTGTCCCACGGGGTGCTCGTCCAGCGCAGGACCGGGCCCCCGGCGATCTCGCTCGGCTCCCATCGCCAGGCGTAGCCACGGAACGCGAAGCGGGCCGAGCTGTCCACGATCGCGACTCCGAGCGGCACCGCGCGACGCGCCGGATCGGTGGCCCGGCCACGCTCCACGATCTCGCGCTCGGACGCCGCCACCGCGTCGATCAACGCGCGCGGGCGGTCGTGCACCTCGGTAAGCAGCGCCACCAGCCAGTCGTAGGTCGCCTTCACCCGCACGTCGTAGGGCTTCAGCATGTGCGTCTCGGTGAGCACCGCGGCGCGGCCCCGGAGCGGCGGATAGCCGTTCGAGAAGCGCGGCGGGGCGTCGAAGTCCACGATGCCCGAACGTGGATCGTCGCCGCGGAAGTTGAGATAGGGCGCCGGCAGGTGCCCCATCGCGGTCACCGCCTGGTCGGCACGTCCGCCCACT
>JBIOKD010000093.1:0-10752 GCA_044451485.1 Candidatus Eiseniibacteriota bacterium | reverse complement strand
TCATCATGAAGCTGTCGTCGGTGTGGATGCGGGTACGGCTCGGATTTCCGAACGTGTCCTTGCCGATGTACTGGTTGCCCACGATCGAGAGCGACCCGTTCGGGCGCCACAGGATCTGTCCGCCGGTGCCGAGCGAATTGTTGAAGCGGCCGTACGACTGCCAGCCGTTGATCAGCCACGGCTCGATCTTCAACTTGTCGGTCGGAAAGATCTGCACCCGCATGCCGTTGAAGAACCACGGCGTGTTCGACGACACGTACGACGGCTGATAGGTCCAGTTGTCGGCGTTGTAGTAGCTCCACAGCCCGATGTACGACATGAAGATGCCACCCTCCACGTTGATCCCGTGCAGCGCGTTAAAATGATAGCCACCGTACGCCTCGGAGAGGTAGCGATAGGCGTCGTCCAGCCGCCACTGGCCGCGCCCGGGACTGGCGTCGTTGCGTGGCGTGGTCATCGAGTACATGCCGAACTGGGTCATGAGCCGGCCCAAGACGTTCTTGTACAGGAGGTCGCCGCCGATCCCGAGCTGGGTGATCTGGAATTCGCCGTGCCGGAACACCTCGCTCGAGCCGGAGATGGTCCCGTCCTTCGGATTCGACATCTCGTAGTGGTACACGTCGTCCACGCGGAACTCGCCGGTGAACGGCCCCACGGTGAGCGGACGCTCGCTGGCCCCCGCGTTGCCCGGCACCCACGAGAAGTCCGCGAATGCAAAGGGATCGGAGGGGTGCGGTGGCGCCACGGTGGTGGAATCGGCCGTGCCGCCCGCGGCACGACCGATCGCGAGCAGAAACGTCAAGGCGAGCGTCGTGGCGGTGGTGACGAACCCCGGGGCGACGCGGACTTCGAAGGCTCTGCAGCCGGAGCTGCGGCGAGAACCCGCAGGACACATCCTTTTCGTGATCATCGGTCTCCCGTTCTCCACGTCGAGGCGTGGGCGGACCCGGGACGGGTCACGCACGACCGGGAGAGTAGCCACCGCCGCCTCAAGCCGGCGTCAAGAGCGGGGGCTACCTCGAAAGGACGGCGTCAGGGGGAATTCCGATGTCCGCGCCGACGCCAAACCCGTGTGGCGGCCGCATGCCGATATCACGGCGTCGGTTGCGTTCGGTCACGCGTCGCCCGGCGGCGGCGGCCACGAAAGACGTGTCGCCACGGCACTGGTGCACCGTAGCGACACGATCTCCCCCGGATGCATCCAGCAGACGTCAGTGCACGATCGCCGCCTTGGTCACGAACGACTGCCCGACGCGTGTGAGCCGGATCAGATAGATCCCGGCCGGCAGGCTGTGTGTGCCACCCAGCGACACCAGGTGGCGACCCGCACCGAGAGCGCCCACGTCCTCGGAGCGCAGTCGTCGCCCGGCGAGATCGAGCAGCTCGAGCGTCGTCGCCGCGCCGTCCGGCAGGGTGAACGCGATCTGCAGCTCCCGGCCGGCGGGATTCGGACGCGCCCCCTGCAGCGCGAACACCAGCATGTCCGGGATGGTCAGCTGAGCCTCGGCCGTCCACGCCTCCTCGGGTGTGGTGAGATGGAGCCGGTACCCGTAGGTGTGACCCGCGATCACACCGCGGTCCTCGAACCGCAGGTAGCCCCCGCCGTCCGCCACCACCGGGCCGAGCCGCACCCAGTCGGCGCCGCCCTCCCGCCGCTCCACCGTGCCACTCGCACCGTTCGGCGACACGACGTACCAGACCAGATGCGCCGCCTCCCGATCCGCGTCGGCCGACACGAGCGACATCGCGACCGCGGTCACCGTGTCGGCGTGGATGGTGACCGGCACGGCGAGCCGCGGCTCGTCGGGGTCGTTGGTGTGGATCACCAGCGACTCGGCATAGGTCCCGGCCGACAGATCGCGGGCATCGACCTGTAGCGCCACCTGCTGGCTGCCCGACGCGGGCACCACGCCACCACCGGGAACGACCTGCAGCCAGCGGGACGGCAGCAGACGGACGAAGCGGGTCATGATGGCGAGCATGTCCGAATCGTCGATCCGAGTCCCTGGCCAGTTCGAGAACAGCAGGTCATACAACCGCCCGGCGCTGGACAGCCCCGTGACCTCGTCGTAGTCGTCGTTGGTGTTGGTCGCGTAGGCATGAGTCAGCTCGGGCGTCTCGCGCACGATGATGAGATGGTTCACCGACGCGTCACCGGACCCGTAGACACGCTTCACGTAGCCGCGGTAGTGGACCCCTCCCTGCGTCACCTGCAGCGTGGCGGCGTCCACCGAGCCCGCCCCGTCGGCACCGAGGTCGCCCGTGATCCGGAAGCTCGACACCCCGTCCAGGTCGGCGGCGAGCACGAACAACCCCGGGTACTTCCGAGTGAAGTAGCGTCCGCCAGGTCCGAACATCGCGTGTGTGGTGATGATGCCGTCCGAATACGGGAGCGACCCCGACAGGTCGGTGTTCAATACATTGCCGAGGTCGAACATGTCGTTACCACCGTCCACGATGGCGTGACCGGTGACCCCGTCGGTGAAGTCGTATCGGTTCGGGATCGCGGCGGTGACGTATGCGGAGCGGGCCTCGAGGGAGTCGAGCACCTCCTCGAGCGTGAGGCTTGGCGGCTGGTACGCAAGCGCCGCGGTCACCCCGGTCACGGAGCCCCGGGATGCGAGCCGTGCGACCGCCGTCACCGGCCGCTGCCCGGTGCCCGGCCCCATGATGCGAATCTGGTCCGCCGGCGGCCGCGTTTCGGCGGAAGCCGGCGTGGTCTTGTCGACGCGCGACGCGGCGGTTCCCGTCGAGGCGGCCGCGGTCGCGATCACGGCCCCCTGCGGGGCGGACACGATCTCGGCGCTCCACACGAGATCGGTCGGACCCAGGTTGTCGATCGCAAATGGCGTCGAGCTCACGCCGCCGATCTTCACCTGGGTGTCCACCGAGAGTTCGGGCAGGTCGATGTCCGGTGGTGTCGCGACGCTTCCGAGGAGCATCACGTCGAACGGGGACTCGTCTGGATCGTCGCTGGCGATCTGCAGGTTCGTCGCGAACGACCCGAGACCGGCGCCGGTGAGGGCGATTTCGACCCCGATGCTCTCGGCGGGCGCCAGCGTGAAGACGGCTGGGGTCGCCACCATCGAGGCATGCGGATCCGAGAACTGGATCCCGGTGACGTGGAGGTCCAGGTCGCCGTGATTCGACACCGACAGCGTCCGGTGCGCAGCGCCGCCGACGAAGAGCTGGCCGAAGTCGAGCACGATCGGCGCGGCGATGTCGGAGGCGCTGGTGGTGTGGAGGTGCACGGGAAGACGAATCACGCCCTGATCGGGATCGTCGCTCAGCACCACGACCCGCGCGTGATAGTCACCACCCGGGAGACCGTCGGCATCGAACACCGCCTCCACCGGCTTGACCTGTCCGGCGTCCACGGTGCCGTGATCCTGGGCGACCGTGAGCCAGTGCCGACCTCCGATGGTGCCGTGACCGGTGTCCGGGACGAGGTCGGTGATCCGGGCGTTGTTGCCGACCGCGACGTCCACGTCCACACCGTTCGTCCCACCCGCGAGGACCGCGCGTGGAATGGCGAAGCGCAGGGAATTTGCGGCGACCGTCGCGGGGTAGCTGCCGACGAAGGCCCCGTTCGAGTCCGCGAACACCTCCACGACCCCGTATTTCACATCGAACAGGTAGACCATGTACTCGGCGCCGACATCCTGGGCCGGGCTGCCGTAGGGCATCGGTGCGCCGGTCGACGGATCGCGGTCGGTGTCCAGCGCGACGATTCCATTGAAATCGTAGGAATTCATGGGGGTCGCGAAGTCGATCTCGAGAGCGAGCGAATCCGGTCCGAACGCGCCGCGCAGCGCGCTCGCGTCCACTGCAGCGCCGTCACCGACGGTGTCCGCGACCACGATCGGCAACACCTCGGCCGCCACACGGGCCGGCACGACCGATCGAAGCGTCGGGCCACCGGAGGCACGCGGCACGACATGACGCGCCCATGCCGGCACCGGTGGCCGGCTGCCCCATGGGACGACGGGCGCGGACGGGTGCTGCACCGCACTTGCCGCCGCACGCGCCGGTCGCGACGCGGCGGCCTGCGTGTACTCGACATCGACCCGGTACTCCAGCGGCCCGTCACCGGTGTTGGCGATCTGCATGAGAACGATGCCGGTGCCACCGCTGTACAGCGAGGTGACGAGTGAATCGGGGCTGACTCCGATGTTTGGCGGGTAGGCTCCGACACCGTCCATCGCCACCTGAACCGCCAGCTGCGTCGTGTCGTTGCTGGTGAGTGTCAGGATGGCGTGCATCGAGTCCGCCGCGGCAGGGGTGTAGCCCACCGTCACGCCGATGCTCTCGAACGGCGCCAGAACGAAGTTGGTCGGAAGGAGGTCGCATTGGGGATCGCTCGAGACGATGCTGGTCACGTGGAGCGTTTCGGTGCCGTGGTTGGCCACCTCGAGCGTCCTGTGACCGGTGCTGCCCACGAACACCCTCCCGAAATGGAGGGCCGCCGGCTGCCACACGATCTTCGGCGCCCCGACCACATGCAAGTGGACGGGAATGGCGACGCTCGGAGCCGCCGGATCGTCGCTCAATGCCGCGAGCGCGGCGCGGTAGTCCCCGACCGAGAGACCCGTGGTCGTCATCGTGACCCCGAGATCGGCGTGGGCGCCCGGCCCGACCGTGCCCTGGTCGGGTGTCACCTGGAGCCACGACAACGACACCCCTCCGATCCGGATCTCGTCCCACCACGCGTCGGCGGGTGCGCTGTAGTTGTACAGGTCCACCCGTGCGAACGAGTTGATCATGTTCCAGTTGCGGAACGGGATGTTTCCCTGCACGAAGACGTCATTGACATAGAGGTCGAACGTCTTGGTCACGAAGCTCACGTTCCGGAATTCGATGTGGTACCAGGTGAGCCCGGTGTAGGGATAGAACGAAGGGCCTCCCATGTCCCCATTGACGTAGAATCCTCCGTTTCCTCCGGAGAACCAGATGGCGTCGACACCGCTGGTGTCGCGGAGGACGAAGTAGCCCGTGTATCCCGAGCTGTCGGGGCGCACCCAGAAGCTCACGCTTTCCGGTTGACCGGGGATCAGGTCGTGGTAGGCGCCGCTGAAATGGTTGGCCTCCGTGTAGCTGTGCTCGTGGAGGCTGTAATGGGTCCCGTTCGCGGCGGTGAGACTGGTCACCTCGACGAGGTTGCCGTAACCGGCGTTGATCCAGCCGGCGTCGTCGCCGTCCTCGAAGTCGTCGTGGAGCCGACCCGGCGGCTCGAGCGACGCCCGACGCGCCCCTGGTGCCAACCGCGTCGGCGGCGGTGGTGATTCCTCGGGACGCAGCGGGCGACGGGGAACGAGCCGTGCCACGGCCGCCACGCGCGTGGGTGGCACCGTGACCGGCGCCAGGTCGATCGTGAAGTGCAGATCCGAGCCACCGGTGTTCGCGATGGTGATCACCTGATGGGAGCTGTCGCCCAGGGCGATCGACGCGTTGAGCGAGTCCGGTGTCACCTGGATGTGTGGCGCCAGGCGACCGGAACCGGTCAACGCCACCTGGATCGTGGCGCTGTCGGGGTCGTCGCTGGCGATGTCGAGGTGGCCCGACGCGGGCAGGTCGGCCGCGGGTGTGAAATCGACCCGGACTGCGGCGCTCTCCCCCGGCGCCAGCGTGAAACTGGTGGGACTCGGCGCGAATTGCGGATCGCTCGAGACGATCCCGGTGACGTGCAGGGCGTCGGTGCCGTGGTTGATCACCTCCAGCGACTCCCGTCGCGACGCGGAGAGGAACACCGATCCGAAGTCGAGCGCGTGGGGTCGCGCCGCGATCGCGGGCGCACCGGTCACGTGGATGCCGACCGGGACGTCGATCCGCGGGTGCTCGGGATCGTTGGAGTCCAGCCGCAGGAGTGCGTGGTAGTCGCCGCCGAGGAGACCGGTGGCGTCGAGGTGCACCCCGTGGTCGAGCGCGGCTCCCGCCGACAACGAGCCCTGTTCCGGATTGATGGTCACCCAGGCGCGGCGGACGGTCACGTGTCCGGAGTCCGGAAGCCAGTCGGTGGGTCCGAAGCCGTTCCCCACCACCACGTCCGCGTCCATGCCGAGACCATCCGAACCGAGCGTCGCGAGTGGAATCGCGAAACGGAACGACCGGGATTCGACGGTGGCCGGAAGGGACGTGATGTACTGACCGGTGCTGGCGGCGTACAGATCCACCTCGTTGTACGGCAGATTGAAGAGCGTCACCCAATACTCGGCCCCCACGTCCTGACCGGGCAATCCGTAGTAGGGCGAGGCTCCGGTGAGCGGATTGCGATCGATGTCGAGCGAGATCGCGCCTCCAAAGTCGAACGCGTTGATCGACGACGCCATCTCGAGCTGCAGCTCAACCTCGTCGTCGTGGATCGCGCCACGCAGCGTGGTGATGTCCACGGCGCCACCGTCACCCGTCGGATCGGTGCCAACGACGGGCAGCGCGTCGTCCTGCGTCCGCGTCGGGAGCGGCGTTCTCAGGACCGCGGCCACCGGAAGCGCCCCCACGGCCCCACGGCCGCGGTGCGCCACGGGCAGGGTCGCCGCGACGGCGGGATTCGCCCCCATGACACCGGTGGCATGGGACGCGCCCCACGCCGGGCCGGGCGCCGCGGCGCGCGCCGGTCTCGGCCCGGCCGGACGGGCTCCGGCGGCGGGACCGGGTGACGGCGGATACTCGACCGACACCTGATAACGAAGCGTGTCGGCGCCCGTGTTGCTCACGTGCAACACCTGGTCCACGACGTGTCCCGACAACAGCGAGGCTCCGATCGAATCGGGGGTGACCGTGGCGACAGGCGCCGCGATGCCGGTCGCGGACAACGCCGTCGTCGCCGTGCCCGCGTTGCTGGCGATGGACAGCGTGGCGCCGATGGGCCCCAGCCGGTCCACGCACAGCATCACCGGCAGCTCCTTCGAGCCACCCGGTGCAAGCGAGAAGCTCGTCGGAGCCACCGAGTAAGCGGGGTCGTCCGCGGAGATCGAGGTGACGATCAGGACGTCGGTGCCGGGATTCTCGACCCGCAGCGTCTCCGCCACGCAGAGCCCCTGGTAACGAGACCCAAAGTCCAGGTGATCACCGGGACTGTCGACACGCATCTCCACCGTGTGTCGGTTGACCGAGCACGTGGGATCGACGAATTCGCTGTTCATCACCTCCGCGACCACCTGCAGGTCGCTCGCCATCGCGGCGAAGGTGGCGGCGTCGACGCGGAACGAGCGGCGGCCGGAGACGCAGTCGATGCCCAGGGGGCCGATCGACCCGAGCGGGTGCCCCTCGACCACCAGCGTCGCGATCTCACCGGGGTCGCCATAGTCGCCGGTCACGGTCAGCGTGAACGTCGCCCCTCCACCCACCGGACCGGTGACCGGGAGCGAATCGACCGTGGTCGCCTGCGACGTGTAGAAGTCACGTGATCCACTCACCACCGTCGGCGGACCGGTGACCGCGATCTGCGGCACGCCGGTCACGTGCAGATGAACCGGGACCTGGTGCATGGCATCCAGCGGGTCGTCGCTGGCGACCAACACGCTGCCGAAGTAATGACCGCCGAGGAGGTCGGCGGCGTCGAGGGTGGTGGTGACGTCGGCGTGTCCGCCCGGAGGAACGATGCCCGACGGGGTGCCGAAGTGGATCCAGCTGGCGGCCGGCGAGCTCCCGATGTTGAACTCGTCCCACCACGCCTGGCTGCCCTGGGTGAAGTTGTAGATGTCGAGACGCGCGACGTCCACCACGTCGAGTGGGTTCCGGAACGGGACACCCGACTGGACCAGCGTGCCGTTCACGTAGTAGTCGAGCTGCTTGGCGACGTAATCGATGTTGCGGTACTCGATGTGGTACCAGGTCATCGGAACGAACGAGAACAGCTGGTTCCCACCCGAGTCCCCGTTGATGTAGAAATGGCCGTCCGGAGTGGCGAAGAACCAGATGACTTCGAGGCCCGTCGAGGACCTCAGGACCACGTACGTGGTCGCGTCCACGGCCGATCCCGGGCGCACCCAGAAGCCCATGTATGCAGGTGTGATCGGACCGAAGTCCTTGGCCAGGCCCTGGAAATGCTGGTACGCGGGTGCGTTGGACTGATGCAGGCTGTAGACCGTGCCGTTCGCGGCGGTGGCGTTGGTGACCTCGGCGAGCGACGCGCCGCCGGCGTCGATCCAGCCGTCGAAGTTGCCGTCCTCGAACCCGTCGCGGAACGAGAAGGCGGACGCCGCGCGAGTCGCGGCCGCGCGCCCGAACATACCGGGCCTCGGGGCGGTCACGGGACCGGCCGTCTCCTCGCGGGTGAGTACGCGGCGCCGGTCGTCACCTCTTCGACCGGCGATGTCACCCGTCGGCCGGGCCGGCGAACCGACGATCGACGTGGAGAAGGACCGCGACATCAGCACCGGCGTGTCGTCCACGGACGTCAGCGTGAAGTGGAGGTTGCCCGCCCCGGTGTTGCCGACGTCGAGCGTGAGGTCGGCATGCTCGCCCACCAGCACTCCCGCCACGAGGGAATCGGGCGCGACCGTGATGACCGGCGGCTCGACGCCGACACCACCGAGCGGCACGCCGAGACTCGGTGTATCGGGATCGTCGCTCAGGATGGTGAGCGTGCCGTTGGCGGCGCCGACACCGGTGGGCTGGAAGGTCACCACCAGGTCGCGTCTTCCGCCGGGTTGAAGCACCTCGTTCAACGCCGCGGCGGTATACGCGGGGTGGTCGATAGAGGACCCCGAGAGCGTGAGCGGCAGCACTCCATCATTCGATACATGGAGTGTCTCGGCGCGCACCGCGCCGACGAACACGCTGTCGAACCCGAGTGCCGCCGGGGTCACGACCAGATCGGCGGCATCGGTGAGGTGCAGATCGGCGGCGACCAGCAGCGTGTCGTGCACCGGATCGTTGCTGAGCAGACGGATGCGCGCCGAATAGTTCCCTCCCGGCAGACCGTGTGCGTCCACGTGGGCGGTTAGCGGCATCGAGACGCCCGGGGCGACGCTGCCGTGATCCGGAACCAGGGTGAGCCACGATGCCGGTGTGACGGTGGCGTGGCCGGAGTCCGGGAACCAGTCGGTCGCGTAGGATTGCGTTCCCATCACGCCGTCCAGGTCCATGGCCCCGTCGTCGCCGCCCAGCGCCGAGAGTGGGATGGCGAAGCTCAGACGCAGCGAATCGATCGACGCCGGGTACGAGCCGATGTAGTAGCCCGTGACGGTGGAGTAGAGATCGACGCCCCCATTCGGAACATTGAACAGGAGTACCGCGTACTCGGCGCCGATGTCCTGACCGATCGCGGGGTAGTAGGGCTGGGTGCCGGTGGCCGGGTTCTGATCGACGTCCAGCGAGATCGCGCCGCCCAGGTCGTACGGATTGATGGGGGCGCCGAATTCGATCGACAGCCGGAGCGAGTCGCCGGAGCTGCGTCCGTGCATGCTGACCACGTCGACCGGTCCGCCGTCGCCGAGCGGATCGGTCAGAATCGGTGGCAGGACGCCCTCGATCCGCGCCGGTGACGGGAGACGGCCCCCCACACGTGCCGCCGTCGCGAGACCCGGCGTCACCGGTGACCGTAATCCCCAAACCAGGGACGGGGCGCACGGACGCGTGGTCCGAGCCGTCGCCGGACTCCGGGGCGCGGCGGGGGCCACGAGATACTCGATCTCGGCGCTGAAGTCGAGAGGCGCGCCACCGCTGTTCGTGAGACTCAGCGGAAGATCGGCGGTCTGCCCGGTGTGCAGCGATGCGGAGAACGCGTCGGGGCTGATCCCCGCGATCGGCGGCTCCGCGCCGCTGCCGGTGAGGGCCACCGTCGCCGGGCCGGCGTCACTCGCGATCGCGAGCTGGGCGTCGATCTCGCCGTCGCGGTCGGGGCACAGCGTGACGTACAGGCTTTCCGCGGCGCCGGGCGCCACGTCGAAGCTGCCCATGCTCACCGAGTAGGCTGGATCGTCCGCGCCGACCGAACTCAAGTGGAGCACGTCGGTGCCGTGATTCTCCACGAGCATGGCGCGTGTGCGGCACAGCCCTCGATACACCAGGCCGAAACCGACCGAGTCGCCGGGCGTGTCGTACGCCAGCGTCACGACGTGACGGTTCACGGGACACGTGCTGGTGACCAAAGCCGTGTTCTGGACCAGCGCATTGACGACGCCGTCCGCGGCCCACACCCCGAACTGCGTGGAGTCGACCACGAAGTCACCCTGCCCCTGTCCACAGAACACCCCCGGGGCCATGACCGTGCCGAGAGGCTGGCCCTCGACGATCAGGAGCGCCACGTAGAACGAGTCCGGGTAGTTGCCTTCCACCGCGAGCCGCAGACGTGCCCCGCCGATCCTCCGCGCATCGACCGGGAGTGGGTGGAGAGTCGACGCCCCGTTTCCCAAATAGGTCTTCTCCGAGCTGACCACCGTGGCGGGACCGATCAGCGTCATCTGGGGCACACCGCTGACGTGCACGTGAACCGGAACCCGGACCACTCCCGCCAGTGAGTCATCGCTCGAGATCGCGACGTTCGCGCGATAGTCCCCGCCGAGGAGCAGGGTACCGTCGATCTCGAGCGCGATGTCGAGATGCCCCCCCGGCGCCACCACACCCGACGTCGGATCGAGCGTCAGCCATCCGAGCGAGCGCGCGGCCGCGTACGGAATGAGGTTCTGCAGGATCACACCCGTCGCCTCACCGGTCGCGAATCCGAATTCGAGCGCCTGTCCCGACGCGATCACCAGCCCCGCGCCGTATGCGTATTCGATCAGGGTCGGGCTGTGGGTCTGGTCGATGGTG
>JBIOKD010000092.1:0-10755 GCA_044451485.1 Candidatus Eiseniibacteriota bacterium | reverse complement strand
CCGGCGGTAGCCGTGTGGATCGGGGGAACGAGCGCGAGCAGGGCCACGACCGGTGCGAGCAGCCGCGACGGTCGAGAGATACGGAACATGGGACACTCCTCCGGAACATCCGAGGTGGTGGATCGGTCTGGGATGTAGATCGGGTCGGAGGAAGAGGATCGGGCGGGCCGGATCGGGCCGCACAGCGGATGGCGCGCGAGTCGCCCGGTCGGGAGAATCGGGATCCGGCACGCGCCGGAAGACGGGGATTCCGGTGACGGCGGCACCCAGCGCGAGTCGGACCGCGAGGACGGGTGCTGCGGTCGGGATCGGTGGCTCGCACCCATACGGCATGGAACGGCCTCCTACTTGCCGAGCAACTTCAGGATCCCGATCGACATCTGCGGCAGGTAGGTGATGAGCAGCACGCCGAGACCGAGGATGGCCAGGAAGGGAAGCACGTGCCGGTAGAGTTCGGGCAGCGGCTTCTTGAACCTCGACGAAGACAGGAACAGGTTGAGCCCCACCGGCGGGAACAGGAATCCGAGCTCGAGATTGGCCAGGAACACGATGCCGAGATGCACCGGATTGATGCCAAAGGCGGCGCCGATCGGCGCCACCAGCGGCGCCAGGATCACGATCGCCGAGTAGATCTCGAGCACGCTGCCCAGCACCAGCAGCACCACGTTGAGGACCAGCAGGAACACGTGTGGCGAATGAATGTGGGTCTGCACCGCGCTCAGCAGGGCATCGGGGATCTGCGCGTCCACCAGCCAGCTCGTCAGACCGAGCGCGCTCGAGAGCAGGATGAGCACCGAGCCACACAGCACGCCCGCCTTGATCAACACGCCGGGCAGGGCGCGGAACGGGTGGATGTCCCGGGTGACGAAGCACTCGACCACGATGGCGTAGGCGAAGGCCACCGCCGAGGCCTCGACCATGGTGGCGAGACCGGTCATGAACAACACCACTACGACGATCGGGACCGACAGCTCCCACTTGGCCGCCCAACCGGCGCGCAGCGCCTCGATCAACGAGAACGCCTGGCGTCTCGAGTTCACCTTGCGGCCGATCCGGATGCCGTAGAGCGCGACGAGCACCACCAGCAGCGTTCCGGGCACCAGACCCGCGAGATAGAGCGAGTCGGCGGGGACGTTGGCCACGATCCCGTACAGGATCACCGGCAGACTCGGCGGGAACAGCAGCCCCAGACTGCCCGAGGCGGTGACCAGACCGAGCGAGAAGCCCTCCGAGTAGCCGTCCTCGAGCAGGATCGGATAGAGCAGGCCACCCAGCGCCATGATGGTGATCCCGGAGCCGCCGGTGAACGTGGTGAACAACGCGCATACCGCCGCCACCAGCACCGCCACTCCACCCGGCATCCAGCCGAACAGCGAGCGGAAGAAGCGCACGAGACGCATCGAGGCGTTCGACTCCGCCATCACATAGCCGCACGCGGTGAGCAGCGGGATCGCGGGCAGCGTCGGGGACACCATCAGACGGTAGATCTCGGCGGTCACCGCCGAGACCGGCACGGAGTCCTTGAAGAACAGCACCAGCGCCACGCCACCCATGGCCACGAACACCGGTGCGCCGACCAGCGCCGCGAGCAGGATGACCGCGAGCAGTGGCAGGGCGAGCGTGTGTCGCGCCCCCGGGATCCAGCCGATCCCGAACGCCAGGAGCATCGACGCGAACGCGACGGCGCGTCCGCTCCATCGCTCGGAGGCCCCCCACGCCAGCCGCACCGCGATCAAGCCGAGCGCGATGGGCATGATGGTCTCCGGGATCCAGTTCGGGATCCCGATCACCAGGACCTGCCCGGAGCCACGGTCGGCGCCGACCACGCCGATCGCCGACCAGGTCAGGACCGCGCACACCGCGGCCGCCACCGACGAGGAAAACAGCCGCGCTGCGCGACGGACGTGGGGGGCCGCGAACGCCTCCGCGGTCGAGAGCGTGAGGTGCTTGCCCTCGCGCGTGGCGAGCAGACCGCCGATGAACGCCAGCCACAGGGTGAGCTGCGCCCGATAGCTCGAGGCACCGGGAATGAAGAAGCCGCCCAGCGGACGCCCGAACGCGTCGATGAGCGGCAACACCATCGAGAGCAGGAATGCGGCGACCAGCACTCCTCCCTCGAACCGGTGAAGCGCCGCCGCGATGCGGCCAGGTCGGGGCTGCGGTTCGACGAGGGTCATCGAGCGCGGGAGATTACCACGGCCGCCACCGGTTCCCACCGCGACCCGCTCCTCGCGCGCTCACCCGGACACCTGGTGCCCGATCGCAGCGCTCAGCAGGGATCCGGCTTCTCTCCCGGACGATGCGTCGTCGTCCGATGTGTGCGTGCGGGCGCACCGGGAGCGACACTCGCAGTCCCGCTCACAGTCGCCGCGCGTGAGATCGCGCGCATGTCACCGCGCGCGACGACCGCCGTCGCGCATACCGTCGCGAGGGTCGCCATGAGCCCAAGCGCCAGCATCGGGCGCACGCGGAATTGAGACAGCTCGCGGCCCGACTCGTGGAACCCGATCGTGCTCCGGATCTCGAACCCGCTCATGATCGCTCCCTCCCCCCGCACCCGCGATCGTCACCGGCGGCCGGCTCTCCACTCGATTCTAGGGCAACTTGCGCGGCGCCGGAACCCGGAAACGACGGGTGGTCTGCTCCCTCGGCACACACCCGGCCACCGCCACACCCGCCACCGTTGTCGTCGTTCCCCGGGTGAGTCTAGAGTCGCGTCATGCGACCGGCCGCCGGGAGCCACGAGGTCACGCCGTATCAATGGCTGGTGCTGTTCGTCGCATGGCTCGGGTGGGTGTTCGATTCCATGGACTCGACCATCTACGCCCTGGTCCTGCACCCGGCGCTCCACGACGTGTTGTCGCGCCCCGGCGGCGCGGCGCCGAGCGCCGAGGCGATCGGCTGGTACGGCGGGATCATCTTCTCGATCTTCCTGATCGGCTGGGCGGTGGGTGGCGTCGCCTTCGGCGTGCTCGCCGACCGCGTCGGGCGCACCCGCACGCTGGTCTTCACCATCCTGGTCTACGCCCTGTTCACCGGGCTCGCGGCGTTGTCGCACACCTGGTGGCAGCTCGCGATCTATCGCTTCCTCACCGCACTCGGCATCGGCGGCGAATGGGCTGCCGGGGCGGCACTGGTCGCCGAAGTCTGGCCGGAGCGGCGTCGCTCCCAGGCCGCCGGGATCCTGCAGTCGGCGTGGGCCGCAGGCTTCTTCATCGCCGCCGCCGTCAATCTGCTGCTGCGAAATGCGGGATGGCGGCCCATGTTCCTGGTCGGCGCCGCGCCCGCGTTGGTGGCCCTGCTGGTGCGGGCCTGGGTGCGCGAGCCCCAGCGCTGGGTGCGGACCCGTGAGACGCGCGCCCGCACCGGCATCCGCGAGCTGTTCGCGCCGGAGCTGCGTCGCGCCACCTGGGTGGGATCGGGGCTCGCGTTCGTGGCGGTCTTTGGTCTGTGGGGGGCCACCAACTGGACCCCGACCCTGGTCCGCGCGCTTCCCGAGATCGAGCGACTCGCGGCCCCGATCCAGACGCTGCGGGTGAGCGTGGCGACCATGATGCTCAACGTGGGCGCCCTGCTCGGCTATCTGAGCTTCGGACCGATCGCCGACCGGATCGGCCGCCGCGCGACCTTCGCGTTCATGTGTCTGGGGAGCGCGATCCTGCTGCCGGTCACGTTCCTGGTGCCGAGCGGGTACACCCACGTGCTCGCGTTGTTGCCGGTGCTGGGTTTCTTCAACAACGGGATCTTCAGCGGGTTCCCGATCTACCTGCCGGAGCTCTACCCCACCCGTCTTCGTGCCACCGGCGCGGGCTTCTGTTTCAACATCGGGCGCGTGCTGGCCTCGGCCGGGCCGTTCGTCACCGGGGCGCTGGTCGCGGGGCTCGGGAGCTTCGGTCGCGCCGCCAGTCTGGTGGCGTTGATCTACCTGGTCGGTCTCGCCATCCTGCCGTTCGCGCCGGAGACCCGCGGCCGTCCGCTGCCGGAGTGACCCGGCGTCTCAGCGTCCGACACCGAACGTGGCGCGCGCCCACGCCACGGTCGTAACCGCGCCCTGCTCGATCGGCGTCGGCGTGGCGCCGAAGCGGGTCCGGAACCGGCGATCGTCGATGAGATAGGGCTCGGTCCACTGGTAGCGCATCTCGGGCAGCTCCCGCAGCAGCGGGACAAACCAGCCCATCACCGCGAGCATCGCCGACGGGATCCGCTGGATCGGGATCCGGCGACCGAGCGCGCGTCCGAACGCGTCGACCAGCCCGCGCAGGGCGAGCGGTCTCGCTGCGGGGAGCATCCACCACCGACCACATACGTCGTCACCGGGGTCGGTGCCCAGAGTCGCGAGACCGGCCGCGACGTCGGTGGTGAGGTGAAACGTGTGTGGCACGTCGGGTGGCGTGAGGACCTGGGCGCTCCGCCCGGCCAGCACCCGGCGCCAGAACATCTCGCCGAAGTAGGTCTGCACGCCACCCGGCCCGTAGTAGTCGCAGGCACGCCCGATCGTGACCCGGGCACGCCCGGCGCGATGGGCCTGAAGCGCCATCCCGGCCACCCGGGCGCGGATCTCGCCCTTGCGGCTCGAGGGCGCGACCGGCGTGTCCTCGTTCATGGGTCTCCCCGACATGGGCCCGAACATGTACAGGTTGTCGAGCACCACCAGACGCGACCCGTTACGGGCCGCGGCCTCGATGAGACTGGTCATGAGCCGGGGCAGCTCGTGGGACCACACCGCGGTGCTGTAAGCCGGATTCATGCAGTGGTAGATCGTGGT
Source organism: Candidatus Eiseniibacteriota bacterium (assembly GCA_044451485.1). Taxonomy (GTDB): domain Bacteria; phylum Eisenbacteria; class RBG-16-71-46; order RBG-16-71-46; family RBG-16-71-46; genus JBIOKD01. Next base: position 5,990 of record JBIOKD010000092.1, on the reverse strand, counting down.
CGCGCCACGGGTCACCTCGGTGACGAATCCGGGGTCGCCGGCATCGCCGCTCACCATCGGGATGCCCTCACCGGTGGTGGTGGCCGAGCGGCGCACGACGTGCACCTCGTGACCGACGGCGATCAGTCGGCGCGCCAGCGGCATGCCGATCTGTCCCGCGCCGAAGACGACGTGGAGTGGTCGTGGGGCGTCCATGGCTCCTCCGGGCGCGGCCATCGGGGTCACACGCGCATGACTGGGCCGGGACCGGGAAGGACCACCGGGGGCCCGGCACACCTTCGTGAGCGGAGCCTAACGCTCCGGGCCGCGTCCGTCACGCGGGCCCGGCCACACGCGCCGACGTCTCCGCCCGGTGGCCGCGCAGCGCGGGTGTCCGCCACGCCACCAGGGCGGTGGCGATCAGACAGCCGAGACCACCGCTCACCACCGACAGCGTCGCCCCCCACATCTGTGCCACCACACCGGCCTCGAGCTCGCCGAGCTGTGGACCACCCATGAAGAACGCCATGTTGACGCTGGTCATGCGACCACGCATCGCGTCGGGGGTGCCGAGCTGGCGGATGATGTTGCGGATCACGGTGCTCACCATGTCCGCGGCGCCGATCAGCGCCAGACAGAGCAGCGTGAGCGGGAAGCTGCGGGACAGGCCGAACACGACCGTGGCGAGACCGTAGACCGCCACCGACCACAACATCGTAACCCCGCGACGCCGGATGCGGTCCACCAGCGGCACCAGCGCGATGCTGGTGACGAGCGCGCCCGCCGACGGCGCCGCCGTGAGCAGCCCGTAGCCCCGCGCCCCCACACGCAGGACGTCCTGCGCGAAGATCGGCAGCAACGCGGTCGCCGAGGCGAAGAACGTGGCAATGAAGTCGAGCAGCATGCTCGAGCGGATCAGCGGATCGCGGAACACAAACGCGAGTCCCTCGCGCGCCGCGCCGAGACTCACCACCCCGGTCTCCGCGGCGGTGCGGCGTGGCAGGTCACGCATCGCCAGCAGCGCGGCGATCACGAACAGGAACGAGACCGCGTTCAGGGCGTAGGCCCAGCCCACCCCGAGCTCCGCGATCACCAGACCGCCGAGCGCGGGCCCGGTCACCGAGGCGGCCTGGAACATGATCGAGTTGAGGCTGATCGCGTTGGGCAGGTGCTCACGGGGGACGAGACTGGCCACGAGCGAGATCCGGGCCGGACCGTCGAACGCGGAGAAGGCCGCGCCGAGGGCGGCCAACGCGTACACGATCCACAACGAGCGCAACCCGGTGAACACCGACCAGGCGAGGAGTCCGGCGACCACGGTCATGCCGATCTGGGTGAACAGCATCAGCCGCCTGCGATCCATGGCGTCGGCCACCACCCCGGCGACCAGCGAGAATCCGATCACCGGCAGGACGCGCACGAGTCCCACCGTGCCGAGCGCGATGCCGCGATGATGTGGCGGCACCAGCAGCGAGACGTGCCAGAGGATGGCGGCGTTCTGCATCATGCTCCCCGCCATCGAGACCAGCTGGCTCGCCCAGATCAGCCGGAAGTTGCGGTGCTGGAGCGCGGTCATCGACACCGGCCAGCGCCCCGCCGGCGGACCGGGACGCCCGCTCACGCGTGTTCCCCCCGGCGGGCGATCGTGGCCCAGACGCGGTGCTCGACCATGAGCGGCTCGGGCCACTCGGCGGCCAGCATCGCCGCCAGCTCGGCGTCGAACGCCGCGACGCGATCGGGTGGCAGCGTGAGCACGCCATTGCAGGCACGGAAGCGACCACGCCACCCCTCGTGCGTGAACGCGATCGGCAGCGTGAACTCCAGCTCCGATGCCGCTTCGAGACCCGCTCCGACCAGATCGGCCGTGAACGACGGGTACCGGCCGTCCTGGTGCGCCCACTCCCAGCCAGGCTGATGACGCAGCACCAGCCGCTCGGTGACCGCTCCGAGCGTGCCGGGCTCGGCGAGATAGGAGAAGTAGGCGATCAGGGCGCGTCCACCCGGGCGCAGCACCCGGGCCAGCTCGTTGGCCGCCCGGACGCGGTCGAACCAGTGCCAGCACTGCCCCGCGCACACCACGTCGAATCGGGCCGGACCGAACGGCAGCATCTCGGCCCGGGCCCGCACCAGCGTGGGTCGCGGCCCGGGCGGCCCGGGCATCGCCGCGGCGGCCGCGAGCATGCTCGGTGACGGATCCAGTCCCACCGCCCACGCGCCACGCGCGACGAGACCGCGCGCGAGCGTGCCGGTGCCGGTGCCGAGATCCAGCACGCGCTGCCCGGCGAGTCCGATGCCGTGACGCGCGAACCTCGCGAAAGCCCCCGGTGGGAATCCGGGGCGATGACGCGCGTAGTCGTCGGCGGTGATCCCGAAATCGATCGCGGGTCGGGGGCGGTCGGTCACGACGCAACCATATCAGCATCAGCATCGAGCCGGATCGGCGGGCTCTGCTATGCTGCGCGACTCATGATCCGTGACCACACCCATCCATCGGTATTGATGGCGCTCATCATGCCCTTCGGCGTGCTGAACGGATACCTGGTGGTGACCCTGGCCTATCTGCTCTCCCACTCCGGCATCACGGTGGCGCAGATCGCCGGGCTGATCGCGCTGAGCTACGTCCCCCACACCTGGAAGTTCCTGTGGGCGCCGATCGCCGACACCACCCTCACCCGCAAGAGCTGGTACCTGATCGGGATCGTGGTGACCGCGGGGACCATGGCGGTCACCGGCCTGATCCCGACCGACGCCCGTCACCTGGGCGCGCTCTCGGTGCTGGTGCTGGTCAGCAACTTCGCGGTCACGCTGGTCGGGATGTCGACCGAGAGCCTGATGGCCCACGCCACGCTCGAATCGGAGCACGGACGGGCGGGTGGGTGGTTCCAGGCCGGGAACCTCGGCGGCTCGGGGATCGGCGGCGGTCTCGGGTTGTGGATCGCGCAGCACTATCCACCGGCCTGGATCGCCAGCTCGTCACTCGCGGTGGGATGTCTCGCCTGCGCGCTCGGTCTGCTCCTGGTGCCCGACCCGCGCAGCACGGTGCGCGGACGAAGCGCGTGGCACAGCCTGACCAATGTGCTGCGTGACATCTGGTCGGTGGCGAAGAGCCGGCGCGGATTCCTCGCCCTCATGCTCTGCTTCCTGCCGATCGGCTCGGGCGCGGCCAGCGGTCTGTGGGCGGCGGTGGCGAAGGACTGGAGCGCCTCGGCCGGCACCGTCGAGCTGGTGACCGGCGTGCTGGGCGGCGTGGTCATGGCGGTCGGGTGTCTGATCGGCGGCTTCATCTGCGACCGCATGCACCGCAAGAAGGCCTACGCCCTGTTCGGCGTCATGGAGGCCGCGTGCGCGGTGGCGATGGGGCTGGCCCCGCGCACCGAGTTCACGTACATCGTGTTCACCCTGCTCTACGCGCTGATCGTGGGGTTCACCTACGCCGGTTTCACCGCGTTCGTGCTCGAAGCGATGGGTCTTGGCGCGGCGGCGACCAAGTACAACCTGTACGCCTCGCTCTCGAACTTCCCGATCATGTACGTGACCTCGATCGACGGCTGGGCGCACGAGCGTTTCGGTCCGTCGGGCATGCTGTTCACCGAGGCCGCGGTGGGGATGGCCGGTCTGGTGGTGTTCATGGGCGTGTTGTCGTTGTGGCCCCGCACGCGTGGGCTCGAGGTCGCGTCGGAGAGCACTCCCGCGGCGTGACCCGCGGGCCCCCACGGCCCCGGTCGTCTTCGAACGGAACCTAGGGCCCGGTGACCGCGGTGGACGACGGGATCTCGACGTCGAGCCCCAGACCGCGATGCAGCAGTCGCACCGACCGGTCGGCGTCCGTCTCCCTCACCACGAAGGACAGGTTCACGCGTGACGCGCCCTGCGAGATCATCTCCACGGCGATGCCGACACCGCCGAGCAGGGTGAACACGTGCCCGGCGAGCCCCAACCGCGTCGGGGCACCCTCCCCCACCACCGCGACCACCGCGAGACCGTAACGTGCTTCGACACGGCCGATACCCTCGAGATCGGCGAGCGCCGAGTCGAGACGGCTCGTGTCGTCCACGGTCACCGAGATCGACACTTCCGAGGTGGTGACCAGATCGACCACCACGCGATGTCGGCCGAACACCTCGAACACCCGGGCCAGGAAGCCGTGCGCCTGCAGCATCCGGGTGGAGACGATGGTGACGGCGGTGATGCCCTTCTTGCACGCGATCGACTTCACGCGCCAGTCGTGACCCGAGGCTGGCGCGACCGCGGTGATCCGCGAGCCGGGATCGGCGGGGCGCGCGGTGTTGAGGATGCGCACCGGCACGTCGCGCTCCATCGCCGGCAACAGCGTCTTGGGGTGCAGCACGCGCGCGCCGAAATACGCCAGCTCGCTCGCCTCCGCGAACGACAGCTCGGGCACCACCCGCGCCTCCGGCACGATGCGCGGATCGGCGGACAGCATCCCGCTCGTGTCGGTCCAGATCTGGATCTCCTCGGCGCCGAGTGCCGCCCCGATCAGCGCCGCGCTGTAGTCCGACCCACCGCGTCCGAGTGTCGTCACCCTGCCGTCCACGGTGCGGCCGAGGAAGCCGGTCACGACCGCGAGCGGTGGCCAGACGCCGAGCGATTCCGCGAGACGGGCCGGGGTGTCGGACAGCGGATGAGCGGCGCCGAAGCGCTCGTCGGTGATGAGTCCCGCGTCGCCCGCGTGGACCGCCACCGCGTCGAGGCCGCGCTCCCGCAGCGCCGCGGCGAAGAGCACCGCCGACCAGCGCTCGCCGAACGCCAGCGCCTCGTCGCGCGTCGCACCCGCCAACGTCGCCTCGGCCCGCCAACGCGTGTCGGCGCCCTCCCACTCGGCGAACAGCTCCTCGAGCGCGTCCCCACCGGCCCCGACGGTGCGACCGAATTCGCGATGGTGGCGGACGAGCCGTCCGCCGATCTCCGACCGGCGTGCGGGCTCGCGGGCGTACTCGACCAGCAGGTTGGTCACCCCGGCGAGCGCGCTCACCACCACCACCGGTCGACGATCGCGGCGCGCGAGCACCAGGGCGCATGCGTTGGCGAAGTTGGCCGGCAACCCCACCGAGGTGCCGCCGAACTTCATGACGATCATCGTCGGTTCCCGTGCGCCGGCAGCGCCATGTGCGTGCTCATCCCACCTGGTCCAGCACGCGGTGCAACCGGACGCTGACTTCCTCGGCCACCGCGCCGACCTCCGCCGAATCCACGATCTCGGACATGACCCGGGGCTCCATCGCCGCCACCACCCGGTGGTCCCCCTCGTCCCACACCACCACATTGCACGGCAGCAGCACCCCGACGTGCGGCTCGGCGGCCAGGGCCCGGTGGGCGAAGGGCGGGTTGCAGGCGCCCAGGATGCGATACGGCATGGTCTCGAGTCCGAGCTTCTTCTGGAGCGTCGCACGGACGTCGATCTCGGTGAGCACACCGAATCCCTCCGTCGCGAGCAGCTCGGTCACCCGCGCGATGGCGTCGTCGAAGCCGCGCCGGGTGGTGACCTCGAACGCGTAGCGGCCGGTGGTCTTCATGACTCCTCCTCGGGCGCCGGGCGGCGCCGGTCTACGGCAGACGGGTCGGACGGGAGCCCGGGCTCCGTTCGAGAACCTACGCCGGGCGCGCTGCGGCCGCCAGCGGCACCAGCGCAGGGAGCCCAGGCTCTGTTTGAAGACGAACGGCGAGCCTAGCATCGCGCCTGCCGCGCTTCACCCTCCCTCGCGTGGCGCCGGACGGCCACGCCCGGTGATGAGATACGCGGCGAAGCTGCCGAGCCAGTGGGTGCCGGCGTAGTCGTCGCCCTCGAGTGAGGCGAGCCCGGCCACGCGATGCGTCCGCGCCGCGCGCTCGAGCGTGGCGCGCACCGGTGCCTCGTCCGGCAGCGTGTCGGCGACCGCCTCCAGCATCCAGGCGCGGCTCAGGTTGAGACCGTCGAGATGGGCGAGCTTGCCGTCGGCGCGATCCGTGCTCTCGACCGGTGTGAGCCAGCGCGCGACCGCGGGACGCTCCGG
>JBIOKD010000091.1:0-10767 GCA_044451485.1 Candidatus Eiseniibacteriota bacterium | reverse complement strand
CCCCTTGGGCACCGCCCAGCTCTTGAGCACGCCCTCCAGCTCGAGCCGGAGATCGAAATGCAGGTTGCGCGCCCAATGCTCCTGCACCACGAAGCGCGGTGGCGCGCTGGCCGCGGCCCGGATCGGCGCCGGTGTGGGTGCCGAGACGCGGCCCCCGAACGGCTCCGGGGTGCGATCGGGATCGCGCTTGCGACGATAGGTCTCGAGTGGCGCGATCGGCTCCCCGGGCGGCCGCTCGTCGGGCGGACGCTTCTCCGCTGGACGCTTGGGGGCGGCGCGTCGACGCGGTGCGGGGCGGGACTTGGCGCGGGAGCCGCGTGCGTTGGGCATGGAAGGCGGCGAGACGGTTCCAGGGTCGGCGTGCGATGACGCGAGGACGGCATCGAGCATAGCAAATCGCAGTCGCCGGTCCGGGCAGGCGGCATATCGTGCCGGAACCCGTCTCCCCCTGACGATGGATACGCGCTACGATGCGCACCGCCCTCGAGAACGCACGGCCGAGGGCGCGTGCGGCCGCCCGGCAGGGAAGGAAGACCTCCATGAGACACACGCGCGTCATGGTCACCCACTACGGCGGGCCCGACGCACTTCAGGTGGTCGAGGAAGAGTGCCCCGAGCCGAAGCACGGTGAAGTGCGGGTGAGCGTGCTGGCCGCTGGCGTCTCGTTGCCCGACATCCTGGCGCGCGAGGGCGTTCATCCCGAAACGCCCCTGGTGCCTTTCACACCCGGGTGGGACCTGGTGGGCGTGGTGGATCAGCTCGGCGACGGCGTCTCTGGAATCGAACCGGGCCAGATCGTCGCCGCGCTGCCGATCCACGGGGCCTACGCCGAGTTCGTGTGCCTGCCGCAACGCGAACTGGTTCCGGTGCCGCCGGGTTTGGACGCCGCCGAGGCGGTGAGTCTCGTGCTGAACTACATCACGGCGTACCAGATGCTGCATCGCTCCGCGCAGGTCAAGCCGGGCCAGCGCGTGTTGATTCACGGCGCGGCCGGCGGGGTCGGCACCGCACTCCTGCAGCTGGCGCGCCTGGCCGGGCTGGAGACGTATGGTACCTGCTCATCGCGAAGTGCACCGGCGGTTTCCGACCTGGGCGGCATCCCGATCGACTACCGGGATCAGGACTTCGTGAAGGAAGTCCACCGCCTCTCGGGCGAGGGTGTGGACGTCGTCTTTGACCCCATCGGTGGCATCCATCTCTGGCATTCCCGCAAGGCTCTCCGTCCTGGCGGAAAGGTGGTGGGCTATGGCCTTCGTTCCTCGCTCCGTGGGGAGGGATTGGGTTCGGGGCGTCCAGGCCGTCGTCGACGGTTTGGTGGAACCGCCATCTTCGGGTGGACCATCGTCGGCGGCTGGATTCTCCCAGGCCGGAAGCGGGTGGTGCCCTACAGCATCCAGACGCTCAAACGTCTGCAGCCGGAGTTCTTTCGCCAGGACTTGGTGGCCCTGCTCGATCTCCTTCGACAGAAGAAGATCAAGCCGCTCGTCGCGGAGCGATTTCCTCTTGCCGAGGCAAGACGCGCGCAGGAGCTGCTCGAGAAGGGAGGCGTGATCGGCAAGATCGTCCTCGTGCGAAGCGGACCCGCGTCTAGCGGTGCTCCGATCGCCGCCACTGCTCGCGCGTGATGACGAACACGAGGCTATCGATCGCGGTGCCGTCGACCAGCGTGCCGCGGGTCCGGTCCCGGTAGGTGGCGCCGATCTTCCGCAGCGCCATCTGCGAGCGCCGGTTGTGCTCCCCGACCACGAACACCACCCGTTCCACGAAACGGAGCGCGTGGTCGACCATGAGCTGCTTGAGTTCGCCATTGGTGGCGCCGCCCCAGTAGGCGCGCTCGAGGAACGTCCAGCCGATCTCCACCTCGCTCTCGGCCGGCTTCAGGTTGCAGTAGCGTGAGCTGCCAATGATCCGGCCCGAGCTTCGATCGATGATCGCGAACGCGCCCCGGGACTCGATCGCGCTGTCGAAGTACCGCTGGAACACCGCTCGCTCGTGACGGTCGGATTGCGGGTGCTGCTCCCAGATGAGCGGATCGCTCGCGGCCCGGTGAAGGGCTTCGAAGTCGCCCGGTGTCAGCGGACGCAGCTCGAGTCGCTCGCCGAGCAGTCGGGGTTGGAGGTCGAATGTCATCGCGATCGCTCCCTCGGCGCCACGGCGGATGTCGGGATCGGGACACGTCGCCGGGCCGCGGGCGGCGGTCACAAGAGGGTCCATGTTCACGGGTCGGCGGCCGATACCACGAGGACGACGTTGAGCACAGTAAATCATGGTGCTAGCCTTGGGCACCACTGGCCGTGGGGAGGACATGCCATGCCTGCACATTCCATCGGGTCGGGGAACATCTCCTTCGGCCTCGTCTCGATTCCGATCAAGATGTTCTCGGCCGCGTCCACGGCCGGTGTGTCCTTCAACCAGCTGCACCAGAAGTGTGGCGGTCGGATCAAGCAACAGCAGATCTGTCCCACCTGCAACGAGGTGGTGGAGCGCAGCGCGCTGGTCAAGGGCTACGAGTTCGCGAAGGACCAGTACGTGCAGTTCACCGAGGAGGAGCTGAAGGGGCTCGAGGGCGAGGCGTCGCGGATGATCGACATCGCCGAGTTCGTGCCACTCTCCGACGTGGACCCGATCTACTTCGAGAAGACCTACTACCTGGGACCCGACAAAGGTGGCGAGAAGGCCTACCGTCTGCTCACCGACGCGATGAAGGCGGCGGGGCGCGTGGCGCTCGCCAAGTTCGTGATGCGTGGCAAGGAGAACCTGGTGCTGATCCGAGCCTCCCAGGAAGGCCTGATGCTGCACACCATGTATTTCGCCGACGAGATCCGGGACTTCGGCGAGGTCGACAAGGGCGAGGACGCCAAACTCAAGCCCGGCGAGATGGAGCTGGCGCAGCGTCTGGTGAACGAGCTGTCGAGCGAATCGTTCAAGCCGGAGAAGTACAGCGACGAGTATCGTGTCCGGGTGCTCGAAGTGGTCGAGGCCAAGGTCGAGGGCAAGGAGGTCACCTCGTTGGCGCCACAGGCACAGCGCACGCAGGTGATCGACCTGATGGACGCGCTCAAGCAGAGTCTCGGCAAGCGCGGAGCCGGTGGCGCGGCGGCCGGTGCGGACAAGACGGCCGAGCTGGAGAAGAAGCCCGCCGCGCGGGCGCGGGCCAAGGCGGAGCCCGCGCCGCGCGAGAAGAAGGTGCAGGGCGGCAGACGCTGACGCGGCCGCCACGGAGGGCCGTAGGATGAGTGGCGCGGAAGTGCGTAGCGCCGGGGCCGAAGCGGGTTCGGCCATTCCCGCCAGGGAGGGCGGTGCGATGAGTGCGGGCGCGGAGATCGGTGACGCGGGACCCTCGCTCGACCAGCGATTCTCGCTGCGTGAGGCGGCGCGGATTCTCGAGGTGCCCGAGACGCGTCTGCGAGCGCTCGCGCGAGCCGGCTTCCTGGCCCCGCAACGCGGACCCATCGGGCCGCTGTCGTTCGGATTCCAGGACCTGCTGTTGCTCCGGACCACCAAGACGCTGGTGGAGTCAGGCGTGCCGATGCGGCGGATCCGCCGCGCCTGGGCCTCGCTTCGCGAGCAGCTCGCCGCCGGGATGCCGCTCAGCAGCATCAGCATCCGCGCCGACGGCGAGGAGGTCGTGGCCTCGGACGGGAGTGTGCGATGGGAGGCGGACTCGGGACAGTTCCTCCTCGACTTCGACGCCAGCGAGATCGTCGAGCGCGCCGCCGACACCGCCGGTCTGGCGCGACCGCGGAAGGCGGCGGCTTCGGCCGCGACGCCGGTCGACGCACCGATGCCCGTCACGCGCGCGACCCATGAGGAGCGCGCCCCCTTCGTGCTCGAAGCGGAGCCCGATCGACCGCTGAGCGCCGAGGATTGGTACGAGAGCGCCTGCGAGCTGGAGATGGTCTCGCCCGAGCGGGCGCGCGACGCGTACGAGCGCGCGATCGATCTCGATCCCGACATGGCCGACGCGCACGTCAATCTCGGCCGGCAGCTCCACCTCGCGGGCGAGCGTGGCCGGGCCGAGCCGCACTATCGCGAGGCGGTGCGACTCGATCCGGACGATCCCACCCCCCACTTCAACCTGGGCGTGTTGTTCGAGGAATCGGGGCGCCGCGACGAGGCGGTGCACGCGTACCGGCAGGCGATCCTGCGGGATCCCGATTTCGCCGACGCCCATTGCAATCTCGGGCTCCTGCTCGAGTCGCTCGGGCGACGGCAGGAGGCGGTACGTCATCTGATGGCCGCCCGCCGGCTGATGGGATCGGCGGAGTAGCGGACACCGGCGCGTTCTCGAGATTCCGAAAGTGCTCCTTGACGGAGATGGCCTCGGATCCTACTGTATACAGTATGCAATCGACCTTGGCCCGTCGGAACCTGAGCGGCGAGATCGCCGACACGGTGCGCGAGCGGGTGGCGCGGGGCCGGATCGCGCCGGGGATCCGGATCAACGAGGTGCATCTGGCGGCCGAGCTGGGGGTGAGTCGCACTCCCCTGCGTGAGGCTCTCATGAGCCTGGTCGCCGAGGGGAGCGTCCAGGTCGAGCCGCGGCGTGGGTTCTTCGCCCGTCCACTCACGATCGGGGAATTCGAGCAGCTGGTCCCGATGCGGGCCCTCCTGGATCCCGCGGCCCTGGAGCTTGCCGGGCTTCCCTCCCGCCCGCAGCTGGAGCGACTCCGGGAGATCAACCGCAAGCTCGAGAAGACCCGGGACCCCGAACGAATCATCGCCCTCGACGACGCCTGGCATCTCGAGCTCCTCGCCCATGGCACGAATCAGGTGCTGCTGGATCTGATCCGCCAGTTCATGGCCCGGACCCGTCGCTACGAGCTGGTGCTCATGCGCGAGCAAGGCAGCGTCGAGCGGGCTTCGCGGGACCACGCGAGGATTCTCGCGGCTCTCGCCGCACACGATCTGGCCGGGGCCTGCCGGGCGCTGCGACGGAACATGGTGAGCGGCAGCGCCACGATCCTCGCCTGGCTCCGGCAGAGGGGTCCCGCATGACCTGGTCCCTTCCGCGATCCCGCACGATCCTGGCGGTCCTGGCGATCTCGGTGATCTTGGCGATCGGGGCGGCGCTTCCGGCGTGGCCCGGAGCCGCCGTCGGGGCTTCGGTTGCCGGCTCTCCGGCGAGCGCTCCCCGGGAAGGCTCACCGGCGGGGCTCTGGGTGAGCGAGAACCAGTTCGGCGTCATCGCCAGCGGCACGCTCTCGGTGAGTCTGGAGGGGCGTCGTGGCCGGGCCTGGATCAGCGGACGAACGGCCGACTTCGAGGTTCGCGGCGATTCGGTCGCGTTCGTGCTCGGCGACGGTTCCGGCAGCTTCCGTGGCCGGATCGATCCGGATCGCCACGCCATCGGTGGGTTCTGGATCCGGCGAGGAATCGTGGAGGGCGTCACGAACGTGTCGGGCGATCGCGGTGGTCCGTTCGACCAGGCGTTCGCCACCCCGATCCGTCTCGTGGCGGTGGCCGCCGGGCACTATCGCGGCGTCGTGGCTCCACCGGAGGCCCGCTTCACGCTGTACCTCTATATATGGGCCGACTCCACCGGCTCGTGGCGCGCCGCGCTCCGCAACCCCGAGTTCAACTCGAACGGTGGTGCGTGGTGGTACCACCTGTCCGTCGCCGGTGATTCGTTGCACCTGGTGGCGCGCTTCCCGGACCCGCACGACCCCGAACTTCATCTCGAGGCCACTTGGGACCGGACGCGATCCCGGATCCGGATGCCATGGGAAGGTTTCGTGGCGCCGGTGACGTTCGAGCCCTGCAGCGCGGCCCGGGCCGCTGGATTCTGGCCGCGGGTCACGCGCGGTCGCCCCTGCCCGTATCGTGCTCCGTCCGCGATCGACGATGGCTGGAGGACCGCGCGGGCCGCCAGCGTCGGCATCGACGAGAGTGCCCTCGCACGCTTCACCCGGGCGATCGCCGACACCAACCCGGCCGGGTCACGACCACCCCTCGTCCACTCGTGTCTGATCGAGCGCCACGGTCGTCTCGTGTACGAGGAGTACTTCTTCGGCTTCGATCGTGACCGGACGCACGACATGCGCTCCGCCTCGAAGACGTTCGCTTCGGTGCTGGTCGGGACCGCGATGCGTGAGGGTCTGCCGATCGCACCCGAATCCACCGTGTTCTCGATGATGGCGGGCCGGGGCCGGTTCGCCAACGACGACCCGCGCAAGGCCCGGATCACGGTCGGCCACCTCCTGACGCACACCTCGGGGCTGGCGTGCGACGACAACGACGACGATTCGCCCGGCAACGAGGACACGATGCAGCGACAGACCGGCGCGGGGTGGTGGACCTACGTCCTGGATCTTCCCATGGCGTTCGAGCCCGGCACGCACTACGCCTACTGCTCGGGCGGCATGAATCTGGTCGGCGGCGCGCTCGAGGTCGCCACCCGCCGCTGGATCCCGGAGTACTTCGATTCGACCGTGGCCCGGCCACTGGGCTTCGCGACCTATCACTACAACCTGATGCCCGATGGAGAGGGTTACCTGGGTGGCGGCGTCCAGCTTCGCCCCCGCGACCTGTTGAAGCTCGGGCGCGTCTATCTCGACGGCGGGGTGTGGCACGGCCGGCGAATCGTGGACTCCACGTGGGTGCGACGGTCGACCCGGTTGCAGACCGGCGGGACCCTGGGCACGGACGGCTACGCGTGGCATCTCAACGTGCTGAAGTGCGGCGATCGCGAGTACCGCGAGTTCGAAGCCAACGGCAACGGCGGCCAGATGCTGATCGTGCTGCCGGAGCTCGACATGTCCGTCGTGTTCACCGCCGGGGACTACCAGGCGGCGAGTGTCTGGACACGCTTCCGGAGCGAACTCGTGCCGCAGCGGATCATTGCCGCGATCCGCGATCGTTGATGATCCGCGCCGCGGCGGGGCTCACGGCAACAGAGTCAGCGGCCGGCTCATCCCACCCGACGGCCCAAACGCGCGCACCCGATAGGATCCGGCCGGGGCGCGCGCGCCGGTGTCGGTGGTGCCGTCCCAGACCCAGAGACGTGGCCCCGGGTTCCCCGCCGCGAGGCTTGCGTGTCGGACGAGCCGGCCGGCGATATCTACGACCTGCAACGTGACGCCCTCGCTCTCGAACGTGGTCAACGCCAGCGCCACCCGCCCATGCGCGGGATTCGGATAGGGCGGTGCCATCTCGATCGGGTGTGCGCCACGCGGCAGCGGTGCCGCGACACCGACGATCCCATTGGTGAGCAGCAGCTCGTCGAGACCCACGTCGGCCACGATCGGGTCCGGGCTCTGCGAGTAGGGCGCCAGATCGTGACGGATCAGCACCCGATCGACGTTCTGGAGCGCCGCGTCGAACGTCCCACCCGTCATGTTGATGATCTGGGTGAACCCCGTGGCCGAGGTGAGATCGACCGTAAACTCGGTCCACGCGTCGTGTGGCGGTATGAAGCCGGTGTTGTACTGCCAGAAGTTGCCGTCGTTGCCGTTCCCGATCGCGAAGTGGATCTCGAGTGGATCGGCGTTGCCGATGTCGTCGAGCGAGAAGCGCACCTGGGTGATGCCCGCCGCCTCCCAGTTGCCGGTGTACGACGCGCCCGGGTTCTGCGCGCCGAGATTGTGGGTGAGGGCGGGTGCGGGTCCCGGCGTGGAGAACAAGAGGAAGCCGTCCCCGTCGCCGTTCACACCGCCGGTGCCGGGGTTGCTGTAGTGGTCACTTCCGCTCCAGCCGGCGAGCGTCGTCCCGGACCAGTGCTCGACGAACCCGAGCGTGACCGCGCGCGAAGCGGACGGAGCGAGCGGAACGAACGCGAGCCACACCACGGCACATGCCGCCAGCGCACGGGTGAGCGGCGATCGATGCGGACATGACGACATGATGGGCCTCCGACGGAGCGCGATGCAGGCTGCGGCCGTTGACGACATCGACGCTACGGCATGATGTGACCGCCGCCAACGCCGATCTGCGTGCACGACGCATGGACGCGTGTGGTGGGAGTGAACGTTCAGACGGACTGAACCGATCGACGCTCGGGAGCGCGCCACGCGGGCGCTTGCTCCACCCGTGGCCGGGGGCTACGCTTGAGGCGTCGAGGCACCCCGGTCCCTCCGGCCCGCCGGTGCGTCTCGGGGGGGACTGCCGCCCCGACGCGACACTCCCACCCGATCGCGACGTCGGGCGAAGGAGGTCCGTCATGAAGGTCCTGCTGGGCGTGGACACCTCGGCGCATTCGCGTGAGACCGTATCCACGGTGTGCCGGATGCCGTGGCCCGCGGGGACGTCGGTGGTGGTGTTGTCGGTCGTCGCTCCGTCCGAACCCCAGTACGCTCCACCCCCACACGTGCTGGCGGCGGTTGCCGGGGATCTGTCGGTCATCGAGGCCGCTCATCTCAAGGCGCACGAGGACCTCGTAACCGAGACCGAGGACGAGCTGCGTCGGGCCGGTCTCGACGCCGCGGGACGGATCGTGGACGGGGACCCACGTCACGTGCTGGTCGAGACGGCCCGGACCGAGGGCATCGACCTGATGGTGGTCGGCTCGCACGGCCACTCCGGTCTCGGGCGCGTGCTCATGGGATGCGTCGCGTCGTACGTCGTCGGACACGCGCCCTGCGACGTGATGGTCGTGAGACGCGAGGATCGGCGGTCTGCGAGCTGACCGACCCTGTCACCATCACGGCCAGGGCCGGATCTAGAACTTGAACGCGAGCCCCGCGTTGAGGGTCCAGAAGTCCGGATTGAAACGCTGTGGGATCAGCGGGCTCTCCTGATCACGCATCATCACGTAGCGCCCGCCGACATCGAGCCCGACCGATGGCGCCAGCGGCACCTGGACGCCCCCACCCAGATGGATGCCGAAGTCCTGCCGCGTCTCGTCGTGGACCAGCGGCACGCGCGACTGGTCGTAGTCCATCGTGGTCTGATAGAAGCCGACACCGCCACCCGCGTAGATCTCCGGGATGGGTGTCAGCCACAGTGACGTGGTGATCGGCCACTGGCGGACGTGGAGCGCTCCGTCGAAGCGTGAGTCGCTGCGATAGCCGGCCGCGATCTCGGCTTCGAGCAACGGGAGGATGTGACCGCGGACGGCGAGACCCCCCGAGAGCTGGGTCTGATTGCCGTTGTCGACCGCACGGGTCATACCCAGCGACGGGACGATTTCGGTCGCGCGTGCGCTGGACGTGCACAGGACGAGACTTGCGCATGCGAGCGCGCCGACACCGATGTGGTTCAGGACGCGCGGCCGAAGCTGGAAGCGTGTGCTCATGACAACCTCCCCAAGGCTCGGGTGCGATTCCGCGATCCGAGGCCGGCGGCACTCCCAGTCCGTCGGACCATCGCCGCCAGGAGAGCAACCCCGCGGCCATGACGGTTTGGGGACGTTTCGCGCGCGTCAAGACGTCGCGACGCACCCACTTGTGGCAGCGACGGGGCCAGACACACCCGTGAATCCTGTCACCGTGCCGACAAGGTCGCTCCGAGTCGCTGCGGTGCGCGTGTAATTCCTGCCCCGATATGTAATCGGGTCATAGCGCGCGTGCGGAGCGGTGGGACCGTCACGAGGGAGTTTGTCTGCAAACCGTTGCGAACGTGGGAGCGAGGTCCCAGACGTAGTGGCGTCACCGAGTATGGAACGTGCTTTGCAATGGCACGCGAGCGCTGATCATCCCGGGCCCGTCCGGATCGGGAGCCATCGACTCGAGCAACATGACTCGATGCCGGAAGCGGCGACGAAGACGCGAGCACGAGCGTCACGTCAAGCCGCTCCGGCATCGGGGCCAGTGAAGGACTCCGAAAAGGCCCTCCCTCAGTCCGTGTCCGCGGTCACTTCTCCGACCCGACGCGCGCGCCACCCCCCCGGGGCGCAGGGAGGGCCCCATCCCGGGTCCGGGGCTCGGGACCGCTCGTGGGATGAACGCGGCCGTTGGGAGGCGCCCCCGGCTCAGTAGACGATGTGCAGTCCGATCCGCGCCCCCGCGCCGTTGGCGTTCACGGTCTCGCGCCAGGTGACACCGTTCGTGTCGGTCACGTCACGCCCGAGCACGCCACCGTTGTAGTACACCTCGCTGTCCAAGCGCACCCCCGTCGAGAGCCGGAGACCCACCCCGCCAAAGCTCTGCCACGCCAGGTCGGCGTAGGTGGCGCTGGCGGTCGCCGCGGTACGGTAATCCGTGGCCTTGAGCATAAGCCACTCGTAGCCGCCCGCGATGCCCAGGTAGGGCGCGAGGAAGAACTTCTGGGTGAGCGTGACCTGCATGAACAGCATCACCGGGATCAGCGACGCCTGGGCTTTGGCGAGCACGATCTTGGGCTCGAGCCCCGGCAGGTCGGAGGTCGAAGGCTGAAGCAGGCTCCTCGACTGGTAGGTCCAGTCGGTCATCACGCCCACCAGCAGCGGGGTGCCCATGTGGATGCCGAGACGCGCCCCGATCGTCGGGCTCATCCCGTTCGAGTGGACCGGTGCGAACACACCACCATGGAGGTCGAACGCGCCGGTGCGCTCGCGTGGGGTCCACATCCGTGCACGGTACTTCCCCGAATCGCCGCTGGCGGGTGTGGTGGGCGCGGCTTGCGCGAGCTGCCCGTCGGCAAGCATCCGGGGCGCGAACGGGTCCACGGTCGGGGCCGCGACGACGGTCGTCGTCGCCAGGGTCATGACCAGTACTCCCAGGCATGTGGCAGTGCAGGCGCGGCGCAACCAGACGGAGGGCATTCGCGGGGCAAGAGGCATTCAGTTCTCCTGTGATTGAACGGTCGCCGGTCAGCGCGGCGGATTGGTAGTCAGGGGGCCCGGTCTGGGCT
>JBIOKD010000090.1:0-10867 GCA_044451485.1 Candidatus Eiseniibacteriota bacterium | reverse complement strand
GCGCCGAGACGGGTGACGCTGATTCCGGTCGGCATCGGGGTGCACGTCGAGGCATGGAACGCCGATCCCGCGGCCTATGCGGACACGCTCCATCACTGGCTGGACCTGCGCCGGATCGGGCGTCATCCAGGCTGAGCATCACCCGGGGTGGCTCGATGGGCCTCGCCGGCGGATCGAACACCCACTCGGGAGGCCGCATGTTCCGTCGATGGATCACGTGTCACGTCGTGACCGGCATCGTGATGGCGTTCGTGGTCGCCCCGCCGGCGTCCGCGCAGGGCCAGCCCCCCGGCACCGTGAACGTCAACGCCGCCATCACTGCCATCCATCAATTCGCGGGCGAGCTCGATGACGGCGGCCAGGCCGGTTGGAGCAGTGCCGGCACCAGTGTGGGTGTCACCCGCCAGTTCGTTCCCGCGTTCGCGGCCGGCCTCTCGGCACGATATGGCACCGAGGATTGGCGCTTCGAATCGCCGGTGGCGTTCGACCGCGCCGCCCCCTGGACCCATCTGACGCGTACCGGCGTCGGGATCAACACCAGCCTGGCGCTGTCCCGGACCTTCGTGATCGGCGTCTCACCCTCGCTCGAGTGGCCCGCCGAGACCGGCGCGAACACCGGCGACGCCCTCATCTACGGCGCGGTGGTGAGCGCGGTCAAGGTGTTCTCGCCGCGCTTCCTGCTCGGCGGGGGGGCCAGCATCTACCGGCAGTTCTATGACGTGAAGACGTCGGTGTTCGTGATCGTGAACTGGCAACTCACCGACAAGCTCCGCATCACCAACGCCCTGCCCGCCGGTCCCGAAGGCGGCGCCGGAGTGGAGCTGCGTGACGCGCTCACTCCCGACTGGGATCTGGCGGCCGGGGGCGTGTATCGCTCCGACCGCTTCCGGCTTCGGAGCACGAGCCCGGCCATGGGTGACGTCGGCGAGCCGAGCAGCATCCCGATCTTCGCGCGCGTGTCGCGTAGGCTGGGGCCCAGTTTCAAGTTCGACGTGTACGCCGGCGCGCTGTTCAACGGCAAGCTCACGGTGAGGGATGCGAATGGCCGCGAGCTGGCGAGCGATGGCTACCGGACCGCGCCCGCGATCGCGGCAACGGTGTCGTTCAAGCGCTGAGTTGCCCCCGATCGGCCCGCCGGAATACGGGTGCTAAGCTGCCGCCGCTCCGGCCGCCGTCGCACGGCCGCCTTCCCCGAAACCCGATCCGGAGGATCCGCCCGTGTCCAC
This sequence comes from Candidatus Eiseniibacteriota bacterium, assembly GCA_044451485.1. GTDB lineage: Bacteria > Eisenbacteria > RBG-16-71-46 > RBG-16-71-46 > RBG-16-71-46 > JBIOKD01. The sequence continues at coordinate 9,641 of JBIOKD010000090.1, read as the reverse complement.
ATCCGGTCTCACCGTTTCCACCCCCGCCGCACGCGATCTCGCTCGAAGCACGCTCGCCGTCCTGTTCATCCTCGGACTCACCCTCGCCTCGTTCTGGATCCTGCGGCCGTTCCTGCCCGCGGTGCTCTGGGCCACCACCATCGTGATCGCCACCTGGCCGATCATGACCGCGCTCCAGCGTCGCATGGGTGGAAAGCGCGGTCTGGCGACGGCGACCATGATCACCGGTCTTGCCCTCGCGGTCATCGTCCCGATCCTGTTCGGCGTGGGTGCGGTGATCAATGGCTCGACCGCGCTCAGGTCCTGGGCCCAGGACCTGCCGAACCGCACCTTTCCCGCGTTGCCCGCCTGGGTGGCCGGTCTCCCGCTCGTGGGCGCGCGTGCCCAGGAGGGCTGGACGCGGCTCACCGCCGCAGGGAGCGAGGGGATCCGCACCCAGCTCTCCGGATACGCGGACGAGATCGCGCGCTGGCTGCTCGGGCGGATCGGGAACCTGGTCGGGATGCTGGTCCAGCTCCTGGTGACCCTGTTGATCGCGACGGCGCTCTACGCCGGGGGCGAGCGTGTGGCCGCCGGTCTCCTGCGTTTCTCACGCCGTCTCGGTGGAGCGAGCGGCGAAGAGGCCACCCGGCTCGCGGCACTCGCGGTTCGCGGTGTGGCGCTCGGTGTCGTGGTGACCGCCCTGATCCAGACCGTGCTCGCCGGGGTGGGCATGGCGATCGCCCGGGCGCCGCGTCCCGGCCTGTTCACCGCGGCGGTGTTCGTCACCTGTCTGGCGCAGCTCGGACCCACGCCGGTGATGCTGATCGCGGTGCTCTGGCTCTACGCGAAGGCACACACCCTCGCCGCCACCCTGCTGCTGGTGTGGATGCTCCTGGTCGGCACCATCGACAACGTGCTGCGCCCGGTGCTGATCAAGCGAAGCGTCGATCTTCCGTTCGCGCTCATCTTCTCCGGTGTGATCGGTGGTCTGCTGGCGTTCGGGGTCGTCGGTCTCTTCATCGGACCGGTGGTGCTCGCGGTTGGACGATCGCTGGTGGAGCGCTGGATGGCCGGTGATGCCGGCGGGGAAACGAGGAGCGTCGCGGACACGGCCCGCACGTGAGGGAGCGCCTCCAACGGATCCGCGTGGCGCCGGCATCCGGTGAGCCCGGCTGCGCGCCGGGCGTGCACCGCGTCGTCCGCCGGCGCGACCGGACTCACTGCGTGCTGCTCCGGATCGCGCGCTGCAGCAGGTCCATGCGCTCGAGCCGGTCGTGTTCGCGGGCGGCGCGGCTCGCCCCCTTGATGTTGCCGAGATAGAACGGCAGCTCGATGCCCGCCACCAGGATCGCGGCCGGCACGTGCCGGCGGGTCGCCAGCGACACCACGCTCCAGATCAGCACGCCGTTGAAGATCAGATGTCGAAACCCGTCCCGGGTTCGCCCGCAGTACATCTGACCCGTGCCCGGAACGACCGCCGACAGGGTCCCCGCCAGTCCCGGTGAGCGGTGTGAGAGCCCGGGGCCCTGCTCGGCGAAGGGTACCCACCCCAGGATCCGGGTCCGGCTCGTCGCGTCGCGGGACATCGTCGCCCCCCGCGAGAAGCCCGCGGATGCCGCCGTCCAGTCGCCGCGCGCCATCGCGCACAGCCCGCCGAGTGCCGGCACCCGATCGGGGGGCACCGCGGCGGCACCCGATGCCGTGTCGAGCGAGGCCGCCACGGGTGCCGAGTCACGACTCGTATCGGATGGGGAAGCGAGCGATGGATCGCCGAGCAGACGCTCGCATGCCGTGAACGACCCGGCATCGAAGCGGCTCACCGCCGCGCGATAGACGGCGCGCGCGTGTCCCTCGGCGGTGGAGGACAACATTCCGGCGGTGAGAAAGGCGCGTTCGGCGGCGGTCCATTGCGAGATCATGAGCTGGCACTCTCCGATTCGCGCGAACGCCCACGCATCGGTCGCCGGAAGATCCGCCAGGCTGCCGATCCGTTGGTACTCGGTGGCCGCCCGTTCGCAATCCCCTCGCTCGCACAGACGCCGAGCGAACGCCACCGTCTCCTCGATGCGATCCATCCGCCCGGACTCGAGCCGCGGCGGAAGCGGGGGGTCGGACGGCTCCGGTGGGATGAACATCCACGCCGGCACCCGCGCCGAGGTCGAGAGCGGGTCACCCTCGAGGGGATCCTCGAGCAGCCCGTCCGCACCCCGGGGATGGACGCGAGCCGCGGAGATGTTGCACCGCATCAGCCGGTCGGCGGCCAGTGCCGAACCCTCCACCACGCCGTATCGCTCGATCGCCTGCGCCGCGTACTCCGAACAACTCGGTGTGAAGCGGCAATGCGCATGACGCAGGGACGAGAGGTACTGCTGGTAGAAGCGGATGGCGGCAACGGCCGGGTCCGCGCCTGCCCCGGCCGTATCCGCTTCCTGCGCGCTGGCGATCGGACATGCCGCGAGCAGGGACGCCACCATGAACCACAGCCACCGCGTCCGCGGACCGGCGCCACGCACCGGATCAGGGCTCCGGGAACGTGATGGAGAGGGCGATGTCCATCCCACCGATCGCATGGCTCGTGTAGTCGGTGGTCAGGGACAGTTGCTGCTTGCCGTTCCACGCCATCAGGTAGCCGTCGATCTGCATGCCGATCTCGATCCTCGATGGCAGCCGCCATCCCAGCCCCAGGCGTGTGACACCGCCGAACGCCGGCCGGTCGAGTGTCTCGACCCGCGAGCCGAGCAGCGTGGTCATGGTCGGGTCGTAGGTGTGGATGTCGGCGCTCTCGTGCACGTGGAACAAGGCCGGGCCGAGCGACACCCGACCACGGAAGCCGTTCGGGGCGGAGAACAGGGCCCCGGCCTCGGCCGCCAGATCGAGGATCCTCAGGTTCGAGTTCAACGGCTGATCGATTTCCGTGGCGCCGACGTAGTCCGCGACGGGGTTGCCGCGCATGTTCGAGTAACCCACTCCCACGCCCCAGTAGGCACTCGCATCGGACGGAAGACCGTTCCGGAAGTTCAGGTAGTACAGCTCGGCGTGGAAGCCGCCGTCGGCGTACTCGTCGACGAGATCCTGGTTGAGCACGCCGCCTCCGCCCACCACCAGTTGGACACCCCAACGTGTCGGGGGCACCGGTCCCCACCCCGATGGGAGCGTGGGCGCGGATCTGGGCGGCGCTCCGCTGCCGGGGGGCACCGGCGAGATCGCGGTGCCGGCGACCCACCCGAGGGGCTCGAGACGATCCACGGGGCGGACGCGCAGCTCGGTTCCGTTGGCGAGGGCATGGATCTCCATGACTACCACTTCCGCGCCCCGGGGCAGCGCCCCAATGGCGACATCCGGGCGTCCGGCCTCGACCGGTCCCTCGAACAACAGCACGCTGTCGCCGGGCGCCGCGGCCCGGAGCCAGCCGTGATCGTAGACCACCCAGCCTCGTGGAGCCGGCGCCACCGCCTCGACCGGCGGGGGCGGGGTGGAGGGCTCGCCCCCACCCGAGAAACAACTCTCCAAGCAATTGCTGCTACAGCCGGACTCATCGTCGGAGCTGGAGGAACCGGAAGCGGGTGGCGTGGCGGGCTTGGACTTTTCGCGCGGCACGCGCTGTTTCTCCGCCGCGAGCGTGCGGGAAGCCGAACCGGGGACGGCGGGCCAGGCCGGGGGACTCGAAGACCAGGCGGGCATGGGAGTGGTGACCACCACGGCCGTAGGCGCCAGCCAGAGCGATGCCACGGCCAGCGGGGAGACGAACGCGAACCGGGACGGCCTCATGACGCGCACTCCTCTCGCTTGGGGGGAGCAGCCGGGACCGTACGCTCGTGACGACCGGGCCGTCAATCCGAGCGCAGGTGGCATCCATCGTCCGGATGGTGTCTTAGACCGGCAACACCGTGCATCCTTCGAACCCGACGCCCGCCTCAAGCCCCGACGGACGACGATGCGCGCGGCCTGACCGCGCCCGCCGGGGCGGGTGTGCGCGCGGGGGTCGAAGGCGCTAGTCTCCCGCCTTCGACCGCCGCGTCCCACTCCACAGGAGCTCCCGCATGAAGCCCTTCGGCCCTCTCCTCGCCCCACTGGTCGCGCTCACCCTGGCCACGCCCGCCATCGCCAAGGAGGGCGGCAACTTCGTCGTCCGTCTCGGGCAGGACACGGTTGGCGTCGAGCGCTACGTCCGCACCCCGGATCGTCTGGAGATCGATCAGGTCGGTCGCGCGCCGCGGGTGCTTCGGCGTCACTTCGTCTACGAGTATGCGAAGGGGGCGATGACCCACCTCTCGCTGGCGGTGACCGCGCCGGGTGCGGCCACACCCACACAGACGATCGACGCCACGATGGTGGGCGACTCGCTGCGCACCGAGATCCGCAACGCCGGGGGGCCGCCGCAGGTCTCGAGCGTCGCGCTTCCGCCCGGGACCCTGGTGGTGACCGGCTCGAGTCCATGGGCGGGCTACGAGGCGCGGCTCATGGAGTTCGTGGCCGGCAAACGCGACAGCCTGCGCGGGACGATGTACTTCCTTGGAGCCCCCGGCCCGGACTGGCTCAGCCTTCACCGTCTGGGGCGTGACTCGGTGGTGATCTTCAACGGTCACCAGGACCTGTTCCACGTCCGGGTCGACAAGGATGGCCGGATCCTCACCGCGGTGCCGATCGCCGGCACCCAGAAGTTCACCGTCGACCGTGTCGAGAAGCTCGACGTGGACGCGATGGCCGCTTCCTACGCCGCCCGTGAGCAGTCAGGAGCGGGGATCGGCATGCTCTCGCCGCGTGACACGGTGAACGTCCACGGGGCCGGCGGGGCCACGCTGTGGATCGACTACGGCCGGCCGGCGAAGCGCGGGCGGGTGGTGTTCGGCACGGTGGTGCCGTTTGGCGAGGTGTGGCGCACCGGCGCGAATGCCGCCACCCAGTTCCGGACCGACAAGAACCTGATGTTCGGAAGCACCACGGTGCCGGCCGGCTTCTACACACTGTGGTCGATCCCGTCACCCGACGGCTGGAAGCTGATCGTCAATTCCGAGACCGGTCAGTGGGGCACGGCACACAAGGCGTCGATGGACCTGTACACGATCGACATGAAGACCAGCACGCTTCCCCAGGTCGTGGAGCGGTTCACGATCACGGTGGAGCCCAGCGCACAGGGCGGAGTGCTGAACCTCGACTGGGACACCACGCGCGCCTCGGTGCCGTTCACGGTCCAGCCCTAGCCCGGGAACGTCGGAGAGCGCGTTGCGGGCGGCGGCCCCGACCATCCGGTCCGGGCCGCCGCGGACCTCGCGGCCGATTCCGGGGTGAGACGTCCTGCGTTCGGGCGCGCGGCCCGGACGATTCAGGCGGCGTCGGCGTTGCGGCGGAAGAATTCGTCCGCCTGGGGACCCACCAGCACCTTCTGCGCGGCGCCCCGGAGCACGTAGATCCGGATGTTGTTGCTGCCCGGATCGGCGGGGACCACGAAGAACCCCTCGCGCTCGCGTGAGTAGGCGAGGGTGTAGCCGGAGATCACCTCGCCGTCCTTGAACACCACCGAGATCTTCTTGCCCTGGTTCGCCTCGACCGGGAGGTGACCAAAACCCTTCATATCCTTGCGCGCCGCATCGCCGGAGAAGTCGCGAACGAAGAACACCGCCTTGAGATCCCGGCACGCGACCACCTCGGGGGGGGCGTTGCCGAGGGGATGGAGATGGAACTTGGGTCGGTTCGGCAGGAAGTCCTCGGTGGTCCCCTTGAGCACCCGCCCATCGAGGAAGCGCGCGACGACTCGATTGATCTCGCCCACGACGTGACCTCCTTGTCTGATCGTCCGTTTGACGGCCCGCTCGTCGACGGGGGCGTAGGATCGAGCCGATGGGTCTGTACCGATCATCGGCCTTCGCCAGTCGAAACTGAAGGGCGGCGAACCGGGGGGCGGATGGGCCGTCCGACGGGAGCCGACACCATGGCCCGCTCCCGGCTCCAACTGCTATGTTCGCGCGATGGGGCAACGCGCGAAGCCGGCACGCGTCCGCTCGGGCCGCGGGACACCGCCGGGTGGCACCGGAACCCGGACGCTGATCCATGGCGTCCTGCTCGCGACCACGTCGCTGCTCGCGACCGCGTGGCTGGTGCAGCTCGGTCTGCAGGCGGCGCGTGGGACCTTTGCCACCGACGAGTGTTTCCACGCCTACGTGGCGCAATGGATCGTCACCCATCACCGGCTGCCGACGATCATCCCCGAGCTCTATTCGGGCTTCTACTACTACTACCAGCCGATGCTGCACCTGATCGGGGCCCTGGCCGTGGCGGTCGCCGGCGCCCCGTCGTTGCACCTGCTTCCCACGTGCTTCGCCGCCGCCACGTTCCTCGCCCTGTGGTTCGCGACGCCACGATCGGTGTCCCCGGCGGCCCGTGCCGGCGCGGTGCTGCTGTGTCTCGGAAACCGCGCCTTCGCGGAATACGCGGTGCGCTTCTACGTCGAGGGCCTCACCACGCTCGAATTCGCCCTCGGCGCCGCGCTCCTGCTCCGTCACGAGGCGAGCGGGAGACGCCGTGACGCGCTGTGGCTGGGGGTACTCGTCGCCGCGGCGATGCTGACCAAGTTCACCGGCTGGCTGCTCCTGATCCTGGTGGTGGCCCGGGCGGGGTGGCTCGCGCTTCGTGGGTCACACCGGCGGGCCGTCGATCTGGCGATCGCGGCCGGTCTGGCGATCCTGGCATCGATGCCGTGGTTGATCCGGAATCAGACCCTGTTCGGCAGCGCGCTCTACCCGGCTTTCGCGCCCGACATGGACCGGGCCCTCTACACCATCAATCTCCACCGCTTCAGCGTGCCGGCGCAGGTGTTCCTGGTCGGCACTCCGCGTCTGCTGGGCATGGCGGTCGTGTGCGTCGCGCTGGCCGCGATCGCGGTGGCGGCCTGGCGCCGGGACGGCAGCGACCGCGCCTGGCTCCTCGGATTCGCGCTGGTCGGTCTGGCCTCGGTGGCGTTCACCCCGATGGCCTCGGCGCGTCACCTGGATCCGTTCCTCCCCGTCCTCGCGCTCGCGGCCACCGCGATCCTGTTCGACGCGCTCGAGTCCCGGCGTCTCGCCGAGACCACCTTGGCCGTCGCGCTGCTGATCCCGGCGGCGATGGCGGTGCTGGCGCTGCCGGAGGTCCGGCGACCGGTGGACGAGCAACCGTACATGCGCGACGCGCTGGCCGCGGTCCGGCTGCTCGTCCCACCGTCCGCGACGGTGCTCAGTCTGTGGACCTACGACACCTTCTACCACGGGGGATGTCACGCGACCTGGCCGATCCCGTGGGGACAGCGGGTCCATCCGGTGGAGATGTTCACCGAAACGGATCCCGATCGCTGGCTCGCGGAGCTCCGCCGGTACGACATCCGGTACGTGTTGATGCCGAGCTCCACCCGCTCCCTCGTCTTCGACAGCGCCAACTACCCGCGGTCCTTCCTCGCGCAGGTCGACTCGCTCCTGCGTCGCGGTGCGCTCGACGTGACCTGGAGCTCGGGTGGGATGATTCTCGTGGGGGTGCGCGACACCGTCATGGCTCGTGACGCCACGCAGTGAGACCGCGCTGGACGCCGCCCGCTGCCGCGCTGGTCCGGCTCACGGTGTCCGAATGCCCGGTCGCGCCGGCGTCTGCTAGAGTGCCGCGATTCCGAGCCCAACCATCCCACGCCGGAGCCTCGTCATGAAGCGATACCTGGTCCCGATCCTGGCACTCGCGCTCACTACCGCCGCCGCCTCGTCCACGACGCCAACGTCCGATGTCGAGCACTATCTGGGGCTGTTCATCGACCCCGCGACCAGCCCACGCGACGATTTCTTCACGTACGCGGTCGGCAAGTGGCTCCACGAGAATCCCATTCCGCCCAACGAGCGGTCGTGGGGGATCGCCCACGTCGTGCAGGAGGAGACCTACCAACGGCTCCTCTCGATCAACGAGGAGGCGTCGTCGAACCCCGGCTCGGCACCGGGCAGCATCCCGCAGAAGATCGGCGACTTCTGGCACGCCTCGATGGACACCGTCACGATCGCCCAGCAGGGCATGACGCCGCTCGCCGACGAGTTTGCTCGGATCCAGGCGGTGAAGGACACCCCGGGTCTCCTCGACGACATCGCCCACCTGCAGTACATCGGCGTGGGTGCCATGTACGGACTGGCGCTCTTCCAGGACGAGAAGAACAGCGACCGTTACGCCGTGCACCTGTACCAGGGCGGACTCGGGATGCCGGACCGTGACTACTACTTCGACACCGACGACCGGTCCAAGATGCTGCGCCGCGAATACGTCGTGCACGTCGCGAAGATGTTCGCGCTGCTCGGAGAGGACAGCACCATCGCGCGGAAGGACGCCGGTGTCGTGATGCGTCTCGAGACCGAGCTCGCCGGCGCCTCGCGCAAGCTGGCGGACCTCCGTGACCCGATCGCCAACTACCACGCCATGCCCATCGACGGGGTCTCCAAGCTGACCCCGTCCATCCGCTGGCGTCAGTTCCTCGACCAGGGGAACATCCACGGGGTCGACACCGTGATCGTGGGGCAGCCGGAGTTCCTCCAGCAGGTCGAGAAGTCGCTGCATGGACATCCGCTGGCCGAGTGGAAGACCTATCTCCGCTGGTCGCTGATGAACACCTACGCCTCCCAGGCCGGCGGACCGATCGACGACGAGAACTTCCACTTCTACGGGACCATCCTCAACGGGACGCCAGAACAACGGCCACGCTGGAAGCGTTCGCTCGATGAGGAGGAGAACTATCTCGGGGACGCTCTCGGGCAGCTCTACGTGCAGCGGTACTTCTCGCCCCGCACCAAGGAGCGCTACACCAAGCTGACCAACGAGATCTTCACGGCGTTCCAGAGCCGCATCCGGAACCTCGACTGGATGAGCGAGGTCACGAAGCAGCGCGCGCTCCACAAGCTGGAGGCGGTCACCAAGAAGGTCGGCTACCCCGATCACTGGCGAGACTACTCGACGTACGACGTGCAGCGTGGATCCTTCCTGGTGAATTGCGTGCGTGGCAACGTGTGGCGGAGCGAGTTCTACATCAAGAAGTTGAACAAGCCGGTCGACCGCACCGAGTGGGACATGACGCCGCAGACCTACAACGCCTACTACAACCCCTCGAACAACGAGATCGTGCTGCCCGCTGCGGCCTTCATCCTGCCGGGGATCGCAGATTCCCTGGTGGACGACGCGATCGTCTACTCGTACGCCGGTGGCTCGACCATCGGCCACGAGATCACCCACGGCTTCGACGATCAGGGCCGCCAGTTCGACGAGCACGGCAACCTCGAGGACTGGTGGACGCCGACCGATGTGAAGGAGTTCAACGCCCGTGCAGCGCGTATCGTGCGTCAGTACGACGGCTACGTCGCGGTGGGTGACATGCACGTGAACGGGAGCGCGACCCAGGGCGAGAACATCGCCGATCTCGGCGGCATCACTCTCGGATGGGACGCGTTCACCAAGACCGAGCAGTACAAGCGCGGCCAGGCGATCGGTGGGCTCACCCCGGCACAGCGGTACTTCATGGGCTGGGCGCTCAGCTGGATGAACCAGATCCGCCCCGAGAACCTGGCGGTCCGGGTCAAGACCGACGTGCACGCGCCGAGCTTTCTCCGGGTGATCGGGCCGGTCTCCAACCTGCCGGAGTTCTACCAGGCGTTCGGCGTGAAACCCGG
>JBIOKD010000089.1:0-10888 GCA_044451485.1 Candidatus Eiseniibacteriota bacterium | reverse complement strand
GTCTGCCAATTGATCTTGTAGGCGAACAGCGCCGAGCCGCTCAGGTCGGCGTCCTTGGGCGTCACGCTGTAGGTGTAGAGCGAGGGGTCGCGAATGGTCCGCACGTACTGACCGATCAGACGGATGAACGAGCGCGAGTTGAACGACCACTGTGCCCGCAGACGCTCGACCGAGGCATTGAACAGACGTCCCGACCGGCCGCTCGCGTCGGTGACGTACAGCCGGCGTCCGCTGGCATCGTTGCGCAGCTCGAGGTGGTCCCCGGGGTGCAGGATGAGGATGGTGACGATCGTCGTGCCGCTCCCCTCGCGGGCGTTCGCGAAGTCGATCTCGTCGCCGAAATAGCTGTCGACCTCGATCAGGTTGAACAGTCGTGTCGGACTGGCCTGGACGTAGACCCGGGGGCGGAAGCGGCCGAGGAGCTCGTTCCCGACCCGGATGTCGTCGCGGTTGAGCTCGATCCGCACGAAGCTGTTGAGCTTCCCGTCCATCCCCGCACCCACCGAGACCCGTCTCGCGAGCTCGTTCCCGTCCGGATCGGCATCGTAGTAGTCGATCGTGAACAGACGGACCCGGGACAGGAACTCGTCCTTCGGTCTCAGCGTGTAACCGGTCTCGAAGTACCCCTCGCTGAATCCCACCTGGGGCACGAAGCCCTCGTCGGCGCGGAATTCCGGGCCGATCTGCTGGCCCTGGATGAACCAATCGAACTTCGGGGTGTTGTGCGACCAGTTGAGCAGCAGCGCATGGTCCGACAGCTCGCGGCCATCCCACTCCGCGGCGAGGTCCGGCCGGTTTGGTGTCCGGCTGTCACTCCACAGCGCCTGACCAGTGATCGCCTCCGCGGGTCGCGGCCGCCATTGGAAGTCGGGGCCGATCACCGCGTTGTGCCCACCGCCGTCGATCTCCCGCCCGGTGGCTAGCACGCTCACGAACGACGGTCCCATGTCGTGACGGAGACGCATGATGCCGACGTCGGAGCCGAACTCCTGGAGCGCGGCGTCGGAGCCCTGTGACCCCGGCAGGATCACGAGTCCGCCGCCCTTGTCGTGGGTGACGAGCGCCGTGAAGGCGGTGGTCCCGGTACGCCCGGTCGCGCGTAGACCGCCACTGGGCGCGGTGATGCTGCGCGTGTAGACGGCCTGGAACGGGGTGGTGAACAGATCGATCCCCTCCAGGAAGAACGGGCGCTTCTCCGGGTAGAAGAGCGCGAATCGCTCGTTGGCGCCGATCTGGGCGACGTCCGACTCGACCTGGGAGAAGTCCGGGTTGATGGTGCCGTCGATGGTGGCGTCGGCCAGCGGGCTCCACTTGAGGTCGGCGCCCAACTGGGTCTCGACCGGTCCCTGCTGGAGCGGCGCGCCGAGACCGTCGGCCGCCTCGTCGGTCCGCCCGCCGGTCGCGAACGGCGCCAGCACCATGTGCGAGCCGTGTGGCAGCTCCGCGAGACCGGCCATCTTGCTCGAGTTGCAGATGAAGCAGTTGACGTCGCGTGGGAGCCGCGCCGAGAAGAATTGATAGCGGCGGTCACGGGGATAGTTGCGATAGAGCAGGATGCCCCAGGTCGGATTGCTGTCGTTGGCGTAGCGCAGCGACGAGAACGGAATCCGGATCTCGAGATCCCATCCGGTCGCGGTGATCTTCCCCATCGAGTCCCAGTAGAAGTCGGGCGAGCTGTCCTCGCCGGTCACGTCGCTGCTGACCGCGTCGTACTGCACCCCCTTGGGATTGGACAGGAACATGCGGGCGGTCTTGCCGTCGTTGCGGCTGTCCACGATGACCCCCGCGTAGTCGGTTGCGGACGAGACGTTGTCGTGGTCGCCGAGCGGCGCCCGCACCCCCTCCGGATGCGGGTCCTCGAAGTGGAACGCCGCATAGAGGAATTTGTCGTCGTAGGCCAGGTACCCGACGTTCCTGACCTGCGGCTCGACGTTGTCCCCGACGTTGGTCTCGAACCAGGTGGTGATGGGCGTGATGCCCTGCCAGCCCGGATCGGACAGGTCGCCGTCCACCACGATGGGGCCGGCGGCCCGTTGGATCGTGAGCGGTGGTCCGGGTTTGGGCGCGGCCGCCCATGCGTCATCCGGCGACCACGCGAGGAGGATCGATCCCAGCGCGAACAGCCCGGCGGGGATCCGGCGCATGACGGCGAGCATGCTGACTTGGACCTCGCGGCGCGGCGATGGGTTGGGACGAATCGTCGTGACGGCGTGAGCGGCCGGTCGGGGGTCGCCGCCGGTGGTGACGATCGCCGGCGGATCACGCGGACGCCGGCAGACTAGCCGACCGCCGGCGACGGACCAGGCGTGCGCGCCGAACGTGGCGTCCCTCGGCACGAGCGCGCGCCTCGCAGACCCGAGCGCGGCGGGTCGGACTCCCGGATGGGAGCCCGACCTGCCCTCCGTCCTGTGGCTAACGCACCCGAACCACGGTGCGGGTGAAGTTCACACGGCCGGTGTTGAGTCGCGCGAAGAACACCCCCGCCGGCTCCGGCCGGCCGACCTCGTCCCGGCCGTCCCAGGTGACGCGGTACACTCCCGCCGCCCGTTCCCCGGCAACGAGCGTCCGGATCCGCCGCCCGTCGATCCCGAAGATCGCCAGCTCTGCGCTCCCCGGCTCGGGCAGCGCGATCTCGAACGTGGTGGTCGCATCGAACGGGTTCGGCATCGCCTGCGACAGCGATGTCGTGCTCGGCAGACGCGGTACCGCAACGTCCTGTCCGAGCGGCGTTTCGTGGTTGCGCGCATCACGCGCCTTGATCTCGCGCACGGCGATCTCCGGGTCACCGCCCGCGAGCACCCGGAACGTCACCTTCACCAGCGTGCCGTGGCCCGTGATGCCTTCCGATCCGCCCAGCAGGGCCAGGTCCACGCTTCCCGGCCGTGGCGACAACGTGACGTGCGGCGCGCTCTGCGTCGCCAGCAGCTCGCCGTCGATGATCGCCACCGGCTCCACCACCGCCGCGTCGTACGCTAGCGTCACGCTCAGCGCTCGCACGTCGCCCACGCCGTCGAAGGTCAGGGCCACGTCGAACGTCTCGCCCACGCCTGCAACGTCCACCGGCGCGAGCGCCACCGCGCTGGCCGTCCGCGACGCCATCGCCGGCTCCGCTGTCGGGCGGATACGCGCGGGTGGCACCGGGCCCACCGTTGTCCCGAAGTCGAGCGCGAACACTGCCAGATCATCGAAGTCCAGCATCCCGTCCGGCTTGGGCCGCGAGGTCACCCAATAGTCCGTTGTCGGTCCGACGTCGAGACAGGCGAAGTCCGACGCCATACCCACCGTGAACCCATAGTGCGCGCCCAGGTAGCTGATGTCCGCGAGCGTCACCCGGTTGTCCCCTTCGCAGTCCCGGACGCCGTCGTGCGTATCCCCCAAGATGTAGCTCAGGGTCCCGGCCGTGCGGTTCGAGATCGCGGCGTTACCGTGCGCGTCCTTGGTCGCCACGATGTAGTACCAGAAGTCCCGCGCTCCAGGATCGTCGCTGCCTGGCCCGCTTAGTCCGATCGCCCGCGTCCACGGCGCGGGCGGCGGATACGTGGTGGGGGCCGCGGGCGCGTGCTCGCTCCCGCCCGACGCGTCGTAGCGGGGATACCCGCCGAACGGCGCGCGGTACACCTCCACCGCGGCGGCATCGCCCGGCACCGTGAAGCCGACCGCGATCTGCCGTGTGCCCGGCGCGCTCCCCGCCGTCGCGCCCGAGGCCGAAGCCAGACCGGAGACGGCGGTCGGGGGCGTGCGATCGATGACCAGCGACGCCGGTGTCCCCGGCCCGCTGGTAATCGGGTTGTTGGCACAGTCGCGCGTGACCACGTCGGTCACAGCAATGGTCCCCACCCCGTCCGCGCCCGCGTTGGTGAGATCGATCGTGAACAGCGATCCGCCCGTCGCCACCCCGCACGGGTCCCCGAGGATCGCCTGATCCAGCCGGTAGTGGCCGCCGCCCAAGCTCACCACCTCGAAGGCGCTGGTGAACGCGGCGAGCCACGAACCCTGGTGGATGCTGCTGGCCGGGCGGGCCGGGTCGCACAGAGCCAGCTCGGGGCTGAGCTGGATTCCGACGCTGAGTCCCCGCGCCGGCACGCCCCCGGTGCCCGCGAGCACCACCGGCACCGTCACGCACGGAGTCGCGTTCGAGATCCAGGTTCCCGGCGCCACCACCACCGCCACCTGGCTGGACGATTCCTCTGCTTGCACCGACGGCTGCGGCTCGGGCGGCGAGTACGGCCTCACCAGGGTCCAGTCCACCTGCAGCGTCGGGCTGCCGGCATTGCTGTTGAACTGCGCGCTCAGCGGCACCGAAGGGATCCGGGTGGTGTTGCTCGTCCGCACCGCGTCGTTCACCAGGAACCTCGTCTCGGTGGGATTCCAGAGCACGTCCCACACCTTCCAGTCGGTGCCTTCGGCGCTGGCGCTGCCCCAGGTCCAGCTTCCCCCGGATGAGGTGATGGGCTGTACCATGCCGCTGCCGAAGCCGACGAACATCGCGTCGTTGCCGCCGACCGACACACAGCAGGAGTTGAACCCGATGTCGCCCCAGTCGGCGTAGGTGACGTAGCGCGCCCGCGAGCGCAGCGCCCGGTACTGGAACTGAGCGCGGCTCCGTATGTACTGGCTGTTGCCGGAAACCGTCACGGCTCCGTCGGCGACCGGCGGGCTGCTGCTCGAGCTCCACTTCACCTGATCGACCACCCCGGGCACGCCGAAGTCGTCGAAGAACAGGAAGGTCGCGGGGCCGTCGCTTCGGTCCGCAGCGGCCGCGTTGCCATAGTAGAGGTAGACGGTGGCGGTGCCGTGCGCCGGGATGCTGGGGATCTTGAGCCACAGCCGCCCCGACCGGCCGACGGCGTCCCACCCCTCCCGCCAGAAGCTCAGCATGGTGGAGCCGTCCTGGTCGGTCAGCCGCAGATCTGCACCCTGGGCGTCCGCACGCGTGAAGTCGAAGTGCGCGGCGTCGAGATCGATGCGGACCGGGTAGTCGGTGAGCGATGCGGGATTGCTGCTGTTGTCCACGACCACCTGCCGGCGGTACTTCCACGCGCTCGGATCGAGCGACTCGAAGACCTGCACGGTGAAGCTCTGGGTCGCCGAGCCCTCGCTGTTGGAGCCCACGACCGTGACCGGGAACGATCCGAACTGGGTGGGTCCCGGGGTCCAGCTGATCCACCCGGTGGCCCCATCGATCGCCATGCCGGACGGGAACGTCGTCAGGCTGAACATGGGCGGCGGAGCGCCGGTCGCGGTCACCAGGTAGGTGTAGGGGTGTCCGGTGTATCCGGTGGGCGGCGGGCTCGAGGTGAAGGCTGGCGCGCTGCCGGTCACAACCACGACGAAGCTCTGTGCGTCCGTGCCGGACGAGTTGATGGCGACCGCCGTGACCGCGAAGTGCCCGCCGATCTGCTGCGTCGAGGGCGTCCACGAGATCGCACCGCTGACGGGATCGATGCTCATACCCTGGGGACCGGCGCCGAGCGTGAACTGCGGCGCCGGGCTGCCGGTCGCGGAGACCGTGTAGGCGTAGGGCATACCGGCCGCCGCGGCGGTGACCGGTGCCGAGACGATCTGCGGCGCCTGCGGCCCACCGTTCGGCACCTGGATGCTCACCGTGGTGGCCGGTTCGTTCGGCACGTACTCGCGCACGAGCGTCCAGTCGGCCTCCAGACTCGGGCTCCCTTGGTGCGCGTTGAGCTGGACGTGCATCGGCACCTGCGGAATGGTGGTGGTGTGACTCTGCCGCAACGCACCGTCTACCGAGAAGTCGGTGCGGCTCGGGGCCCAGCCCACCTCCCACGTCTTCCAGCTCGTACCTTCGGCCTGCGTGTAGCCCCAGGTGAAGACGTTGTGCGCGCTCGACGTGATGGACCGTACGGTCCCGTCCCCGGACGCCACGAACATGGCGTCGAAGTCGCCCACGAACGGGCTCCCGTAGTTGAATCCGAAGTAGCCGTAGTCGGCGTACGAGGCGATGCGCGTCCGGGTGCGGAAGGCCTTGTTCTGGAACGTGCCCACCGAGCGGATCATCTCGTCCGAGGCGTCGATCGCGACGACGCCGTCCGCGAGCGTGGGGGTGCCGCTGGTCTGCCACTTGGCCGGGTCCAGCACGGTCGTGGTGGTCTGCACGTTCGGATACCACATGACCTTGTTGCCGTCGGCGTCGGGGCCGTACCCCGTGCCGGCGCCGACCCCGGCGAAGTCGGGTCGCCCGTCGCCGTTGATGTCGCCGACGTCCGCGTCGTGGGCGTAGGCGAGGTAGGTCGCGTTGTCGTCGACCGTGTAGATCTGATAGGCGCCGACGTCGCGGGGGTCCGCCGGCCGCCGGTACCACTTGATGGCGCCCTCCGTGCCGGTGTTCGTCTCCACGCACACGTCCAGGTCGCCGTCGCCGTCGATGTCGGCCGTGGTCACCCGGTTGAAGCGCGGGATGGGTCCGCCGGAATCGAGCGTGTATTCGTGCCAGTTCGCCGTGATGCGCGCGCTTGCCCCGCCCGGGTTCTCCAGCCACGTCACGCGCCCCTCGGCGATGCTCGCCTTGAGGACGTCCAGGTCGCCGTCTCCGTCGAAGTCGACCAGATGCGCGTGGTACGACCCGCCCGCCAGCGTGATCCGCTGCCAGCCCGCCACGTCCCGCGGGTCGGCGGGCGCGAAATAGACGAACGTGTACTGGGGCGCGCCGGCGTGCGAGCAATACACGATGTCGGGGTGGCCGTCTCCGTCGAGGTCGCCGATCTGCGCATCAGCGCCGTTGCCCGCCGTGTTGTCGATCATGTACTCGTGCCACCGCGCCGGATCGAGTGCGGCGGCGCCACCGGGATTCTCGAACCAGAAGAGCTGGCCGGTGGCATGACGCTCGTAGCCGTCCACCGCAACGGCAATGTCCAGGTCGCCGTCCCCGTCGATGTCCCCGAGGCCGGCCGAGCGCGCACCGAGCAGCCCGTAGTCGCCGCTGCGCGCGATGATGGTCTTTCGCCAGCCGTTCGGTCCGGTGTCGGCAGCGGGATCGTATGCCTCGACGAAGTCGCGGCCGGTGCCACCGAGCAGGTCGTCGTCGCGACCGCCGGCCACGACCAACTTGCCGTCGATCACGCCGCAGCCCACGCCGTCGCGCGGATTCATCCCGCTCGACTTCGCGGTCCAGGTGTCGGTGGCCGGATCGTAGGCATAGTTGGTCGCGTAGAACGAGCTGATCATTCCGTGGGTCACATAGATGATGCCGCCGATCACCGGGTTCTCGCGGGTGGCGCCCCAGCGGTCGACCGGCATGGGGGTCTTCGTTTCCCACGTGTCGGTGGCCGGGTCGTACGCCTCGTTGGCCCGGCCGGCGCTGGACGGCCCGCCGCCGATCAGATAGATCTTCCCGCCGACCAGCGCGCACGTCCCCCATACCCGCGGCGTCGGCACGTCCGCTCGCCTTACGTAGGTGTCGGTGGCCGGGTCGTACTCGTAGTTGGCGCTGCCCCGGAACAGCCGGATCACGTTTCCGTCGCGCAGGCCCATCAGCCCGTGGTCCGCGATCTCCGGTGGCACCGGGTTGCCGGCGGTGGTCCAGCTATTGGTGCCGGGGTCGTAGATCTCGTGGACGTCCGTGCCCGAGCCCGCGAAGAGGTGGATCTTGTCGCCGAACGTGACCGCGAGCTGGCCCCAGCGCTTCGACGACAGCGACTGGATCGGGGTCCAGGTATTGGTCCCCGGGTCGTACCGATAACAGACGTCCTGCGGATCGACGCCACCGAGGTGGTGGCCTCCGAAGATGTACAGCTCGCCGTTGTAGACCGCGGCCCCAGCATCGGCCAGAGGGCTGGGCAGCGGTTGTCTCGTGGTCCACCCCGTCGACGTCGCGGCGTGCGGATCCGCCGGCTTCTGGTACCAGGCGACGTATCCTTCGCCCTGGCTGTAGTCCGCCCAGGTCTCGGACAGGCTCAGCGCGACGATGTCCCGCTGGCCGTCGCCGTCGATGTCGCCGATCTGGTGGTCGTGCGCGTTTCCGAGATCGGCATCGATCGTGTGCTTGATCCATGCGTCGTGAACCGGATCCGTCGGCTGCTCGTACCAGTTCAGCGCCCCGGCGCGATAGCCGTCCGCCACGATGTCCGGCTTGCCGTCACCGTCGATCGGCTCGATCGACACGTTGTGGGCGCCGTCGAGGTAGGGATCGACGACCACGCGGGGCCAGTTGCCGTACACACCCGGCGATGCGGCGACGCCCGTGAAATCGTCGAAGAAGCTGAAGGTCCCATCCCCGCTGCTCGCCGAGCTCGCCGCCGAGTTCCCGTAGTAGAGGTAGACGGTGCTGGCGCCCGCGGACACCGATGGCACCTTCACCCAGACGGTCCCCTTCTGTCCCGCGGGATCCCAGGCCTCGACCCAATAGGGCAACGGAGTCTGGGCGTCGGTCGCGGTCACACGCAGATCGCTCCCGTCCGGGTTCGCCCGGGAGAAATCGAACGACGCATCGAGGTCGATGCGGACCTGATAGCCGGCCAGAGCCTGGCCCGGATTGCTCACGGTGACCGCGCGGCGATAGGTCCATGCCGGGTCGAGCCAGGGGGCACCCACGACCGGGCCGACCACGGTGAGAAGCGCCAACGACGCCCATGCCAGGATCGCGGTCGCGCGCAGGATCGGGGTGCCGCGATCCGGGATCGTTCTCGACGTCGCGCGTGGGCTCTTGGTCTTCCCGAGCCAATTGTGGATGGTGTCTCGTATGATGGACATGCGGTCCTCCGGATACGCACCTTGCAGGAGCGGGTGCGATGCCTCGTGGCGGAACGAACCGGCGTCGGACGTCAAGCGATGCGACTGGGTCCGGGGGAGGATCCGGCTCGGGAGCCGGAACGGCGCGCACGACGACCCACGGGCGTGCGGCAACGAAACGGGCCCCACGTGGAGGGGGCCCGACAGGGGAAGGATCGGTCTCGAGTCGGACGTGCGGCGCGAGGGGGAGTTGCGACGCGGCCACGGGACTCGATCACCCGGGGCAAGCAGTACATCGGGAACCGAAGGACCGTTCCGCGGATTCCGATCGATCGCGAAGACAAGGCGATCGGACCGACAGCACGACTGCTCGGATCTCACCCGCGCGGCCTCCTTCCGATTCGGAAGGGGGCTTCAGCCCATGCGATCTATCGGCGAGCTAGGCGCACATCCGGCTTCAGCTTCGCTCGTCCCTCGCTGCGTCCACGCAGTCGATCCACAAGGGGCCACGCGCTCGGGGGCACGTCGGAGGGCCGACACCTGCGAAGAAGGGACGAGGAATTCCCCCGTCAACGACACCTTGGAGAGTAACACTCCGGCCCCGGGCGACGAAGCCGGGCTCAACGTCCCCGGACCCCGCTGTTTGCGATCCCGTGGGGCACCCTATGGCTGCACCGGAGGCGCGCTCCGAAGCGCGGTCTCCTCGACCCGGATCCGAATCCCCAGCGCCACCAGGTCGAGCAGCGAGATCGCGATGGCCGTGCGCCACGCCCCGAACATGAGCGGCCCGGCGAGGAGCTCGATGACGACGGCGAGGTAGTTCGGATGCCGCAGGACCCGGTAGGGACCGCGCCGCACCAGGGGCGCGCCGGGGAGCACCAGGATGCGGACGCTCCAGCGCTCCCCCAGCGCCCGAACGGCGGCGAGGCGAAGCGCCTGGGCGCCGAGCCACAACACGAGCCACATCACCCAAAGTCTCCCGGGCCGCGCTCCGAGAAACACCACCTCGGATGCGAGACACAACGGGAAGAGCACGTGGACCATCACGATCAGCGGAAGGTGACCGGCGCCGTGCTCTCGCGCGCCGCTCGCCACGAGACGTCGGGTGTTGGCCGCGGAATGGATCAGCTCGCCCGTGCGCTGCGCGAGCAGCACCGCGAGAAACAGCGCGAGCGGCCCGAGTGGCGCCGGGCCCTGCCCGCTCACGTCTTCCCGTGCATGCGAGCGAGTGCCGCCCGGGCCTTGGCCCGGTAGTAGTCGTCGGTGACCCAGCTCGTGGGCATGCCCAACGCGTGCTCGAGCTCGTTCCGCGCGTCGGCATATCGCCGGGCGGCCGCCAGCGTGATCCCCAGCTCGACGCGATGCGGTATGACGTCCGGACGCAGACTAGCGGCCCTGCGCAGGTGTTCGATGGCGCTCTCCATCGACCCCTGCGGAAGCCCGCCGTAGAGGAGGTTGGCGAAGAGCCGGAGAGGACCCGGGAGCGCGACCAGCTCGCGGTTCCATAGGCCGAGGACGTGATGCGCGAGGTCGTCGTCGGGGTCGAGCGCGAGAGCCGAGTCCGCCTCCACCTCGATGTCGCGGGCGAGCCGCACCTTGCGCTTGCCACCCTCGAAGAGGGCGCGTCTGCCCAGCGCGATCGCGAGGAAGGTGTGGCCTTCCGCCCCGGAGGGCTCGAGGACGACGGCGGCGCGCGCGAGTGACTCCGCCTGCTGGCACCAACGCAGCTGATCGGCCGGCTTCTCGCTCAGCGTCGAGTGGTCGGCACATGCCCGCGCGAGCTTCCAGGCGGCCTCGTAGCTCGCCGGGTCGGCGCGACGCGCCCGTGTGAAGGCCGCGGTGGCGGCTTCCAGGTCCAGCCGGCCGATCGCGGAGTCCCCCGCCGCAAGGAGCGCCGCCACCTCGGGGCGTGGAGCGGGCGCGATGGCCGACGCGGTCGGGCTCGGCGCGGACGCGCTGGGCAGGGTCGCCGCGACAGGCGCGGTCGCGGCGACCGGCGCCGCCAGCATCGTCACCACCGCGATCACCAGCGCCGTCATGCCGCGTGGCCCCAACGCGGCCGGCTGCCGCGTCCGAGCAGCCGGCGGGTGCCGCCCGCCACTCCGACCAGATGTGACAACAACGGCGGGCACGCCCGGAGTCCCGAGAGTGTCGGCCCAATCCATCCGGGATGTCTCGCCAGCCACAGCATGCCACG
>JBIOKD010000088.1:0-10929 GCA_044451485.1 Candidatus Eiseniibacteriota bacterium | reverse complement strand
GGGCCCTCAAGCTCCTGATCCGGGCGCGGAATTACGGGCTGCGCGGACTCGAGCTCCAGCACAAGGGCATCCGCCGGGCGCTCGAGACGCGGCCCGACTCGGTCGCCGCCACGATCGGCAAGGACCAGCTCCCGATGTTGTACTGGACCGCCGCCGCGTGGGGCTCGGCGATCGGCTACGGCAAGAACCGGCCCGAGCTGCTCGGTGACATCGACGCGGTGCGCGCGCTCATGAAGCGCGCCCTGGCGCTTGACGATACCTACGAGGGCGGCCAGCTCCACGAGGCCGGCATCGTGATCGAGGCGCTTCCGAAGGAGATGGGCGGCTCGCTCGAGCGGGCGAAGCAGCATTTCGACCGCGCGGTCGAGCTGTCGCACGATCAGGATCCGGCCCCGTATGTGACCTGGGCCGAGTCGGTGAGCATCCCGGCCCAGGACCGCGCCGAGTTCACCCGCATGCTCGACAAGGCCATGTCGTTCGATCCGGAGGCGCAGCCATCGAAGCGACTCCTGGTGATCCTCATGCAACGCAAGGCGCATGCGCTGCTGGCGCGCGCCGACGATCTCTTCCTCGCTCCCCTCGACGCACAACCCCAGGAGAAGCCATGACGCCGTCGCGTCCCCACCGCCACGCTCCCATCACCCGGATCCACGCGGCACTCGTGGTGGCACTTGCGTTGGGTCTGGTCCCGACGCTGGCGTGGGCGCCCGAGGCCCCGGCCCAGGCCGCGCCGTCGGTAATCAAGCTCGCAACACTCGTCCCCGACGGTTCGGTGTGGGATCAATCGCTCAAGCAGGCCGGTGCCGAATGGAGCCGGGACACCGCCGGGCGGGTGAGCCTGCGCGTCTACCCGGGCGGCGTCGCCGGCAGCGAGGAGGACGTGATCCGGAAGATGCGCATCGGGCAGCTCCAGGCGGCGGCGGTCACGGTGGCCGGGCTCGCCCAGATCGACCCGGCGTTCAAGGTCTTCACCATCCCGATGTTCTTCGACTCGTATCCCGAGCTGCGCGCGGTGCTCGACAAGATGACGCCCATGCTCAAGCAGCGTCTCGACGAGAAGGGCTTCGTGCTCCTCAACTGGGGCCACGGCGGCTGGGTGCACGTGTTCGCCAAGCAGCCGGTGAGCTCGGTCGGGGACCTGAAGAAGCTCAGGCTGTGGGTGGGCGTGGGCGACGACCGGATCTCGCAGCTGTGGAAGAAGAACGGCTTCCAGCCGGTGGCGGTGTCCACCACCGACATCCTGAGCGGGCTCCAGTCGGGGATGCTCGACGCGATCTACATCACGCCGCTGGCGGCGCTGTCGCTGCAATGGTTCCGCACCACGCCGTACATGAGCGAGATCGGTCTGGCGCCGCTGGTCGGTGGCACCATCATCACCAAGAGCGCGTGGTCCAAGCTGTCGGCGGCCGACCAGCAGGCGATCACCGCCTCGTGTCACAAGCTCGAGCTGCAGCTCGAGGCGCAGGTGCCGAAGCAGGACAGTACCTCGGTGGCCGAGATGCAGAAGCGGGGCCTCAAGGTCGCGCCGGTCTCGCCCGCCCAGGCCACCGAGTGGCGGCAGACCGCCGAGACCTTCGCCGCCCAGATGCATGGCGAAGTGGTGCCGGCCGATGTCATGGACCTGGCGCGCCGCGAGCGCGACGCGTGGCGGAGCGGAGCCGGGCGGCACTGAGACACCCTTCGCGGTAGGCTCTCCTAGGGAGGGGGGCATGAGCCGGACCTCGATGGCGAAGATGCGCACCCGCCGCGATGCGATCGTGGAGTCGTCGGCGGACGCGATCGTGAGCGTGGATCTGGACGGCCGCGTGCTCGACTGGAACCCGGCGGCCGAGCAGATGTTCGGCTGGCGCGCCCCCGAGATCATCGGCCGTCCGCTCACCGCGATCGTGCCCCCCGAGCGCGCCGACGAGCTCGCCTGGCTGATCGAGCACGTCGGACGCGGCGAGGCGATCCGCGCCCTCGAGACGGTGCGGGTGACCCGCGACGGACACCGGCTGCGGGTGTCGGTCACCGCGTCGCCGATCCGCGACGAGGACGGCACCCTGGTGGCGCTCTCGGGGATCTATCGCGACGTCACCGTGGACGAGCGGCTGCGCGCCGACCTGGAGCGCTCGGCCGCGTACCTCCAGTCGGTGCTCGCGGGCATGGACAGCGGCATCGTGCTGTCGGACGCATCCGGTCGCATCGTGTACGTCAACCGGCCGTTCGCCGAGTTCTCGGGCCGGCCCGAGGAGCGGCTGGTCGGCGAGGCGCGGGTCGATGTCCTGCGTCGCCTGCTCGAGCACCTCCGCGAGCCCGAGCCGCTGCTCCGCATCGTCGGGCCGTCACCGCCGGTCGAGGGCGAGATCGAGTTCGTGCTCGAGGGATCGATGCACGGGGTGTTCCGCTGGTCGAGCCGGCCGGTGCCGCTGCCCGAGGGCGAGGGGCGGCTCGACGTGGTGCGTGACGTCACCAACGAGACCCAGCTGCGCGAGATGTACATGAAGCAGGCGGTCACCGACCCGCTGACCAGCCTGCTCAACCGGCTCGGCGGACACCAGACGATCGCGCGAGAGGTGGCCCGGGCGCGCCGTCACGGAGCGCCGCTCAGCTTCGCGATGATCGACATCGACCACTTCAAGCGGGTGAACGACGAGCACGGTCATGGCGTCGGGGACGACGTGCTGCGCGAGGTCGCCGACCTGATCGGTCGCTCGATCCGTGGCGACGACGCGCTGATCCGCTGGGGCGGCGAGGAGTTCCTGCTGCTGCTGCCCGGCGCCCGTGTCGAGCAGGCCCGTGACCTGGCGGGGCGTCTGCGGGAGAAGGTCGCGGCGATGGCGGTCGAGGGGCTGCCCCGGGTCACGATCTCGCTGGGGGTTGCCGAGTTGGCCGCCGAAGACCCCGGCGCCGAAGCCGCCATCGAGCGCGCCGACGAGCGGATGTACGCGGCCAAGAGCGCTGGCCGCGACCGGGTCGTCTGACCCCGCCGGTCTCTAGGAGGTGCGGGGGGACACGCGGGCCGGACCGGCTCCGAATTTGACGCGAGGGCTCCGGCTCACGTAACGTGCCCCGTCTTTGTCGGTGTCGTATCCCCTTGAAAAGACGAGGGCTGTTCCGTCATGAAGCGCACCTACCGACCCCGAAATCGCCATCGGAAGAAGACGCACGGCTTCCGCGCGCGCATGAAGTCCAAGGGAGGACGCAAGGTCCTCTCCGCCCGTCGCAAGCAGGGCCGCAAGCGCCTCACCGTCTCCTCCGGGAAGCGTTAGGCTTCTAGTTCACTCTCCCTTGCGGTCACCCGTCGCGCCTCCGCCCTCGGCCGGAACGCGGCACGCGCACCGCCGCCCACGGGCGACGGTCGCCGAGCCGCGGCGCATCCCGTCGTCGACGCGCGTATCCCACACGGTGAGGCACCGCCCCATGGTCGAGCGCATCGACCGCCCGCATCGTCTCACCACCACCCGCGACTGGGCCCGGATGCGCGGTGGCGGCAACGCCACCCGTGGGCGCCACGTACTGGTGGTGACGGTGCCGGTCCCCGGGGATCCGACCCGAGTGGGCTTCGTGGCGAGCCGCCGCGGGGTGGGCAACGCGGTCCAGCGCAACCGCGCGCGCCGCCGCATCCGCGAGATCGTCCGGCGACGCTGGGACCGGATGCCGCACGAGGGTCTGTTGATCATGTTGGTCGCCTCCCGCACCGCGCTCACCGCCGCGCACCAGGACCTCGCGAGCGACATCGAGCGCGTGCTCATCACGGCCGGGGCGCTCGCCCCGCCCGAGATCGTTTGAGCGCCATGCGACACCTCGCGATCGCGTTCGTCCGCCTCTACCAGCTCACACTCGCGCCGCTCAACCGCGGCTGCTGCCGCTTCACGCCGTCGTGCTCGGAGTACGCCATCCAGGCGTTCGAGCGGCACGGCTTCGCGCGCGGGTTCACCCTTGCCGTCCGCCGTGTGGCGCGCTGCCACCCGCTGGGTGCCCACGGCGTGGACCCGGTGCCATGACCATGGACCGTCGCACCTGGGTGGCGATCGTCGTCTGTATCGTGTTCCTGATTGCCTACCCATACATCCTCAAGCAGTTCGGACTCTCCAAGTATCTCTACCCGGAGCGCCCGGCGCCGGCCGCACGCCACGACTCGACCACCGCGGGCCGGGTGGTCGGCGATACCGGAGCCACGGTGACCGGCGCGGTGGGGGCCGCGGCCCGGACGGCACCGGGGGCAGCCGCCGCGCCCGCGCCGGGTGCGAGCCTCGCCGCCATCCATGCCGCCCCGACCGCCGAGCTCGAGCGCGTGATCGCGATCGAGACGCCGCTCTACCGGGTCACGTTCAGCAACCGCGGCGCGCGCATCGTCTCGGTGGAGCTCAAGCGCTACACCGCCGCCCACGGCGCCGCTTCCAACGACGCGGTCGGGCTCACGCGCCCGCGCTCGGGCAAGGATCTTCCGCCCGGCGAGCGGGTGGTCCTGGCCGGCGGACCGTCCTTCGGTCTGGACCTGGGAAGCGACGCCACCCTGCGCACGCTCGGGAGCGTCGTGTACGCGACCGCCGAGAGTCTCGATGCCGCCGGCGACGTGCGGTCGGTGACGTTCAGCATGCGGGACAGCTCGGGTCTCGCGATCCGCCAGACCTACCGCGTCCATCCCGACGACTACGCGCTGGACTACGAGACCGCCATCATCGGCGTGCCACAGGCGTGGCGCATCGGGAGCTACTCGCTCACCATGCGCTCCTGGCCGCTGCTGAACGAGCACAACCTGCAGGACGAGGAGCGCTCGCTCAAAATCTCGAGCCTGGTGGGCACCAACCTGCACCGCGTGCTGGCGATGCAGGCGATCAAGGGCGCCAAGCGCTTCGACGGCAACGTGCAGTGGGCCGGGGTGCAGACCCGCTATTTCGCCACGATCGCCGCGGTGGTGCGTGGCAGCGCCCAGGGCGTGATCGCCGGTGGCGAGCAGCGCGAGGTGGATGCCGAGGCGCTCAAACGGCTCCCCCAGGGCGCGCTCCAGCAGCAGCCGGTGGCGGTGTGCAGCCTGGTGATGGGGATTCCGAGCGAGCTCGATCCAGTCAACCGCTTCACGCTGTATGTGGGTCCCAACGAGTTCGAGCGTCTATCCCGACTCGGTGGCGGGCTCGACCGGGTGGTGGACCTGGGCTGGAATTGGATCCACCCGTTCAGCCAGCTCCTGCTGCGGGTGATGATCTGGCTCCACCGTCTGGCGGGCAACTACGGGCTCGCGATCGTCCTGCTCGCCACCCTGGTCCGGGTGTTGCTCCACCCGCTCAACATGATGAGCATGCGCAGCATGCGCTCGATGCAGAAGATCCAGCCCGAGGTCGAGCGGCTGCGCAAGAAGTACGAGCACGACCCCCAGGCCATGAACACCGCGATCATGGCCTTGTACAAGGAGAACAAGGTGAACCCGGCGGGGGGCTGTCTGCCGATGGTGGTGCAGATGCCCCTGTTCTTCGCCCTGTACGCGGTGCTCTACAACTCGATCGAGCTGCGGATGGCACCGTTCGTCGGCTGGATCAACGATCTGTCGGGGCCGGACCAGTTCCTGAGGATCGCGGGCTTCACGGTCCACCTCCTGCCGGTCATCATGGCCTTCACCGGCTTCCTGTCGCAACGGCTCACCCCGACCGATCCCAAGCAGCTGCCCACGATGTACATGATGAACGTCATGATGCTGGTGTTCTTCTACAACCTGCCGTCCGGCTTGGTGTTGTACTGGACGGTGATGAACCTGCTGACCGCCGCTCAGCAGTGGCTGGTGCTCAGGGAGGGCGGCACCCCCGTCATCGGGACAGTGGCCAAGAGGCCTTCCGCGACGTAAGCTAGCCCGCTACGGGCCGCCGGCCCGCCGCGCGCCCCACTGGCGGCGCGGCGCCGCGACCCGAATGCGGGTCCACGAGACCGCGCCCGGCGCCCCGCCCTCACGCATGGCCCGCGCGCATCACGAAAGGTTCGAGATGCCATCCAACAGCAGGATCTTCGAAGGCAAGACACTCGAAGACGCGGTGCGCAAGGGACTCGAGGAGTTCCGGCTGGCGCGTGCCGAGGTGATGATCACGGTGATGGAAGAGGGGTCGGGTGGGTTCTTCGGGATCGGCGCCCGCCCGTTCCGGGTGCGGATGCAGCCGCGACCCGGTGGCGCGCCGCGCGACCTCGACGAGCATGGCGGCCGTGGCGAGCGTGGCGGCCGTGGCGGTGAGCGCGACCGCGGCGAGCGTGGTGGACGTGGCGGCGATCGCGATCGTGGCGGTCGTCGCGATCGAGGTGGGCGGGGCGAGCGCACGCCGCGTCAGCCGGCGCGTGCCGAGGGCGGCCGCGGGGCGCGTGGCGGCGAGCGTCCGGCCGAGCGTCCGGCCGAGCGTGGCGAGGCGCGCCGTGAGCCAGCGGCGGCCCGTAACGAACCGCCGCGCGGAAGCGACCGCGATCGCGGTCACGGACGCGATCGGGGCAAGCGCGGCGAGCGACGCGAGCGGGTCGAGCAGCGTCCCCCGCAACCGCCGGCCGTGGAAGAGGTCCAGCCCACCCTGGGCGCGAGTGGCTTCGAGGACCGCCGCCGACCGGGTGACCGTCGCGAGGACGAGGGAGCGCCTCCGGGCGGTGTGGACGAGCGGCGTTCCGGTGACGACCGCCGCCAGCTCGAGGGCGCCGGTGGCCCGGGTGGCGAGGGCGACGCGCGTCGCCGCCGTCGTCGTGGTCGTCGCGGCGGCCGTGGCCGGCGTCGGGGCGGCGCCGAGATCATCGCCGGGATCGAATCGGTGATGCCGCCCGCCGGTCCGGCGACAGCCGAGGCGATGGCGTCGGATCTTCCCACCGAGTTCGCCAGGCACGATCGCGAGGAGCGCATCGAGCCGATGCCGGCTCCGCCGCCGCAGGCGGCGTTCGAGCCACCCACTCCGCCCGCGTCGTACCCGCCGTCGTGGGACCCACCCGCTTCGCCACCCGCGTCACTCGCGCCGCCTTCGTGGAGCCCGCCCGCTCCACCCGCGGAGACGTTCGCCAATCGGGAGCCGGCGATGACGCCGCCCGAGGAGCGCCGACCGTCGCGGGGTGGCGAGACCCAGGGCCCGGCCCTCTCGGCCGAGGAGCTGCGCAGCATCAGCCAGCGGGTCACCGAGGAGCTGTTCAAGGCGATGGGCTTCGCGGGCAAGGTGACCGCGACCCTGGGTGGCCCCGACCGGGTCGAAGTGGTGGCCGAGGTGAGTGACGACGAGGAGCTGCTCACCGGCCGCAAGGGGGAGACCCGCCAGGCCTTGCAGCACCTGCTCAACCGGATGGTGAACAAGGGTGAAGGCTCCCGCTACCACCTCCAGCTCGAGATCAACGACTTCTGGAAGCGGCGCGAGGAGGAACTCACCGAGCAGGCACGCAAGATGGCCGACGATGCGGTCAGGACCGGCAACGAGCAGGTGACGGAGTTCCTCAACGCGCAGGAGCGACGCATCATCCACGTCACCCTTCGCGAGGACACGCGGGTCAAGACCTATGCGCTCGGGGACGGCATGATCAAACGTCTCGCCGTGGCCCCGGCGCATGCCGAGACCATGGGCGTCGAGTCGTAAGCCCACGGTCGATTCGACGAGTGCCGGGTCCCGAGCGGGGCCCGGCGCTCGGCTTTCGTGGCCGGTGGCTCCACCATCGCTCACGGCTCGAGACCGAAGAGGATATCCGCATTGACGTTGACGCTGGACGACACCATCGCCGCCATCGCCACCGCCCCGGGTGAGGCCGGCCTCGCCGTGGTGCGGGTGAGCGGATCGGACTCGATCGCCATCGCCGATCGGGTCTTCTCCGGCCGTGGCACTCTGGCTGCCGCGCCGAGTCACACCCTTCACCACGGCTGGGCTGTGGCGCCGGACACCACCGAGCGTGTCGACGAAGTGCTGGTGTCGGTGTTCCGCGCTCCGCGCTCGTACACCCGCGAGGACGTGATCGAGATGTCCTGCCACGGGGGCGAGAGACCGGCCCGCCGGGTGCTCGACGCACTACTGGCGGCCGGGGCGCGACTCGCGCGTCCGGGCGAGTTCACCCTGCGCGCGTATCTCAACGGACGACTGGATCTTGCCGAGGCCGAGGCGGTGGCCGATCTCATCCATTCGAGCACCGACGCGGCGCACCGACTGGCGATCACCCAGCTGGCCGGAGCGCTGTCGCGTCGTCTCGGCGCGCTCCGCGAGCGGCTCACCGACGCGGTCGCCGAAGTCGAGGCGCGGGTGGACTTTGCCGAGGACGTGGGCGGCGTCGAAGTGCCGGCACACGTGGTCGACGCGATCGCCGCGGTGGACTCGGATCTGGCCGCCATGCTGGACGGCGTGGCATGGGCCCGCGCGGTGCGCGAGGGAGTCCGGGTCCCGATCGTCGGACGACCCAACGTCGGCAAGTCTTCTCTTTTCAACGCGCTGGTGGGTGAGGACCGCGCCATCGTCACCGCCATCCCCGGCACCACGCGCGACCGGGTCTCCGAGACCCTTGAGCTGGCGGGAGTGCGTGTCACTCTTTCGGATACCGCCGGGCTCAGGGATTCCGTCGAGCCGGTCGAGGCGGCCGGCATCGCGCGCGCCCGGCAGGCGCTCGCCGACGCCCCCCTGGCGCTGTGGGTGGTGGATGGCTCGGCGCCGCTCGAGACCGAGGACCGGGCCATCGCGCAATCGCTGAGCGGAAAGCCGGTTCTGGTGGCACTCAACAAGACCGACCGCTCCGTGGCGCTCGACGAAGCCGCGGTGCTCGCCACACTCGATGGCGCTTCGGCTCGTGCCAGCCGGGTCTCGGCGCTCACCGGTGAGGGGGTGCCCGCGCTCGGTGGCGTGCTCGCCACGATGCTGGGCGCCGGGGATGGCGGCACCGGGCTCGGCGTCGCGACCGGCAATCCCCGCCACGCCGAGGCGATGTTTCGCGCGCGCGCCGGGCTCGGACGCGCGTCGGAGGCGGCGCGCGCCGGGATGCCCGGCGAGATCGTGGTGCTGGAGCTGCGCGAGGCGCTCGCGGCACTCGGTGAGGTCACGGGCGAGGCAGTCGGCGAGGACGTGCTCGAGCGCATCTTCAGCCGATTCTGCGTCGGCAAGTGAGGTTGCGATGACCACGCATGCCGATCGTTCCGGCGCCGACACCATCCGAACCGACCGCTTCGACGTGATCGTGGTGGGCGCCGGGCACGCCGGCTGCGAGGCGGCGGTGGCGTGCGCCCGGCTCGGGCTCCACACCGCGCTGATGACCGTCAAGCTCGAGGACACCGCCAAGATGTCGTGCAATCCGGCGATCGGCGGTATCGCCAAGGGCCACATGGTGCGGGAGATCGACGCCCTGGGCGGGGTGATGGGGCGCGTCACGGACCGCGCCGGCATCCAGTTCAAGGTGCTCAACCGCGGGCGGGGGCCGGCGGTGTGGTCGCCACGCGCCCAGTGCGACAAGGCACGCTATTCGTACGAGATGGGGTCGCTCCTGGCGGCGACGGCCGGGCTCGAGCGGATCGCCGGAGTGGTCCATCACGTGCGCCTGGACCACGCCGGTCGAGTGCGGGCGATCGAGCTCAGCGATGGCCGCCGGTTCGAATGCCGTGCCGCGGTCATCACCCCGGGCACCTTTCTCAACGGTCTGATCCACATCGGCGAGACCCGGCTCGAGGGCGGCCGCATCGGCGAGCACGCGGCGCGCGCGCTGAGCGAGTGCCTCGCCGAGCTCGGGCTCGAGCGCGGCCGGCTCAAGACCGGGACGCCGCCACGACTACATCGCGATTCGATCGACTGGGACGCGGTGGCCCCACAACCCGGCGACGAGCCGCCCCGGCCGTTCTCGCACTGGACCGACCGGCTCGAGCTCGACCAGGTGCTCTGCCACCTGACCCACACCAACGAGCGCACCCACGCGGTGATCCGCGACAACCTGCACCGCTCGCCGCTCTACTCGGGCAGCATTCGGGGCGTCGGGCCGCGCTACTGCCCGTCGCTCGAGGACAAGGTGGTGCGCTTCCCGGACCGCGAGTCGCACCAAGTGTTCCTCGAGCCCGAGGGCCGCGAGGTGCCGGAGATCTACGTGAACGGCGTGTCGTCGAGCATGCCCGCCGAGGTGCAGCTCGCGTTCGTGCGGACCATGCGTGGTCTCGAGCACGCCGAGATGCTCCGTCCCGGCTACGCGGTCGAATACGACTTCGTGATGCCGCATCAGCTCACCCCTTCGCTCGAGGTGAAGCGGGTGCCCGGGCTCTATCTGGCCGGACAGATCTGTGGCACCTCGGGTTACGAGGAAGCCGCGGCCCAGGGGTGGGTGGCCGGGGTGAACGCGGCGCGCGCGGTGCGCGGGGAGCCAGCGGTGGTGCTGGGACGCGAGCAGGCCTACGTGGGCGTGCTCGTGGACGACCTCGTCACCCGCGAGCACCGCGAGCCCTATCGCATGTTCACCTCGGCGGCGGAGCATCGGCTCCTGCTGCGCGCCGACAATGCCGACGAACGTCTGGCCGGGCTCGGGCACGCGCTCGGTCTGGTGACGCGCGACGAGATCGAGCGGGTGCGCGCCCGCTACGCGTCGATCGAGGCCGAGGAGCGGCGTCTGGCGCGGGTGAGCGTGAGTCTCGCGGGTGCTTACGGCGAGCGCACGATGCTCAAGGCGATCGACTGGCTCGCACGCCCCGAGGGGCGTTACGCGGATCTCGGCACGGTCGGCGCCGAGCCGGCGCTCGCCGGCGCCGA
Organism: Candidatus Eiseniibacteriota bacterium; assembly: GCA_044451485.1. Lineage (GTDB taxonomy): Bacteria > Eisenbacteria > RBG-16-71-46 > RBG-16-71-46 > RBG-16-71-46 > JBIOKD01. The sequence goes on along the minus strand of JBIOKD010000088.1, from coordinate 250 downwards.
GGCCGAAGCACTCGAGGTGCGGGTGCGCTATCGCGGCTACATCGAGCGACAGCGTCGTGCCGCCGCCGGGACCGAGGCGCTCGAGCGCACCACGCTGCCCGAGGCGTTGTGGCGGACCGAGCTCAACGGGTTGTCGCGCGAGGCGCGCGAAAAGCTGACTCGGTGGCGCCCGTCGACGCTCGGTCAGGCGGGTCGCATCGCCGGGGTGTCGCCGGCGGATGTCGCGGTGCTGCTGGTGCACGCACGCCGG
>JBIOKD010000087.1:0-10996 GCA_044451485.1 Candidatus Eiseniibacteriota bacterium | reverse complement strand
CACCGCGCTGATGTACCGCGGCGGCGGGCTCAAGTACGACCCGGGCGCAAATGACGACCCTCAATTCATCTTCTACCCGGATCCGACGCCGTACAACCTGAGCGAGGATCGGTCCTTCAACGCCGTGGGCGTGAAGGCCGATTACGTGCATCGCCCGCGGCACAGTCTGGAGCTCAAGGCCGGCATCCAGGCGTCCGAGACCATGGGTCACGAGAAGTTCGAGACCTTCGATGCCACCGGTCAGCCGGGACCGGCGTCCGACTCTGATCTGAACGGCAGCGACGTTGGGGTCTATGCGCAGGCGGTGATCGCCCCGTCCGATCGCCTGGAGATCCGGCCCGGGGTCCGGTACGACGCGCACCACGCGCCGTTCGCGGGCACCGAAAGCCAGGTGAGCCCGCGCATCCGGCTCAGCTGGTTCCCGGACGCGGGCAACAGCGTCTGGCTCTACTACGGGCGGCTGTTCATCCCCACCAACATCGAGGACCTGCGCGCCATCACCAGCATCGCCGACAGCGGTGTCGTCACGCAGCCCACGCTTCCCGAACGGGACAACTTCTACGAGGTGGGCTACGTCCATCGCTTCCCGGCCGGTGTCGTGGGCAAGCTCTCCGGCTACTACAAGGAGGGTTCCCCCGGCATCGACGACAACACGGTGCCCGGGTCGTCGATCGTGACCTCGGTGAACATCGACAAGGTATGGACCACCGGCATCGAGGGCGTGCTCGAGGTCAAGCCGCCTGGACCTTGGTCGGGCTTCGTCAACGCCGCGCTCTGTCACGCTTATGGACACGGACCGATCACCGGAGGCTTCTTCCCCACCGACACGCCGGAAGGCGACTTCGATCTCGACCACGACCAGCGGCTTTCGGTGGTGGCCAGCGCCACGTACGCGCCGAAGCGTCTGTTCGTAAGCGCGACCGAGATCTATGGCTCGGGTCTCACCAATGGTCAGGATCCCGACGCCTCGTACGGTACGGGTCTCTTCGACTTCAACAAGTCGATCAAGGTGTCGCCCAGCTTCATCCTCAACGCGAGCGCCGGTTACACCTTTACGGCCGGCCGCACGCTGATCCGGCCGCAGATCTACGTGGACAACATCTTCGACCGCAAATACCTGCTCAAGGGCGCGTTCTTCAGTGGCGCGTCGGTGGGTCGGCCACGCAGCGTGCAGGCCAAGGTGGATGTGAGTCTCTGACGATGCGCGCGCCCGGCATCGTGGCGTCGCTGCGCCTCTCGAACGGCTTGCCTCCACGTTCGGGGAGGGTCACGGCGTTCACGGTGCCGGGCCGCGTAAAGGTCGTCGATCCCGCTCTTCAACGCGTCGAACCCATCGAGACGACGAGTCGGATGCTCCGTGGCCCCTGCGGATGAGTGTGCACGTCGGCGACTCCGATCGTCGGCTCGCCAGGCAACCGCGAGACATAGTAGTAGTCGACGTCGCTCACGGCCCGATCGAGGAGGTTGAACGCCTGAAGCACCACGGACCAAGGCCTGCGCGCGTCGTAGCCGACCTCCGCATTCAGGACCGTCGAGGCGCCTGAGCGCACCGAATTGTCCTCGATCAGCGGGCGCGGCCCGAAATACCGCAGACGCAGCCCGGCGAAGCCGAGCGCGGGACGCTCGTACTCGATGCCGGCGGAGGCCACCCCTTCGACCGCGCCGGGGATGTAGTTGCCGGCGGGATCCGGGTCGCGGAAGCGGGCCCGGGAATACGCCAGGTCGGCGTCCAGGTGCACATTGCCGGGGCGGCAATCGCCGGACACCTCGATACCGGTCCGGCGGCTCGGACGACTCGGCGCGCTCAGCCCCTGGTCGCCGAGGAAGACATGCTCGGAGTCGATGTCGAGCCCCCAGAGCGAGGCGGCGACCGAGCCGCGGCTCCCGGCGGTGAACCGCGCGCCGGTCTCCGCGCCACGCGTGCGAACGAGGAGCGAGCTGCGCAAGACGGCCGGCCCGCCCGGCACCGGGATGTGTTCCGTGGCCATCTGCACGCCCTGCGTGGTGCCGCCGGATGTATAGCTCGCGCCGCGGACGTCATCCGAATGGAAGCCATACCCGGCGTTCGCGTTCACCTCGACGCCCGCCCACGGCCCGAGAACGACGGAGGCCTTGGGCGAGACGAGCCCGTCGGCGCCGTTGCCCGAGAACGGGGCGTAGCTGGACGCGTCGCTGAACAGGTAACCGTCCGCGCGCAGCCCCACGATCGTCCGCACACCCGGCATCCACCTCGCGTCGCTCTGCACGTAGGGCGACGCGCTCGTCTCGAGGACACGATCATCGCGAATCGTGGCGAGCCGCTGCCGCGACTCGGTGTGATAGAGACCGACGTTCGTGATGTCGTCGTGGCGCACGTCCAGACCGATCGTCTGCACGATCTGGCCGGAGCGCAGGTCCTCCGATGTCGAATGCAGGAGATGGAGTCCCGCCACGAACCGGTTGTCCGATTGCTCGATTTGATCCCCGTGGAGCGTGTCGGTCAGGAAATACGTGAAGTTCGAGAACAGGTCCAGCCGGTACGCGATCAGGTAGGCGCTCGCCTCGTTGATGGAGCGCGGGGCCACGTCCCGCAGCTCGGCGGTCAGGCTGTAGCGAGAGGTGGTCCCCCCGTCGGTCGGATCGATCGCTCCGAAGCGGGAGATCGCGCCGGACGCCACCGCCCGCTCGGGGATCTGGTCGGTCGAGTTCCATCGGCCGTCGTAGCCCATGGCGGTGATGTTCGTGCTGCGCTCCGGGGTGCCGAAGCTGTACCGAACGAGCCCATTGACCTTGCGGTAGTCGTCCGGGTGAACCCAGGGGCCGTCGTTTCGCTCGAGCTCGATGGCGCCCAGCAGCATTCCGGGTCCGAACCGTGGCGACACGCCGGCGAACGCGCGCAGGTAGCCTTCCTGTCCCGCCGTGATCGAAGCGATCGGGCCCGGTAGTGCATCGCGATAGGCGATGTGGGCGGAGCCGGCGCTCGAGAAGTCACCGTCCTCCACCGAGTACGTCCCCTTTCGGTACTCGATGCCGCTGATGAGCTCGGGGATCACCGGGTTGAGATCGGTGTACCCCTGACCGTGCGCATGTGTCGGCATGTTCATCGGCACGCCCGCCACCGTCGTCGCGAAATCGGTGCCGTGGTCGAGATTGTAACCGCGCAGGTAGTACTGGTTCGCCTTGCCCTCGCCGCTGTGTTGGCTGATCAACAGACCCGGGACGGTTTCCAGGACGTCGCCGGTTCGGAGCAGCGGCCGGAGCGCGATTTCCCTGGGCGTCACCGAGCCCTGTGATGCCGCCGCCGGGAGCGCGAGCGCGCGCACGGGCGCCCCGGTCACCTCGATGGTCGGAAAGACACGAACTACGTGCGCCGTGTCGCCCGCCACCGCCTGCGCGGTCGAATCGGCGGGTGCGCTCGTGGCCGCACTCGCCATCGCGCGCGCCGAGCTGGCGATGAGCACGCCGGTCGTGATGGCGATGAGGGCCTTCCGCGGATTCCCTTCAGATGGCATACGCACTCCCCCGGGGATGCTGCGCCATGTCGATCCGGCGGAACGAGCGGTCGCCTCGCACGACCATCTTGGCGCGATCATCGCGATCGGCCTCGCGACGGATGGCCACGAAGGACGGCCGAAGGTCGAGCCTGCAGGCTCGACCGATCACCCTTGCAACGAGGGAGTCACTCGAATGCCGGCGAGGAGAAGGAGGAGGGATCCCGGTCGTCCAACCCGCGATGCGGGAGACTCGGGATCAGGCCGGCGGAGGAGCGCGGGTGGCACGGACGCCGGCCGGATCGACCGCCGCCCTGCTGCATGGCTCGAGCACGACGACATGGGCGACGACCCGGATGGTGCAAGACGGGGTAAAGATCTGCTCGCCCAGCACGCCGCCGTGGAGACCGGCGCAGAAACAGACGTGCGAGGGGAAGGGTGTGCTCCCGCATTCCGGATCGTCGAGGTGGTGCTTGAAGTGAGTCGCGGCCGCGAGACCCAGGAGGGCGATGGACACCAGGGCCGCCGATCGGATCCAACCGCGGCGACGTGCGCTCGGGCGCGTGCGACAAAGAACCAGCATGGAGTCGGAGTATCCCTCCACATGTGTCATCGGGACAAGCGCGGCTGACGCTCGCGAACTCCAATGACCCCGGTATGCACGTGGAGTCGACATTCATCCGGCCGGTGACGCGGGCCGCTCGCTGTCCGCTCGCCGAGGGCGGCCCTCGCGGCCGCCCTTGACAGTCCCCGGGGGCTCGCGCAGGCTCCCGCGTCGCATGGGGACCGCTCACTCGAGGCTACTCTCGCGCGCACGCAACCTGATGCAACTCGGCGTCCGCACGTTGCCGGCGCTGATGCTGCTCGGCGTCCTCCTCGCTAGCTTCCATCATCACGCCACGGCCCGCGCCGACGACGGCTGCGCCGTCTGCACGCTGGCGCACACGAGCGCCGACACGCCGGCGGTCGTCACCGTGCCGGTCGCGGTCGCACAGCCGATCCAGCGCCCCTTCATCGCGTTCCTCGTCGCCCCGCGGTTCGAACCGCGCACGGGCGTCGCCTCCCGAGCGCCGCCACTGGGCTGAGCCTCCCCGCTCACCGGGCGCGTCGTCACGCGTCCATCCCAGTCAGGCATGCCCACGACGAACGGCGCCGCGGCGCCGCGCGCGTGCACGAGTTCATCGGAGGTTTCGCGCTCATGAGATTGCGCCCGTTTGCCTGCCTGTGTGCCACGCTGGCGTCCACGCCGACGCTGGCCGCGGCCCAGACGCCCGGCGGCGCCGGCCCGTCCTCGTCCATGTTCTCGAATCTCGCCAATCCGGCGATCGGGATGAACGCGTTGTTCTCCGGTCAGGCCGCGCCGAACCTGAACCAGCCGTACGGGCTGCAATTCGACGAGGCCGAGATCAGCCTCATCGCGGTCGTGGATCCCTACTGGACGCTCACGAGCAACATCGTCTTCGCGCCGGATGGCGTCGACCCGGAGGAGATCTGGGCGCGCAGCACCAACATTCCGTCCATCCAGCTCAAACTCGGGAAGCTGCGTGGCACGTTCGGAAAGCACGGACTGCTCCACACGCATGCGTTCCCGTTCATCCAGGCGCCGATCGTCATGTCCAACACGATCGGCGAAGAGGGCTTCAAGGACGCCGGTGTCGAGGCGGCGTGGCTCACCCCGCTGCCCTGGTACTCCGAGCTGACGGGGGGCGTCTATCAGGCGATGGGTGTAAGCGCCAACAACCCCCTCGACTTCGGGTCCACACGACACGACAACGTTCCCTACCTCTTCCACTTCAAGAACCTGTTCGATCTCAACGACGAGACCACGCTGGATCTTGGGCAGTCGGTGATCTCCGGCCGCGGCGTGGACGATCAGCCGCATGGCGCGTGGGGTCTCGACGCCACGGTGCGGAACGTGCCGCTCAAGAGCTCGAACCAGCGCGGGTGGATCCTGCAGGGCGAGTACCTGCAGAAGGGCTCGTCGGCCGGCGGCGACTACATCCTCGGCTCGGATGGCGGTTACGCGTCGTTCCAATACCGCCTGTCCCAGGTCTGGTGGGCCGGGGTGCGCGCCGAGCAGGCCCGGAAGAGCCTCGCCGACTTCGTGGTCGACGAAGCCGGCACGGAGATCCCGGGGCGCATCGATCGGGCGTCGGTGAACCTCGCGTGGGCGCCGTCCGAGTTCTCGTTCGTCCGGCTCGAATACAGCCACGCCAGGGCCGACACCGGCATCCATCCGACCGACGACCGGATCATGCTCCAGCTGAGCTACACGATCGGGTTCCACCCCGCCCATGCGTACTGAAATGACGACTCATCGACTTTCGGCTATCGGGAGGCCCTTCATGAAGAAGTTGCTCAATCAATCCACGCTAGCGTTGTGGCTCGTGACCTTGGCGGCGGTTCCCGCCGCAGCGGATCTCAGGGTCGCGACGTCCCTGACCGACCTCGCGTCGGTCGCCGAATACGTCGGGGGCAAGCACGTGACCGCGCAGAGCCTGTGCCGCGGCTTCGAGGATCCGCACTTCGTCCCCGCCAAGCCCAGCCTGATGAAGGCCATCCAGCACGCGGACGTCTTCATCTCGACCGGTCTCGAGCTCGACGGCGGCTGGCTGCCGCTGGTCCTGCCGGGCAGCCGGAATCCCAAGATCCAGCCCGGCGCCAAGGGATTCGTCGACGCGTCGCAGGGCGTCGAGGTGCTCGAGAAGCCGAGCGGTACCGTGAGCCGCGCCGAGGGCGACATCCATCCGCTCGGCAATCCGCACTACTACCTCGATCCGAAGGCGCTCGAAGTGGTCGCGAACCACCTGGCGGAGGTGTTCTCCGATCTCGATCCCGCCAACGCGGCCGACTACGTCGCGAACGCGAAGAGCTTCGACGAGAAGATGGACGCGTCGCTCGAGAAGTGGCAGAAGCAGATGGAGCCCTACAAGGGGGTGGCCATCGTGCCCTATCACCGGAACTTCACTTACTTCGCCGATCGTTTTGGACTCAAGCTGTTCGGTACCGTCGAGCCCAAGCCCGGCATCCCGCCCAATCCGCGCTACATCACCGAACTGGCCGAATCGATGAAGAAGTCGAACATCAAGGTCGTGACGTATCAGCCGTACTACAACGCCGACGCCAGCAACCAGGTGGCCAAGCTCGCCGGCGGTGTCGCGATCGAGATCCCCACCGAGGCGGGCGGCGTGCCGGGAACGGACGACGTGTTCGCCAAGTTCGACTACATCGTCTCGACACTGACCGGAGCGTTGTCCGGCAAGACGGGAGGGACCAAGTGACCTTTCTCTCGGTCATGGCGCTGCCCCTCGTGGCGTGTCTGCTGCTGGTGCTGATGCTCCCCACGCTGGGCCGGCACGTGCTGGCCCGCGGGGTCATCTTCGTGGACCTCGCGCTGGCGCAGATCGCCGCGCTGGGTCAGAGCGTGGCGTTCCTGCTGGGCGCCGAGCCCCACGATCCCAGCACCTACTACTGGTCGTTCGGCTTCACGCTGCTGGGCGCCGCGCTCTTCAGCTTCCTGTGGGATCGCGAACACTCGGTGCTGCAGGAGGCCTTCATCGGGATCTCCTTCGCGCTCGCCACGGCGGCTACGCTGCTGCTGCTGTCGAACGCACCCCACGGTGCGGAGCACGTGCGCGGCTCGCTGAGCGGCGAGGCACTCGGGTGGGTGACGTGGAAGGACATCGTGGTGATGGCCGCGCTGTTCCTGGTGGTCGGTGCCTTCCAGTTCTTCAACCGGCAGAAGCTGATCCTCTGCTCGGAGGATCCGAAGAAGGCGAAGCAGTCGGGACTGTCGGTCAAGAAGTGGGACTTTCTCTTCTACGCGTCGTTCGGGCTCGTCGTCACGATCTCCGTCAATGTCTCCGGCGTGCTCGCGGTGTTCTCGTATCTGATCGTCCCGATCGTCTGCTCCACGCTGCTGGGCCGGCACGGCCCCGCGCGTCTCGTCTGGGCGTGGGTGATCGGGTTCGTGGTCTCGGTCCTCGGTGCCGTGTTGTCCTACGTCAAGGACTGGCCGATGGGGGCCACCATCGTCTGTCTGTTCGGGCTGACGGTGGCGATCATCTCGCTGACGGTCCGCATGAAGTACGTCGACGAGGGGAATGGCGAGCGGCACGTGGCCTAGGCTCGGCGGCTCGGACCGCTCAACGCCAACGCGCGGTGAGGGTCTCGAGCGACTCCTCGAGGTGGGTGCGCCAGTAGTCCCAATCGTGGGTGCCGGGGTACTCGCGATAGGTGTGCGCCACGCCGAGCGAGTCGAGCAGCTTGTGGAACGCGCGGTTGTCGTCGATCGACTCGTCGTCGGTGCCGCAATCGAAGTACAGCTCGAGATGCTTCAGCTCGTCCGACATCCCGGGCGCGTAGAGACGCGGGCTGTGCTCGGCCAGCAGACGCGCGCCACCCGGGTCCGGTCCGACGACGCCACCCATGCCGAGATCACGCGACAGCAGGAACATGCCGCTGTGCGATCCGGCGGCGCTGAAGACCTCCGGATGCCGCATCGCCAGGTTGAAGGCGCCGGTGCCGCCGTCGGAGAGCCCGATCACCGCGCGCCGCGCCGGATCGCGGATGGTGCGGAAGCTGGAATCGACCCACGAGACCAGGTCCTGGGTCACGAATCGCTCGACCGCGTGGTCGCCGTCGTAGGAGTCCATCCACACCGAGCGGCCGAGCAGCCCGGAGCCGCGCCCGTCCGGGAACACCGCGATCAGCTCGGGGATGCGATGCGCGGCGATCAGACGATCCAGCGTCTCGCCGGCCTTGCCGCTCTTGACCCAGTTGCCGTCCGAGCCCGGCCAGCCGTGCAGCAGGTAGACGGTCGGATAGCGGGTGGTGGCGTGCGTCGGATCGGTGTAATCGGGAGGCAGATAGACGCGCACGGTGCGGTCGCGATCGTGCAGCGACGGCGCCGACATCGAATAGGAGCGGAGATCGCCGTTGGAGCCGGGGGTCACCGCTCCCAGAAGCGTCCACGCCAAGAGGAGCGGCCATGCCCGTTTCATCCCGCCGCGGCCTCCGCGGCGGGTGGCTCGACTTCGGGCGGCTCCGGCTTCTCCGGCCGTCTGGGCAGCCAGCCCCGCAGGTACTCCCATATCCCGCCAGGGCTCTGGGCGCGCACAAGCGCCAGCGTCACCGCCGGCAGCGCGAACGGCTCGGGGTACACCAGGAAGCGGTCCTCGAACACCGGATCGAACTTCTTCTTCCACTGGAACAGTCCCTTGAAGTCGTAGAAGCGCGCCAGGTGCTGCATGAGGAACTCGCGCGCCCGATCCGGCTCGGCGCCTGCGGATCCACTCACCGGTTTCGGCGAGGGCTCGGCGCCGGGCTCGTCGACCTTGGCGAGCGCCGAGAGTGACAGCGACACCAGCGCGTCGCCACGCACGCGGGCCGCCTCGACCGAGCGCACCACGAGCAGCTCCATGGTGCCGAGCGGCGCGTCGCGACGACGCCGCGTGAGATCGAGCGCCCAGCCGCGGCGCGCCGGCACCGGCACCCAGGTGACGAACGCCTCCACCCGCTGCGCGGGCTCGTTCCACGCCACCGACACCCACACGTCACGCAGGTGCGCGGCATCGTAGCGTCCCATGCAGAAGCCGCGCTCGCCGCCGTGGCGGCCACGCGCCCATTCGTGCGACACGGCGCGCATCTGCTCCAGCCAGCCCGGTGGCGCGTGCGCGACGTCGAGCGGCTCGCGGTCGGGGAAGAAGTGACGCACCGTGATCCCGAGCTGCTCGGCCTTGCGGATCTGGCGGCGGACCTGTCCGATCGCGGCACCCTCGAGCGAGAAGCCGGCGGTCGCGATGGTCGGATCCTCGCCGATGTGGAGGGCGCGCCAGCCCATGTCGCGATACAAGGGGAGGTGCTCGGGGCGGGCCTGGAAGAACGCGAAGCGCCAGTCGCGTGTGCGGCAATGGGCCTCGAACTCGCGCAGCAGCGTCGGCAGCTCGTCGGGTGGCCCGATCGGGTCGCCGATCGCGAGCAGCACGTCGGACTCGAAGCGATACGGGATGACCGCGCGGCCGTTGCGGCTGAAAAAGTAGTCGGTGTCGTCGGCGAGCGCGAACCACGCCACCGACGAGTCGCCGTGCTGTCGCATGAGCTGGCGCACGAGTCCGGCTTCGGCGCGGTGGCGGCTGCGATGACGCGCCGGACGCAGCGAGGCGATCGCCAGCCCGACCACCACCGCGAGACTCACCACCGGGAGCGAGGTCAGGTACCACGCCAGCGCCCGTTGCTGGGCGTGGGGGAGCGGCTGGGGCACCAGCACGACCGGATCGCCGATCCCGAACATCCGATAGCCGGCGTCGCGGAACGCCAGCCACACCGAGGGCTCGACGCCGAACACCGCGCCCGCCACCCACGATCCCACCACGATGTACAGACACAGGGCGAGGATCGCCCACATCGCCCGCGAGCGCAGCATGGCGAACGACAGCTCGCGACTCTGGACGCGGAACGCGTCGGCGCTCACGCCGAGGAAGTACATGAGCGCGGTCGCCACCGTGGCCTCCTCGACGTCGAGGGCCTTGAGCATGTTGACCGGCACCGAGACCGCGCACAGCAGCATGGCGGTGACGAAGGCGCGCCGTTTGCCGCGGCGCAGACCCCAGGCGGTGACCAGCAGCAGGGCGCCGGCCAGCAGGGTGAAGGTGCGGCTCGTGTCGAGGATCTCGGTGGGCACCAGACGGCGGAGCACCAGCAGGCGCTCCGGCAGACGCGACAGGAGCGCCGACAGCACGTCGACGATCCCCATCGCCGCGACCGCGAGCGACAGGACGATGCGGCGGATTTCGTAGCCGGTGGGGGCGGTGTCGAAGCGCAGGGCGCGCACCGAGCCACCCGGGAGTGGGGCGTGCACGGGCATCACCGTCACTCTAGCACTTGGGCGCCACCGGCATCGGCCGCCGGGCCGGCGACATGGCGCGCTGGTGCGAACCCGGTCTCCGGGCCCAATCGATTGTCGCGCGCACGATTGACGGCGCGCCGATGGCGTGCGTCTCCCCGCCGTGCTAAGAGTAGCCGGCCGGCGTGCGTTTCAACCTTGTGCGCCGGCGTACGGCAAGGCCGCGCATGTGGAGCACCAGGCCCGACTCGGCCGCCATCCCCCGCTCGTCGCCACGAGGGTGCGACGGCGGGTCGGCGCCCGCCCTCGAATGGAGGTCACTATGTCGCGTATGAAGTCGCTCTCGTCGCTCGTGGCGCTGGCCATGATGGTGTCGATGGTGCCGTTCGCGCACGGATCCGGCACCTCGAGCGCGAGCTCCGGCAGCGCGAAGAGCGCTCCGGCCACCGCCGCCAAGGCTACCGAGGACACCAAGAGCGCTCCGGCCACCGCCGCCAAGGCTACCGAAGACACCAAGAGCGCTGCGGCCACCGCCGCCAAGCCCGCCACCGAGACCAAGAAGGAGGCGGAGGCCAAGGCCAGCGACATGGCCAAGTACGATCTCAACAGCGCGTCCAAGGACGAGCTGATGAAGATCCCGGGGATCGGCGCCGCGACCGCGGACAAGATCGTCGCCGGACGT
>JBIOKD010000086.1:0-11054 GCA_044451485.1 Candidatus Eiseniibacteriota bacterium | reverse complement strand
GGCCGGAATGTGTTCGGCGCGAGCTACATGGCCTTCACCGAACCCGATCCGGACGGCAACTCCTATCAGCCGGGGCCCCGGGAGGAGTACTTCGCGCGAATCAGCGTCTCGAGGTAGTGGCGGCGGGGTCTTGACCTACGTGGGTGGCGCGAGCAGGTGCATCCGCTCGAACTTCCGGCGCGCCGCAGCGGCGAGCCAGTCGTCCACCGCGTCGGCCGGGAGGTCGTCGGCGTTCAGGACCAGGTCGTACGCCAGAGGGTCGTCGACGGAGCGGCCGAACATGCGCCGCACGAAGTCCGCTCGCTCGCGATCGCGGGTGTCCACCTCGCGGGCGGCATCCTTCTCCGGGATGCCCTTCCGCTCGACGATCGCGCGGATACGCGTGTCCCGCGACGCCACCACCCGCAGATGGAAGCCACGGTCCGGTCCGACAATGAAGTTGGCACCGCGACCGACCACCACGACCCCGCCCAGCTGGGCGATCGAGAAGATGGTACCGAGCAGCGCGCGGAGATAGTCACCGGCGTCGACATAGGTGCCCGCCATCATCGACTCGACCCAGGTCGTGAGCTGTGAGCGGGCGTGGTCGTCGAGCGCCTGGAGCAGACGACGCGCGTAGCCGGTGGACTCGCACATCCGGTCGATCGTGTCGCGGTGCAGCAGGGTGTACCGGAAGTGCTCGGCGAGTCGCGCGGCCACCGCGGTGCCGATGCTGCCGTGCTGGCGCGACACCGTGATGAGCGGTCCGAGGACGGGGATGGAGGGGTGCGCCGTACCCCTCTTCATGCCCGAGTAGCGCTCGATCTCCCAGCGCCGGAGCTGGCGATCGATCATGGCATCGATCGAGGTATGCATGCCGGTGTTCTCCCGACGGGCACACCTGAGTCTACGCCCGTGGCCACCGGCCGCCAAGCCACGGCCCGTTGGCGTCGATCATGACGCGTTGCACAGGCCTCGATGCACCGACTCCACGCAACCCGGCCGACTTCGCGGTGTATGGTGGGACGCGCTCCTCGACGTGCGCCATGCCGGGACGCTCGTTCGCTCCCGGCCAATCGAAAGGATTTCCGATGCGTGGTCCGACCCGGATGCGGATGGCGGTCGTGTTGGCGGTGGTGCTGGTGTCGCTCACCGGCGGGCTCGGAGGCGTGCCGCCGCACGCCGTGACCGCCGCACCGATGCAGGATGCGCAAGCGGCGCGAACCGCGACCCCCCAGGGCGGCGTGGCCGCACAACCGGTCTCGTCACCGGTGCCGACGGGGAGCCACCCCGGCTCACCGGACCCGGCGGTCCAGGATCTCGACCGGCAGATCCAGGCGCTCCAGACCCAGTTCCACACCCAGCTCGATCCGCTCGAGAAGCAGGTGAAGGCGCTGCGCGACCAATTCGATCCCCAGATCAAGTCGCTCGTGGAGCGGCGTCACGACCTGGTCGAGGCCGGCAAGCCCGCCGACATCCAGGAGCTCGATCGCCAGGAGGCGGCCGAGCTGTCCTCGCTCGTGGATCAGGAGAAGGCGGAGATCGAAAAGGTGCGCCAGCACTACACCGAGGAGCGGAGCGACGTGCAGGCCAAGTACAAGAAGCTCCGCGAGGACGCCAAGGGCCACAAACCCTGAGCGGTGTGACGGCGGATCAGGCCTCGCGGACCTCGTCGACGTCCATCTCGGTGCCGGCCGCCCACGGATCGTGCAGACGCGCGACCACCACCGTGATGTTGTCCGGACCGCCACGGTCGTTGGCCTCCGCGATCAGCTGGTCGCACAACGTGGCGGGGTCGCCGTTGGCGACGATCTCGGCCAGCTCGAGGTCGCGGAACTGACCATGGAGGCCGTCCGAGCACACCAGGATCGCGTCCCCGGCACGCAGACGGACGTCCGCCTTGAAGACGTCGGCCTCGATCTCGCTGGTCGCGCCGATGCTGCGGGTCACGATGTTCCGCCGCGGGTCGCGGCGGGCCTGCTCGCGGGTGATCTCCTTGCGCTCGATCAGACGGGCCACCAGCGAATGGTCCTGGGTGAGCTGGCGGATGCGCTCGCCCCGGACCAGGTAGGCGCGGCTGTCACCGACGTGCCCGACCCATGCGATGTCGTCGCGGATCACCACCACGGTGCAGGTCGTGCCCATGCCGTTGAGCTCCGGGTCGGTCTGGCTCTTCTCGTGGACCACCCGGTTGGCCGACTCGATCGCGTGACGCAGATCGGCGACGACGTCGGCGCCCCGCGACTGCTCCATGGCGTGGACCACCGTCTCCACCGCCAGACGGCTCGCCACCTCGCCCGACAGACTGCCCCCCATGCCGTCGGCGACCACCAGCAGTGTCCCGTGCCGCTCCCGCTCGGACTCGTCCTCCGGGAAGCGCACGGCATAGCTGTCTTCGTTCTGTTGGCGCTTGCGTCCCAGGTCGGTGCCGGCCACTACCGTGAGGTCGAGTCGCATGGTCGTTTCGGGGGTCCTTGCAGGTCTGACGGCCGCCCGGGCGGCCGCCCGGACGGTCGTTCGATGCGCCTCGACGAGCGAGGCCTCGGTTTCAGGCCGCGGCACGCTCCTGGGGAGCACCGCCCGGCGTGGACAGGATCGTCGCATCGGGGGCCTCGTCGGGCTCCCGACCGAGCTCCCCGGCGAGATGGAGGGCGATGAAGGCCTCCACCACGTCGGGGAAGAACTGGGTTCCCGCGTGACGACGCAACTCCTCGTACGCGGCCGGCACCTGCAGACCCCGCCGGTAGGGACGCTCGCAGGTCATGGCGTCGAATGCCGCCACCACCATGATGATCCGCGCCCCGACCGGGATCTCGTGGGCCTTGAGCCCGCGGGGGTATCCGCGGCCGTCGGGCTGCTCGTGGTGCGCGTACACGATCTCCGCCGCTCCGGCCAGATAGGGCAAGCGGCGGATGATCTGATACCCGACGGTCGGGTGGGTCTGGAGCACCGCGCGCTCCTCGCCGCTCAGCCGACCGGGGCGTGCCAGGATGTCCAGATGGATGGCGGTGCGACCGATGTCGTGCAGCAGCGCGGCGTACTCGACCTCCTCGACCTCCTTGGGTGACAGACCGAGGTGCCGGGCGACGCACACCGAGGCGCGCGCGATCCGGCTCGAGAGCCCGCGGGTGAACGGATCGAACGCGTCGATCGCCGACATCAACATGCGCACCGTCTCGATGCGGGAATCCGACTCCGATCCCGTCTGTTTGTCGACCGGGGCCGCCGCGCGCTCGACGCCCCGCGCCATGAGCAGGAGGACCAGCGCCGAGGCCGCGGCCGGCGGACCGGAGGTGGCCTCGAACCAGGCGAACGCGACACCGAAGGGAAGCGCGACCGCGCTCTTCAGCAGGTGCTCCTGGATGGTCACGGGGGGCCAGTAGACGTCGCCCTCGATGCGGCGGGCCCGTGCCTTCCACCACTCGAGCCCCGCGTCGGCCAGCGCGAACACGATCATCGCGACCATGGTGGCGCGGAGCAGGATGGGTGCGTCGGCGGTCAGACCGCCCGCGGATCCACCCTGGTTGAAGTACACCGCGCCGGCGATCCCGATCACCAGCACCGCCTGGGCGATGTCGAAGGCCACCAACGCGGGCCGGGTGCGGCGCAACATCCCGCCGACGATCCGCCCACCCGCGGCGATGATGGCGGCCGGCACCGTTCCAAAGCACAACAGCGCGCCGAAATCGAACAGCCCCGGCAGACGCGTCTTCGCGTCGCCGTGTGGCAACGCGATCGGCATGGTCTCGCTGACCCCGGTCAGGACGGCCCAGATCGCGGCGCCCAGCACCATGGGCCCCGTCCACCCGACGACCGGGAGACGGATCACGATCGGGACGAACACGGCCACCGCGACCGCGGGCAATCCCCATCGATAGGACAGACGCACGGCATTCTTCGAAGACATCATGTCTCACCCTGTGGTGGAAGACAGCACGGGCGTCGGCATGCACCGCTCCCCAGGGTCATCGGCCGGCGGGGTGTGAAACTGAACCCCGAAGCGGACGCGCCGGAAAGGACTCATGTCGGGGCCCCAGCCGGCCGATGACCACTGGCGTGAACCCCATGTTCGACCCTTTCCGCACCCGCCCGCCGGGTCGCCCGATCGTCGAGGACGACGGGCCCACTGTGCCGACCGTGCTCGCGACCCGCTCCAACGCGGATCTCCAGGCGGTGCAGGGAGAGATCCTCCGCGGAGACACGGCGATCGCGGAGCTGCTCCTCAACCTGGTACGCGAGACCGCGGCCGCCCGCAACGACCAGAACCGGCTGCTCGAGGTGATCGGGAACTTCGCGTTCCAGGCGTTCCCGAACGCCACCCATCACATCCTCGCGGTGCGGGACGAGATCGACAACGAATTCCAGCCGCTCATCGCGCGCAGCCGGTCGGGCGACGAGCCCACGATCGTGCTCAGCCGCACCATCGTGTCGCAGGTCCTCAAGGAGGGCGTGGCGGTGCTGGTCACGCTCGGCCAGGAGGGCATGGCCGACGTGGCGAGTATCGCGCTCTCGGGTCTGCAGACCGCGATCTGCGCGCCCCTGATGCACCGCGGCGAGACCTTCGGCGTGATCCAGCTCGACATCCGGCGTCCCGGCAAGGGCATGTTCACGCGCAAGGACCTCGACCTGTTGTCGGTCTTCGCCAGCCAGGTGAGCCTCACGCTGGATCACCTGCACCTGTACCACCAGCAGCGACGCGCGTTCCAGTCCACGATGAGCGCCCTGGTGCACTCCCTCACCCTGAAGGACCCGGCCACCGCCGAGCACTCCGAGCGCGTCCAGGAAGTGGCGTTGCAGATCGGACGTCAGCTCGGGCTGCCGGACCTCGAGATGGAGGTCCTGGGTGTCGCCGCCCTCCTGCACGACCTCGGCAAGCAGGGCGTGCGTGACGAGCTGCTGTTCAAGCCCGAGCGTCTCAGCGAATCGGAGCGCGAGGAGATGGCACGGCACGCCGCGCACACCCAGGCGATCCTCGACAAGATCGTGTATCCGGAGCACCTGAGGGACGTGCCGACGATCGCCGCCTACCACCACGAGAAGATGGACGGCACCGGCCCGTTCCAGATCGCCGCCAAGAACATCCCCAGGGCCTCGCGAATCATCTCGGTGGCCGATGTCTTCGACGCGCTGATGTCGCCACGCGCGTACAAGGCCCCGCTCAAGGTCGACGAGGTGGTGGTCATCCTCGAGGAGGGGAAGGGCCGCAACTGGGATCCCGAGGTGGTCAAGGCCCTGCGCGAGGTCATCCCCGACCTCGAGACCACGGTGTACGCGGGGCGTGTCGATCCGGGCGATCGTCCCGGTCTCGATCTCGCGGCCTGAGTCCCGGCGTCGCGGCACCCGTCGACCCCGGCCCCCCGGTGGAGTGCCGCCGCCGGAATCACGCGTCGCTCCCGGCGCTGCGGCGTGAGTCCGGGCACGGGTCGCTCCTGGAGCTCCCGACGTCGCTCAGCCCGCCGCGTCCTGGGTCAGGTAGCGCTCGAAGGTGGCGCGGTCGATCGCGTGCTCGTAGGCCTCCTCGCCGCTGATCACCTCGCGCTTCACCATGTCGCTGAGGCTGGCGTCGAGACCCTGCATGCCGGTGCGACCACCGGCCTGGATCGCGCTGGTGATCTTGTGGCTGTTCTCGCTCCGGATCATCGACGCGATCGCGTGGTTGTTGATCATGATCTCGATCGCCGCGAGCCGTCCGCTGCCGTCGGCGCGACGCACCAGCTGCTGGGAAACCACCATGCGGAGGGTGTCGGCGAGCATGGTGCGGATCTGGTCCTGACGGCGGGGCGGGAAGACGTTGACCACGCGGTCCACCGAGCGCACCGCGCCGTTGGTGTGGAGCGTGGCCAGCACCTGGGTGCCGGTCTCGGCCGCGGTGAGCGCGAGCGAGATGGTGTCGAGGTCGCGGAGCTCGCCGACCAGGATCACGTCCGGGTCCTCGCGGATGGCGGCGCGCAGCGCCTCGGCGAAACTGGGTGCATGGGTGCCGACCTCGCGCTGGGTGATCAGACAGCGCTTGAACTCGTGGATGAACTCGATCGGGTCCTCGATCGTGATGATGTGACCGCGTCGGGTCTGGTTGAGGTGGTCGATCATCGCCGCCAGCGTCGTGGACTTGCCCGACCCGGTCGGACCGGTGACCAGGGTGAGTCCCTTGGGCACCTCGATCGTGCTCTGGATGCTCGCCGGAAGTTCGAGTTCGGCGAGGGTCGGGGTCTTGGCCGGGATGACCCGCAGCGCGGCCCCGATCCCGCGGACGTGACGGTACATGTTGACACGGAAGCGTCCCACGTTCTCCGCCTGGTAGGCGAAATCCACCGACGATTCGTGAAGCAGACGGTTGCGAAGCGTGTCGGTCATGATCTCGCCGAACATGTCCTCGACGTCCTGGACCGACATCTCGCGGAAGCGCACCTGCTGGAGCGTGCCGTTGATGCGCACACGCGGCGCGTCGCCGGAGATCATGTGCAGATCGGAGCCGCCCTGCTTGACCAGCAGCTCGAGGAACGCGTCGATCCGGTTCATGACCTCACGCCGCCTTCCCGCCGAGATCCGGACCCGGCGCGTTGGTGATCAGGTTGAGCAGCTCCGGCCGGGTCACGAACGGGGCGAAGCCCCACTTGTCCGTCGCCTTCAGGAACGCCTCGTCGGGATCGACGTCCCCGGCCCTCACCAGCGCGAGCAGCGACTGGTCCATGAGCTGCATGCCGTAGCGCCGGCCGGTGGTGATGCTGCTGGGGATCTGGAACGTCTTGCCCTCGCGGATGAGCTGGGCCACGCCCATGGTCACCACCAGCACCTCGGCCGCCACGCGCCGGCCGCGGCCATCCGCCACGCGGAGCAGCTCCTGGCTGAGCACGCACTTCAGGTTGTCGGCGAGCGAATGGCGCACCTGGCCCTGGGCGTCCGAGGGAAGCGCGTCGATGATGCGGTCGATGGTCTGGGCGGCGCCGCGGGTGTGCAGCGTACCGAACACGAGGTGCCCGGTCTCGGCCGCTTCGAGGGCGAGCGAGATGGTCTCCGCGTCCCGCAGCTCGCCGACCAGGATCACGTCCGGGTCCTCGCGCAGGGCGGAACGGAGACCATCCTTGAAGTTCGGCAGATGGGTGCCGACCTCGCGCTGCACCACCTGCGCCTTGGCGCTGGAGTGCAGGAACTCCACCGGATCCTCGAGGGTGATGACGTTCAGGCTCCGGGTCTGGTTGATCTCGTTGATGATCGCGGCCAGCGTGGTCGACTTTCCGGTCCCGGTGGTGCCGGTGACCAGCACCAGCCCGGCGTTGAAGTTGTTGAACCGGCTGACGATCGGAGGCAGCCCGAGCTCCGGCAGACGCGGCACCTGGTCGGGAATCACCCGGCACGAGATCCCGAGCCCGCGCATGTGACGACAGACGTTGATCCGGAAACGGCCGGCGTCCGGGGACATGTGGGAGAGATCGACCGCTCCGGTCTCCGCGAGGATCTCGCGGTGGTAGTCGGTGAAGATCTCGCTGACGATGTCCTCCGCCTCCTCGAAGGTCAGGACGCGGTACTTGATGGCGTTCAGCTCGCCGTCCAGACGCACCAGCGGCGGCATCCCCACCGTGAAGTGGATGTCGGAGCCGCCCTGCTCGCGGCCAATGCGTAGAAATGCGTCGATACGGGCCATGAGAGGTTCGCTCGGCGCCTACACGGCGGACCGGATGAGGGTGAGCAGCTCCAGCGCCGTGTTCGGACGCGCCGCGGGATCCCGGGAGATCGTGGACATCACGAGCTTGTCGAGCGCCTCGGGGATCTCGGGTACCAGGCTGCGCATCGACGGCACGTCGGCGTCGAGGTGCTGGAACAGCGTGTTCACCGCGTTCTCGCTGGCGAACGGCCGCTGACCCGTGAGCATCTCGTACATCACGACACCCAGCGAGTAGAGGTCGGCGCGACCGTCGACCTGCCCGCCGGTGATCTGCTCGGGGGAGATGTATTCGGGTGTACCGATCAGGATGCCGCTCTTGGTGAGCCGCGAGCCACCGCCGGAGCCCACCGACGCCAGACCGAAGTCGACGATCTTGGTCACGTCGTCGGCGCCGACGAGGATGTTGGCGGGCTTGATGTCGCGGTGGATGACACCCTGGTCGTGCGCGGCCTGCAGGCCCTGGCACACCTGGGTGACGATCGCCATCGAACGGGGAACCGGGAGGACGTTCACCTCGCGCAGGATCCCACCGAGGTCGCGGGCCGGGAAGTACTCCATGGAGATCCCGTGCGCGGTGCCGAAGTCGATGAAGTCGTAGATGCGGATCACGTTCGGATGCGTGATCCGGCGTGTGAACTTGAGCTCGCGTACGAAGCGGCGGATCATGTTCTCGTCGACCGACAGCTGCGGGTTGAGGATCTTGAGCACCAGCTCCTCGCGCACGATCACGTCCTCGACCAAATAAACGGCGCCGAACCCGCCACCGCCGATCCGCCGCACCACCGAGAAGCGATCGAGCAGCCGGGTGCCCGGCTGGAGATCGGGGAAGTTGGCCGGCTTCGGCTCCGGTTGGGGCGTCGGGGTCGCGGGCGACCCGGTCCCACCCGCAGCGGCGGGGGGCCGGTTGGAGCGCGGGTCCATCTCCGCGGGTGCTGAGAGGTGGGGCGATTCGCCACGACGTCGCCGGACCTCCATCGGGCGGAGACCCTTGCGCTCGACCACCACGCCCGCCGCGTCGAGGGTGTCGGTGGCCAGCTCGCGCAACTCGTCGGACATCTCGGCGCGGACCAGCGAGGTCAGCGCCAGCAGCGCTTCGCGACGCACCTCGGGGCTCTCCGAGGACACCATCCGGCACACGGTCTCGACGGCGCGCGCGTCCTGGAGCTGCCCGAGCGCCCGCAACGTCAGCGGGATCGCCCGCGGCTCGCGCCCCATGAGCTCCAGCAGCGGCTCCACGGCGCGCGCGTCGCCGGATTTCGCCAGCGCGTCGATGGCGCGCTCGTGTACCCACCAGTCCGGATCCTCGAGCGCGCTGATCAGCGGTTCGACCGCGATGGTGCTCGGCACCGTGTTGAGGATCTCCACCGCGTAGCGGCGCACGAACTCGTCCTCGTCCTTGAGGAGACTGACCACCGCCTCCACCACCTTCTCGCCACCCAGACTCCCGAGGGCGTCGGCGGCGCGTACGCGCACCCACCAGTCGGCGTCACGCAGGGCGTGGATCAGGTCCTTGATGGCCTCGACCGTCACCACCTCGTTCAGCACCTCGACCGCGCCACGCCGGGCCTGCTCGGATTCGTCCTTGAGCACCTCGACCAGGTGTGGCACCGCGGCGGGGTCGTGGATCTGGATCAGCGAGTCGATCGCGGCGGTCTGGATCTTGAGATCGGGGTCGCGAAGACAGCCACACAGACCCGGGATGGCCTCGGTTGCCTTGAGCCTTCCGAGACACTGAATGGCCTCCAGACGCACCGCCCGGTTGTCGTCGTCGAGCAGACGCACCACGGCCGCGGTGCCCTCGGGGCTCGGGAAGCGCGCGAGCAGCTTGGCCATGTGCAGACGCAGCCACCACTCGGTGTGGACCGCCATCTTCACGGCGTCGGAGAGGATGCTGCTGTCGGCGCGTTGCTCGAGCACGCGGAAGATGATGCCGCGGGCGTCGCGGCTGAGATCCGGCAGGATCGAGATGAGCATCCGTGGCTGGATGCCCTTCATCTGCGCGGAGAGGATGGTCTCCAGCCGCGCCTTGGAGACGCGCGGGTTCGAGAACAGCGGAAGCAGTCGCGTCGGATCGTAGGTCTGCGCGTTGGAGAGCACCATGCTGATGCCCGCCACGATCGCCGGGTCGCTCGAGGCGAGCGCCTCCAGGTAGGTCGGCAGGGTGGAATCGCTCACCAGACGCTCGAGGACCTCGATGGACGCCTGGCGGGCGTCGACGGAGCGCAGGGACTGGATGACCGAGCGGATGGCGTCGGGGCCGAGCCCGATCAGCTGGGACTGGACGTCGCCCAGCGAGCCGTCGGGGAACGCCGAGGCGTCCTGCAGCTTCTTGGCCATCCGGCCGGCCTGGATCCTCTTGATCAGTCGCATGCTCAACCGACCTCAGGTGGACGCGTCCCTGGTCCGCCGCCGGATCCCACTAGCGGAGGAAGAGCCAGGCGATGCCGGCGCCGAGTGATGTCGCCAGGACGAGGACCGCCCCGATCCCGATCAGCATCTGCACCCGGCTGCGGGGCGGGGGCGTCATGTCGAGCTCTTCGAGCGGCGACTCACCCACGGCGGCCTCGACCCGCGCCTCGCGCGTCGATTCCTCGTTCTTGGATTGCGACATCAGACGCTCGATCTCGTCCGTGGAGAGCATCATGGTCTCCTGGGCGGTATCGGGCGCCACGCTCCGTTCCTTCCTCGACGCCTCGGTGCCGCGCCGGTCGCGATCGAAGCTCAGCCACAGCGAGTACTTGCTGATGTGCAGCACGTCGGAGTTGTAGACCAGCGCGGTCTCGACGCGGTCGTCGTTGAGGAACGTGCCGTTCGCGCTGTTGGAATCCTTCACGCAATAGTGCCCGTTGGGCAGCCGCTCGAGACGGCAGTGCTCGCGTGAGATGCCGGGATTGTCGAGGACGACGTCGGCGCCGGGGTCGCGTCCGATCGTGATCACGTCCTGGTTGAAGCAATAGGACTTGATGGGACGGCCCTTCAACGAGAGCCGGATGCGGATGAGGTTCTCTTCGGGCATGATCGATCCCTCAAGAAAGGGGTTCGCCGGGTGCGGAGCCCGCACCCGACTTCCACGGAGGCCTGTGCGCCCCGCGGACTTCCCAGCACCCTAGGTATCGGTCGCCAACCGGCCCCCGCTTTAGCACGGAGAGCGGGACCACGGTCCGGTCGCAAGCCCCCGCGCACTGCTGTAGCGCGACAGGGGGCGTAATGGGAGGATGGCGACGAGGCTCGCCTTCGCAGCGCCGCAAACCCATCAGGGCCAATGGGTAGCGCGGTTGGGGGCGGACTTGGCCGCGGACCGCGTTGGGACCGGGTGCCCGCTCGGGCGTGGGATGTCCCGGGAGCGCTTGGAGGGGGAGATACCCGCCGCCCCGGGAACCCCCGCGGGAGACCCCTAGAAGTCGTACTCCTG
>JBIOKD010000085.1:0-11130 GCA_044451485.1 Candidatus Eiseniibacteriota bacterium | reverse complement strand
GTTGACATGACCGGCTGGCTACGGTGGAGCGCCGGACCGGGTAAAGGTGACCGGAAGGAAAATTGCGATCCCCTCATTGGGCGGGCCGGGGTGGGGCTCGACGTCGACCTTGCAGGCGCCCGAAAGTGTCGCCGGACGGTCGCTGGAACCCCGCGAAAACCCGCGATCGGCGCCGATCCGGCACTTCTTGACCACCCCTGTACCCCCGCCTAATGTGCGGCGCCATGAAACCTTGGCCGCTCCCCGACCGTATCGCCAAGTGAGGTCGAACCCGTGAGCGGTGTCGAGGCGGGGATCGTCCGAAGGTGCCTCGCCGGGGACGAGAAGGCCTACCGGGAGCTGGTCGAGCTCTACCAGGGCCAGGTCTACTCTGTGGTCCTCCGGATGGTGAGGCGCCGGGAGGACGCCGAGGACCTGACCCAGGAGACCTTCGTCCGGATGTTCCGGGCGCTCGATCGATACGACACGCAGCGTCCGTTCGCGGCATGGTTGTTCACGATCGCCTCGCGGCTGGCCATCGATCACATCCGGCGCCGCCGGGTCGTCCCGGTGCCGCTCACGCAGCGCGAGGCCGGGAGCAACGAGGAATACGACATCGACATACCGGACCCCGGGCCGACACCGGACGAGGTCACCAGCAGAAGCGAGGAGGAACACCGTACCGAAGAGCTGATCCGCTCGCTGCCGCCGCACTATCGCATCGTGGTGATGCTGCGACACCAGCGGGACCAGTCGTACGAGGAGATCGCCGAGGCGCTGCATCTGCCACTCGGCACCGTCAAGGCGCGGATCCATCGCGCACGCGAGCTCCTCAAGGTGAAGCTCGAACGCATGGAACGGGGCGAGACGCCATGATCACCTGCCCGCAACGCGACCGGCTGCACGAGTGGCTGGACGGCACCCTCGAGGGAGCCGTGGCCCAGCGGTTCGCCGCGCACCTCGAGACCTGCGAGACGTGCGCGGCGGAGCTCGCCGTGTACACGCGGCTCGAGGCGATGGTGGCGGCGGCGCGGGTGTGGGATCCGGGTCCGGCACTGACCGAGCGCATCCTGGATCACGTGGTCCCGTCGCGGGTGCGGCGGCGCTTCGTGACGGTGGTGGGCTGGGCCTACACCGCGGTGACCGCGGCCAGCACGTTCGCGTTCATCTCGTGGGCGACGCGCCCGACCACGCCGGCCTGGATCGCCGACCGTCTCGGCCAGCTGTATCTCGCCGTGATCCAGACCGGGTTGTTCACGCTCCATACCCTGGTGGCGGCCACCCTGCGCTTCGGCGACGGCTGGGGTCTGCTCGGCAGCTTCGCCGGGCGGGCCGCGCCGCTCCTTCACGCGGCGACGGTCACGCTCACCGAGCCGGTGTTCGCCGGCACGGTGGTGGCGGCGGTCGCGAGCACGGTGGCGGTGCTGCGGTGGATGCGGCCGGGGGGCGCGGCGCGGACCGATGGGAGAGTGGAGCATGTCGATCTTCTCGGCTTCTGAGCGCTGGCGTCTCGGGGCGCTGGCCGCGGGTGGCGCGGTGCTCGCCGGGTGGGTGGCCCTGGCGCTGGCGCTGGCCGTGCCGACGGCGGCGGACGCCGCGAAGCCGCGTGTCGACGTGCGTGGTGGCGACCGCATCAGCGTGAGCAGCGGCGAGGGCGTCGTGGTGATCCATCATGGCGACTCCACCGTGGACTCGGTGAGCGACGATGGCGCCAACGTCCGCATCCACGGCGACATCATGAAGAAGGGTCTGCAGATCAATCTCGACGAGGGGCAGACCGGTCTGGTCCGGATGTTCTCCGACATCACGGTGGAATCCGATCAGCACGTCGCGGGCGACGTGGTGGCGCTGTTCGGCAACATCACCGTGAAGGGCGAGGTGACCGGCACCACGGTGGCGGTGATGGGCTCGATCCGGCTCGAGCCGGGATCACGGGTGGACGGCGACGCGGTGAGCGTGGGGGGTGGCGTCGACCAGGCCGACGGCGCCGACGTGAGCGGGCAGACGGTGTCGGTGGGTCTGATGCCGGTGGCGTGGGGGATGCCAGCGCTGCCGATCGTGCTCGGGTTCACGCTGGCGGGCTGGCTGTCGGCGCTGTTCTTCGGCTGGCTGTTCACGTTGCTGTTCCCGACCCCGTTCGTGCGCGTCGCCGCCACCGCGTCGCGACGCACCGCGGCCTCATTCTTCCTCGGGCTCGCCAGCGTGCCGCTCGCGATCCTGACCGGTGTGCTGCTGTTCGTGACCGTGATCGGCATCCCGATCGCGCTGCTGTTGCCGCTCGCCTACGGGCTCATGATCTACGCCGGACAGGTCGCGGCCACGTATCTGCTGGGCTGCAAGTTCACCCACCGCCGGCCCGGCGACGGCAATGGTCTGGTGATGCCGCTGACCGCCGGTCTCACCTTCGTGTCGGCGTTCTTCGCGGCCGGCGCGGTGCTCGGCGCGACGTCGGGCATCCTGCGGGTGGGCTCGGTGTTCTTCTCGTTGCTCGGGGCGCTGCTGGTTCTGGCGCTGAGCAGTGTCGGGACCGGAGCCTTCCTGTTGTCGCGCTTCGGACGCGAGCCGCGTGATCTGACACACGGCGCCGACGTCACCGCGATGCCGACCATGACTCCGGTGCCACCGCCGCCGGCTCCCACGCCGACCAGAGCCTAGGTTCGCGCTCGATGGCCCGCCGTTGGCATCGTTGCCCGGTCGGCTCCTCCCTCGATGTGGCCAGAAGGCCGCGATCTCGCTCGTCGCTCGCCCGCGACGCCTCGTCACCGGCGGGCTTTCGCACGCGGCCTCCGATCTGGGTGGGTTCGCGCGACGGTCCAGGGGAGCTGGGTCAATACCACCAGGACCGCGCCCGTCACCGGCTTCCGGCACGGCGACCCGACCCCGGCACGGTGTCATAAGTCATCCCAATTGAACCGGTTATGCCGTCGTTGGTCCTCGAGCAGGGACCGTGAAACCGGCCTCCCCGGTGGCACATTCGTGGCGATGACCGGTGGGCATGGGATCGCTCGCGTTCATCCGACGGGTCCTGCTCGGCCTCGGAGCCACCGTGCTCGGCCTGGCCGTGGCGGTGCTCGCCGCGCGCGCCGACGAGCTGTCGGGTGCGGCCGCCGGTGGCGACGGCATCGTGATCCACGACGCCGCCCAGACCCTGACCCGCTACTGCGTCACCGACACCACCGGCGTGACCTGGCTGACGCTGCCGGGCGGAGGGCGCTGGGAGCTGGTCACCAGCACCGCCGACCCCGTGATCGCCAATCCCGGTGACGGCTCGTTCCATCCGTTCGAAGCGGCCGAGGTTCGCGCCGCGATCGACGGCGTGCGCTATCCGCTGGCCGGGATCGGCGTCGAGGTGTTCATCCTGCCCTACCCGCGTCGTGCCGGACTCACCTCCGCGGCGGCACCCGGGATGGTCCTCCTGTCACCGGGCGTGACCCCGATCGCGCGTGAGACCCAGCACGCCACCGTCACGCACGAGCTGGGTCACGTGGTGCACCTGGCCCGCATGCCGGACGCCGACGCCACGACGTGGTCGCGTTGGCGGACGCTGCGCGGGGTCACCGACCCGACCCTCTACTCGGCCCACGCCCCGCACGCCGATCGGCCGCACGAGATCTTCGCCGAGGACTTCCGCGTGCTGTTCGGCGATCCACTTGCCGTCTCGAACGGCGCGATCGAGAACGCGGCCCTCGCCCCACCCGTGGACGTTCCGGGTCTGGCCACGTTCGTGCGGTCGCTGACCGGCGACGCCGCCGGTCTCGGCGCGTGGCCGAATCCCAGCCGTGGGGCCGTCACCTTCACCCGCGCCGGCGCAACCGCGGCCCGGGTGGAGATCTTCGACGTGACCGGCCGCCGCGTCGCGACCCTCGCTCCCGAGGGCTCGCCCACCGCGTGGACCTGGCCGTGGGACGGACGCGGCGACGACGGCCGCGCGCTCCCGCCCGGCCGTTACGCCGCCCGCGAGCGTGGCGCCACCGTCTCGACGCTGGTCACTCGTCTGCGCTGAGACGAAGACGAGCCGGACGGTCGGCCGCGCGATCGGGACGCGGTCCGGCCGCCGGCGGCGGTGCGTGGTGCTCCCGGGACGCGGGCCCCCGCGCGCCCACGGCGCTCGTGTGCGACCGACGACCGGGCGGCTCGCGTCGCTCGCGCCACTCAGCGGTCGAGTGTCTCCGGAACGAAGTCGCGGCTCACCGCGCGCGCGTGCCGGTCACCGAGACCGGAGACATTACGCACCGCGTCGAACACCCCCCGTGGCAGCGCGGTGACCCCGTCGCCCGGCTCGCCACCGGGCTCGCCCGAGATCCAGCCCTCGACCTCGCGCACGTCCTCCGCGGTCAGCGGCTTCATGGTCACCGTCACCACCACGTAGTGACGTGATCCCGGCGAAAGACGCGCCAGACGTCCGACCGGCAGCGACCACGGCCGCTCGAGATAGGTCTCGGCCGAGTCGAGCGTGCCGAAGCGCAGCACCGGTCCACCCTGCCGCTCCACGTGGTAGCTCTCGTCCCAGGTGCGGAAGCGCACCCGCACCGAGGCGTCGAAGGTGTTCTCCAGCGCGTCGAACCACAGTCCGCGTCGCCGCCACAACTCGGCGTGCACCTGGATCGTGGCGGGCATGCCGCGCTCCAGACTCTGCACCACGCGGTCCTCGAACAGACCGTCGAGACGCGCGTCCACCACCGCCCATTCGCCACGCGCGTGGACCGTCGAGAGCGACAGGTCGAACGCCCACGCCGGGCTCGCCATCATGAGCGCGAGCGCGGCCCAGGCGGCGAGTCTCCCACCGGCCCTGGGGACGGCGACGCGTGGACCAGGCGTGACGGGGAGCGCGGGGAGCAAGGGGGCGGGCCGGCTAGAAGGATCGCTCGATGCGCCCGCTCACCAGGAAATCGGTGTCCGGACGCTGGAGGTCGTGGGCGAAGTAGACACTGAACTGACCGTCGCCGGTGGACAGACCGAACCCACCGTCGGCGGCCACGTGCTGACGCGACAGGTCCCAGGCGTGTCCCGGATTGGACCACGCCTGACCGGCGTCGAGGAACGCGATCACGTGCAGATCGCCCTCCATCAGGTCGTGGGGCAGCAGCCGCCACAATCCGACGTCGTACTCGAGCTGGCCGAGCGCCACCTGATCGCCCTGCCGTGACACCATCGGGTGGGCGCGCAGGCCATCGAAGCCGCCGAGGGTGAAACCGCGCTGCAGCGGGAGCACGCCGCTCCGCGTGCTGCCCCCGACCATGCGCAGCGCGAGTGTCGTGACCGGCGAGAGACGCACCACGCCACGGAGATCGGCGAGGAGGCGCGAGTAGTCGAAATCGCCCTTCAGCGTCGGGCCACCGCCCCTCTCGTACGAGATGTGATGGAAGAAGCCGCCGTTGGGACGCGCCACCCGGCGCGACAGACGCTCGAAACGCAGGGTCAGGGTGTGCGCCTCGCCGTCGTCGATGGCGGGGTTCGGGCGCAGCTCGCGGCTGGTCCAGAACAGCGAGGTGATGCCACCCTTCGCGGGCAGTGAGGTGTAGTCGTCGTTGCGCCAGTGGACGCTCGCGGTGGTCACGTCTCCCAGCCGGGACGCGAGGTAGGCCCCGAAACCGTTCTTGTCGAAGTAATCGCGGTTGTCGTTGCGTCCGAAAAACAGGTCGGCACTGTTCTCGAGATCGGTGGTCTGCTGCAGGTCGGGATGACCGGTCCAGCGGGCCATCGAGCCGCCCACCGCCAGCCAGCCATCCTTGAGCAGCGGCTGCTCGAGCTGGACGCCGTAGAGCGCGCGCTCGCGACCGAAGCTGTACGCCCAGCGCGCCCCGAGACGCGGCGCCATCGCGTCTTCCGGGTGCAGCTCGTAGCCGAGCCCGAGCATGACCCGGTCGACGCGGTTGTAGTCGCCGATCAGCTGTGGCCAGTCCTGCCAGTGCCCGGCCTGGATGCGCCATACGTCGCGATCGGTGAGGATGCCGTCGCCGTACGGGCTGCGCGGCAGCAGCGACATCGAGCGCTCGCCGTGATGGTGATGGCCGACGTGAGCGCTGTCGGACTCGTCGTTCACCCAGTCGACGCGGATGGTGTCGCTGTCGGCGGGCACCGGGGTGAAATCGAGCGTGTCGTGGAGGGCCGGTGTCCCGGGGCCGCTCGCGTCGGCGGTGGTCGCGGCCGCGTCGGCGGCGATGGGGTGGGCCAGTGTGGATCGCGGCGTCCCGGCCACCATCGCCAGGAACAGCACGGTCACGGCGAGCATCGCGACCGGGGGGGTGGATGGGCGGCGCTTCATGCGACCTCCAGGAACGGACCAGGGCGACGGGGAGTGACTCGCCGCCCCCAGGGGCAAGGCCCGTACCACGGATCGGCCGGCATGAGGCCCGCTTCCATGCTTCGCCGCAACGATTTGGAGGCCGCCATCGGGACCGTGTCAGGAAATGGTGTGGCCCGTGCGCGACGCCCTGTGGCCGAGTCGCGCACCGCGGCACCGGCGCACGCGCGCGCACCGCTCATCGATTGGGGAGACCGTACTTGCGCATCTTGCGATGCAGGTTGGTGCGGTCGATCCCCAACGACCGGGCGGCCTGGGTCACGTTGCCCTTGGCCTCCTCGAGCGCGCGTCGGATGGCGTCGGCCTCGCGTCGCTCGATCTCGCCCCGCAGACCGGAGACCTCAAGGGTCTGTGGCGCCGCGTCCAGCCACGGCAGCACGTCGCCGGCCGCGACCTCGGCCGCGTCGACGAGGATCGCGGCACGCTCCATCAGGTTGCGCAGCTCACGCACGTTGCCCGGCCAGCGGTAGTCCTCGAGCAGCGCCTCGGCCTCGGTGGACAGGGTCTTCGAGGGGCGGCCCTCGGCGGCGCACGACGCGGCCAGGAAGTGACGCGCCAGCGGCACGATGTCGCCGCGCCGCTCGCGCAGCGCCGGGACGCGGAGCGGCACCGCGTCGAGCCGGAAGTACAGATCCTGGCGGAACTCGCCGGTCTCGATCGCGGCGCGCAGGTCCTTGTGGGTGGCGGCGATCACCCGCACGTCCACGATCACCACCTCGCCGCCGCCGACGCGGTCCACCTCGCCGGTCTCGATGGCGCGCAGCAGCTTGGCCTGCGCCTCGAGCGACAGGTCGCCGATCTCGTCCAGGAAGAGCGTGCCACGGTGCGCGCGCTCGAGCCGCCCGGTCTTGCGGGTCAATGCGCCGGTGAAGCTGCCCTTCTCGTGGCCAAACAGCTCGCTCTCGACCAGCTCGCGTGGCAGCGCCGCGCAGTTGAGCTTCTCGAACGGCTGACCGGCGCGTTTCGAGAGCTTGTGGATGGCGTGCGCGACCAGGTCCTTGCCGCTTCCGTTCTCGCCGGTGACGAGCACCTTGGCGCTGGTCGGGGCCACGCGATGGATGTCGGCGATGAGCGCCGCGATCGCCGGGCTGGTGCCGAGGATGCCCAGCTCGCTGCCGATCTCGGCGGTCGGTGTGTGGCGTCGCAGCTCGGTGAGCTGCGCCGCCTGCGCGATCACGCCCAGGAGGTGCTGGAAATCCTCGGGCCGGTGGAGCGGCTTCTCGACGAAGTCGAACGCGCCGCGCTTGGTCGCCAGCACCGCGTTGGCCACCGTGTTCTGACCCGACACCATCACCACCGCGGTGCCGGGAGCCGCCTCGCGCATCATCGGGAGCGCGTCGAGGCCGCTCGAGCCCGGCAGCGCGATGTCGAGCAGGATCACGTCGAAGCGGCTGCGCTCGAGGGTCGTGAACGCCTCCTCGGCGTCCCCGGCGTGGGTGACGTGGTGGCCCTCGTCGGAGAGCACTCGGTCGAGCCCGCCGCGGATCTCGGGATCGTCGTCGACCACCATAATCTCGAGCGCGCGTCGTCCGGTCATCGCGTGGCGCCCCCGGCTCCGACCGGCATCCGCAGGACCGCGCGCACGCCGCCGCCTTCGCGGTCCGCCAGCGTCACGGTGCCGCCGTGCTGACCGGCGATGTCGCGAACCAGCGACAGCCCCAGCCCGCTGCCGCGCCGCTTGGTGCTCACGTAGGGCTCGAACAGACGCTCCCGGACCTCCGGGGCGAGCCCACGACCACGATCGAGCACCTCGACCTCCGCCACGCCCTCGGCGCCGGCCCAGCGCACCTCGACCTCGCCGCCCGGCGGCGTCGCCTCGCAGGCGTTGAGCACCAGATTGTGGATGGCGCGGCCAAGCAGCAGCGCGTCGCCGGTGACCGGCAGCGTCGCCGTCCCGGCGACCGTCACCCGCACCCCTTCATGGTCGACCAGACCCACCGCGGAACGTACCACGTCGGCGAGATCGATGGGCTCGGGACGCGGCTCGGGCAGTCTCGCGTACTGCGCGAACTGCTCCGCCAGACGGGCGAGCTGATCCACCGCGCGGTCGATCGCGGCCAGACTCTCGCTCACCGCGTCGCGATCCTCGGCGCGGACCGCGTCGACCCGTCGTCTCAGACGGTGCATGGACAGCGACATCGGGGTGAGCAGGTTCTTGAACTCGTGCGCCAGCCGGCGCGCGATCTCGCGCCAGGCCGCCTCACGCTCGGCCCGCGCCATCGCCTCGCGCGCGTCGGCGAGGCGCACGGCCATGGTGTTGAAGCGGTCACCGAGCGTCGCCAGCTCGCGCGCGCCGGAGGGGGTGACCCGCGCCTCGAGGTCGCCCGCGGCGACCCGACCGACCGCCGCATCGAGCTCGCGCAACGGACGTGTCATGCCCGCCGCGAGACGGGTGGCGACCACCACCGAGATCGCGGTGAGCGCGAGTGCCAACGCGGTCACGAGCAGGAGCAGCCACACCCGCGTCACCTGCGACACCACGCCGAAGCGGCGATAGAACCCGGCACCGGTGTCCACGCGCTCGATGCCGGCGAAGAAGCCCGGTGGCACGCGATAGCCCGCCGCCACCACGCGTCCGGTGCCGGCGGGCCAGACGCCGGCCAGAGCGCCCTCGTGCGCACGCACCACGCGCTCGCCGGCCAGCGCCTCGCCGATCCGGTCGGAGAGATCCGGGGCGGCGGCCGGGTCCCCACTCCCGAGTGTGTCGGCCGCGGCGCCCGGCGGGGCCGCGACCAGGCACTCCTCGCGCCGCCAGTGTCCATCGCGCAGGCGATAGACCTGCACGAAGTCGAGTGCCGTGGCGGGCAGCGCGGCGCGCACCGCGGCTCGCCGGGCGTCGTCTATCGGCTCGTCGGGCAGGGCCTGCGCCCAGCTCTCGGCCTGTCCACGCACCGACGCTTCCATGCGGGTCAGCGCGGTGCGGCTCACGTCCAGCGCCGAGCCCAGCGCGTGCTCCACCGACGGCGTGTTCCACAGTCGGGTCGCGTGGGTCAGCCGGTCGAGCGCGAACAGCGTGACGATCGCGAGTGGCACCAGCGCCAGGGCCAGGAACGCCACGATGAGACGGGCGCGAAGACTCACGGCGCGGCGCTCCCGGGGCGGATCACCCCTCGGGCGTCAATCCCCCGAGCTGTCCACACGCCGCCCAGATCTCCCCGCCCAGGGTGTTGCGGACCGTGACCGCGGGCGCGATCGGGTACAGCCAGCCCGCGAACGCCTCGATCACCGCCCTCGACGGGCGTTGGTACGGCAGACCCGGGACCGGATTGTAGGGAATCAGGTTGATCTTGCTCGGCAGCCCGCGGGCGACCCCCGCCAGACGAACAGCGTCGTCGTGACCGTCGTTCACACCCGCGATCAACGTGTACTCGAGGGTCACGCGTCGTCCCACCGTTCGCCCGTAATCCCGGACCGCCGGCAGCAGATCGGCGAGCGGCCAGCGCCGGTTGAGCGGCACCAGCTCGTCGCGCAACGCGTCGGTGGTGGCGTGCAGCGACAGCGCCAGACCCAGCTGCAGCCGCTCGCCGGCCAGACGCCGGATCCCGGGCACGATGCCGCTGGTCGACACCGTGACGCGGCGCGCGCCCAGATTCAGCCCGCGTGGCTCGTGCAGCACCCGGATCGCCTCGACCACCGGCTCGTAGTTGGCGAGCGGCTCGCCCATGCCCATGAACACGATGTTGAAGCGCTCGTCCTGCCAGCGATGGAAGTCCCCCATCGTGATCACCTGCGACACGATCTCGTCGGCGCGCAGGTTACGGCGCAGCCCCATGAGACCGGTGGCGCAGAACGAGCAACGCAGCGCGCATCCCACCTGGCTCGACACGCAGAAGGTGAGACGGCGCTCGGTGCGCATCGAGACGCACTCGACCCGGGCCCCGTCGTCGAGTGCCAGCACGAACTTGTGGGTATCGCCTTCCGGTGTGCCCAGACGCCGGGCCAGCGCCGGCAGCCGTAGCGAGCAGGTCTCCTCGAGCCCCGCCCGGAGTGTCGCCGGCAGGTTGTGCATGGCGGCGGCGCTGCGGTGGTGCTTCTGGTACACCCACTGCAGGATCTGGTCGGCCCGATAGGCGGGGATTCCGCGAGCCCCGAGCCGGCTGGCCAGCGCGTCACGGGTCAGCCCGTAGAGACTGGGGGGCGTCGTTTCGGTGTCGGGGGGGAGTGGAAGTGGCGCGGTCATGAGGCCTCTTACGATGCCGGGCGCAGACCCGGCGAAGCTAACGGAGCCGCTGCTTGCGGTCAACGCCGTGGAATGATATGCATGACCATGCAATGATGATCGGACCCCCGCTCCAGCAGCGTCTGGCCTGTCTCGGCGATGCCTCGCGCTATCGCATGGTGGTGGCGCTGGCGTCCGGTGAGCGATGTGTGAGCGAGCTGGCGGCGGCGGTCGGGCTCTCCCAGTCCTGCACCACCCGGCACCTCCAGGCCTTGCAGGCCGCAGGTCTCGTACACCGGATTCGCTATGGCAAGCGGGTCATGGTGGGGCTCTGTCGCGATGAGCCGGAGCTGGGGCAGCTGCTGGACTGGGTGCTGAGTCGGGCTCGGGACGGGAGGAGCGGTGGTGGCGACGGTCGGAACGGGCGCCGCGGGAAGATGCGGGCGAAGCGGAGCCAGGTTCGCGAGCCCACCCGCCTCGTCCGGCGGTCCGCGGCGGTGCGGCCGCCGACCGATGAGCTGGACGGTTCCGCGCCATCGAGCGTCGGTGCGGACGGGGCAGCGGCGACGGTGACCGATCACGTCCGGCCGCCGACCGCAGACCCCCCACCAGCCAGACCACATCCAACCGACCCCAGTCCCGATCGGGTTGCTGAGCCTCTCCGCCATCGCGTCGGGACCGATACCGC
>JBIOKD010000084.1:0-11237 GCA_044451485.1 Candidatus Eiseniibacteriota bacterium | reverse complement strand
CGCGCGCCGCTCTCAGACCGCCACCACCTCGCGCACGCCCGGCACCTTGCGACGAATCCACCGCTCGATGCCGCTGCGCAACGTGGCCGCGGCCGAACCGCAGCCGGTGCACGAGCCCTTGAGGCGCAGCGTCACCACCCCGTCGGTGGAGACGCTCAGCAACTCCAAGTCGCCGCCGTCGGCCTGAATAACCGGGCGCAATTGCTCGATGACCTGGCTGACCTGTTCCTGCATGACACCTCCGGCCCCGTGGTGGGCCTGGCCCGGCGATCCCGCCGGAGTACCTAGGAGCCTGAAGAGCAACAAGTTAGATTATGCGTCGGGGACGGACGAGTCAACGTCCACGGTCCGACGCGGCGGCGCCGAGACCGGGCGAGCGCGTACGCCCCTCAGGGTTCGATGCTTGGCGTGCGTGCGCGGTCCGTCCGCCGTGACCGCGGAACGGAGCGTCCGGGGGCCGCTTGAGCGACATCACCACGTGGATGGAGGCGGCACTCGAGGCCGCGCGGCTGGCTGGCCGGGTGGCGCTCGGGCACTGGCGCCGCGAGCTTGCGGTCGAGCGCAAGGAGGATGGCTCGCCGGTCACGCTCGCCGACCGGGCCGCCGAGCGCGTGGCGCGCGAGTGGATCGCCGGGCGCTTCCCCGCCGACGGCATCCTGGGCGAGGAGTTCGGGCTCGAGCGCGGGGATGCGCCACGACGCTGGACCGTGGATCCGATCGACGGCACGAAGAGCTTCGTGCGTGGCGTGCCGTTGTGGGGCTCGCTGGTGGCCCTGTGCGAGGGCGATCGTGTGCTGGCAGGCGCCGCGGTGTTCCCGGCCCTCGACGAGAGTCTGGTCGCGGGACCGGGCGAGGGCTGCTGGCACGACGGCACGCGATGCCGTGTCTCGGAGGTCGCTCGTCTCGCCGACGCCACGATCCTCGCCACCGACGCGGTGGCACTGGTGCGCGGCGCGCATGCCGACGGTCTCGCGGCGCTCGCGCGCGGGGCGGGTGTCACACGCACCTGGGGTGATGCCGCGGGCTACCTGCTGGTGGCGACCGGGCGCGCCGAGATGATGCTCGACCTGGCGATGAAGCCCTGGGACTCGGCGCCGCTCCAGCCGATCATCGAGGAGGCCGGTGGCGTGTTCACCGACTGGACCGGTCGCGCGACCGCGTTCGGCGACGGCACGCTGGCCACCAACGCCACACTCGCCACCGTCGTGCGCGCCACACTCGGGATAGCGCGCCGGTGATCGACCACGGAACCGGCGAGAGTGCTCAACCGCCGCGCTGGCCCCGCTTCTCCGCGATCAGCCGCTCCCATTCACGCATGCGCTTCGCCACCTCGGCCTCGTAGCCGTAGTCGGTGGGCTCGTAGAAGCGCTTCCCCGCGAGCTCGTCGGGCAGGTGCTGCTGATCGGCGATGGCACCCGCCTCGTCGTGCGCGTACTGGTACCCGGACCCGTAGCCGAGGTCCTTCATGAGCCGGGTCGGCGCGTTGCGGATCACCAGCGGCGGGGGCAGGCTGCCGCTCTCCTCGACCTCGGCCATCGCCCTGCCGAACCCGGTGTAGATCGCGTTGCTCTTGGGTGCGGTGGCCAGGTACACGCAGCATTGCGCGATCGCCAACTCTCCCTCGGGGCTCCCGAGCTGGTGATAGGCCTGGAACGCCGCCACCGCGAGTGGCAGTGCCTGCGGATCGGCGTTGCCCACGTCCTCGCTGGCGAAGCGCACCAGACGTCGCGCGAGATAGAGCGGATCGTCGCCCGCCGCCAGCATGCGCGCCAGCCAGTAGAGACCCGCGTGTGGATCCGAGTCACGCAGCGACTTGTGCAGCGCCGAGATCAGGTTGTAGTGCTCCTCGCCGGCGCGGTCGTAACGCAGATGACGCCGCGCCAGCGCCTGACGCACGTCCTCGAGCGTGATGCGGGCGGTGTCCCCGCGTGAGGCGCGGCCGGTCGCCGCCGCCGCGGCCACCTCGAGCGTGTTGAGTCCCCGCCGCGCGTCGCCGTCGGCGGCCTGTGACAGCAGATCGAGTGCGTCCTCGTCGACCGCCACCCGGCCGCCGAGACCACGCTCCGGATCCGCGAGCGCTCGCTCGAGCACGACCCGGATGTCGGCGGGCTTGAGCTCCCTGAGCACCAGCACCCGCGCGCGTGACAGCAGCGCCGCGTTCACCTCGAAGCTCGGGTTCTCGGTGGTGGCGCCGATCAACACGATGTCGCCGGCTTCGACGTGGGACAGGAACGCATCCTGCTGCGCCTTGTTGAAGCGGTGGATCTCGTCCACGAACAGCACGGTCGGCCGCCCGCTGCGCCGGCGCTCGAGCGCGGCGCGGGCCATCGTCTCCTTCACCTCCTTCACCCCGGACAGCACCGCGCTGAAGCCCACGAATGGCACGTGCGCGGTCTGGGCCACCAGACGCGCCAGCGTGGTCTTCCCGGTGCCGGGTGGCCCCCAGAGCACCATCGACGACAGGTGCTGGCCATCCCGCATGAGCGCCAGCGGCGAGCCGGCCGCGAACAGGTGCTCCTGACCCACCACCTCGTCGAAGCGGGTCGGGCGCATCCGGTCGGCCAGCGGCGTGCTGGCGGCCCGCTCCCGGGGGGGCGTGGCGCCGCCGAACAGGTCGCCGCTCATCGACAGGGCTCCGCGTGCCGGCGCACCGCGGATCGGCGCTCGGCGGGCCGGCGCTCCACGGATCGGGGCTCGGCGAGCCGGCGCACCGCGAATCGGCTCATC
Organism: Candidatus Eiseniibacteriota bacterium; assembly: GCA_044451485.1. Lineage (GTDB taxonomy): Bacteria > Eisenbacteria > RBG-16-71-46 > RBG-16-71-46 > RBG-16-71-46 > JBIOKD01. Next base: position 8,510 of record JBIOKD010000084.1, on the reverse strand, counting down.
GCGGCTCGCCCTCGCCACGCGGGGTCGGGCTCTCGAGCGGAAGGCTGGGCTGGGCGCCCGTCGATGACGCAGCCGGTGGCGCGGGTCGCGGGGTGCGCGTCTGACGGGCACCCCATTCGACGAGTGTGCGGGCCGCGCCCTCGACCGACAGCGGCCGGCCCAGATCGAGACCCTGCTGCTCGAGACGCTGGAACAGATCGGAGAGCACCGGGGGCTCGAGGTTGCTGTTGCGCAGCAGCTGCGGATCCCGGAACACCTCGTCGGGCGGACCGTGCGCCACGATCTCGCCGCCACGCACCAGCACGTACACCACGTCGGCCATCGCCTTGACCACGTTCACGTCGTGGGTCGCGGTGACCAGGGTCACGCCGTGATCGCGGTGCAGCTCGTTCAGGAGCCCCACCAGGTCGGCGCGCGAGGCGGGATCGAGCCCCTCGAACGGCTCGTCGAGCACCAGCAGCTCGGGCTCGAGCACCAGCGCGCCGGCCAGCGCCACCTTGCGCTTCTCGCCACCCGAGAGGTAGTGACAGACCTTGTGACGCAGATGGGCGATCCCCACCCGCTCGAGGGCGCGCTCCACCATGCGCTCGACCTCCTCGTCCCGGTAGCCATAGTTGCGGGGCGAGAACGACACGTCGTCCCACACCGTGGGCGCAATGATCTGCTCGTCCACGTTCTGCAACAGCACACCGACCCGCTCGCGGATGCGGTTGAAGTGATGGGCCGGATCGGTGGCGAACACCTGCACCTCGCCCTCCTGTGGCTCGAGCAGACCGAGGATGTGGAACAGGAGCGTGCTCTTGCCACAGCCGTTGGGGCCCAGGATCACCACGCGCTGACCGCGTTCGACGACGAAATCGAGGCCACACAGGTGCACGATGGTGCGGTCCGGGTAGGTGTGCCGGACACACGACACCCGGACGATCGGCTCGCCGGGACCCGGGGACGGATCGTGTCGCTCGCTCATCGGTGCTCCCACCTCATCGGCTCCCCCACCTCATCGGTGCCCCCACCTCATCGGCGCCCCCACGTGAACACGAGCAGGACCCCGATCAGCACCGCGGCGGCGGCCACCAGCAGGTCGGCCGCGCTCGGCTCCGCCCAGTGCCGGCACCCGCACACCCGGCCCGAGTGGCCGCGGATCTGCATCGTGGCGTACAGGCGGCGGCTGCGCTCGAACCCGTGCACCACCATCAGACCGAGACCCTCGCCGACCACCGTCATGCGCCGACGCGCCGGTCCGGCCAGCCCGCCACGCAGCTGCAGGGCGCGCCACATTTGATCGGCGCGGTCGAGTAGCGCCCACAGGGCGCGATAGGTCAGGAACAGGCTGTCCCCGGTGTGCCGTGGCAGCACCCGCGAGATCGGCGCGAACAGATCGGGGTAGGGCGTGGTCCCGGTGAGCCACGCCGCGGTGAGCGAGGCGGTGACCGGGCGCAGCACGAGCATGAGCGGCGTGAGCCAGGTGCCGTCCCACCGCGTCAGCACGAAGACGACCGTGAACACGAGCGGACATCCCGCCGCCGCCGCCACCAGTGCCGGCGGCAGACCCGAGGTCAGCACCAGGAGCCACGCCACCGCGTGCATGGCGAGCAGCATCCGGAGCGACGGCGCCGCGATCGCCGAGGCCACGAGGAGCAGCGCCAGCAGCAGCTTGGACAGCGCGCTGGCGCGATGCCACGGGCTGCGGCCGGTGCTGGCCTGGTAGTCGATCTGCGCCAGGGCCGACATCACGACGGTGTCCCCCGTGTCGCGGCCGGGGTGAGCGGGAGCAGTCCCGGGTGGACGCGGGCCAGGAAGCGTCCCACCCCCCACGCCACCGCGGCCTCGACCACGGTGCCGAGCAACCACAACGGGAGCGCCAGCGCGAGCAGCACCCCGTGGTGCGCGTGCGCGTCACCGGTGACACCGGGCGTGCCGCGTCGCGCCGCCACCGCGACCACCGCGAACCACGCGCCGCCCGCCACGACCTGTCCCACGGCGGTACTGGTCGCCAGGGCCCATGCCGGTTTGAGACGGGCACCCAGCACGCGAAACGCCAACCATGCGCCGGTGGAGGCCAATCCGATGATGATCGTGTTGAGACCGATCACCGTGAGCCCGCCGTGTCCGAACAGCGCCAGGATCGCGCTGGTCACGAAGGCGATCTGGAACGCGCCTCCCGGTCCGATCAGCACGCCGACCGGCCCGGCCAGCGACAGGTGGTACTCGAATGGTCCGAGGGGCAGCGACATCGCCGCCAGCATGAGCCCGCCGAGCGCTCCCTGGTAGGCGATGGTCTGCGTCGTCGCGTGTCGCCCGCTCCGCCACAGAAGGACCAGCGTGACCAGCCAGCCGGTCACCCACAGCCACACCGGCAGCACGCCGTCGGGGATATGGAGATGGGTCATGTCAGGAGGCCCAGCACAACACCGCGCAGGTGGTCTCGGCCCCGGCCGCCGCCAGCGGGGCGAGCGCGGCATCGAGCGTGGCGCCGGTGGTGAGCACGTCGTCCACCACCAGCACCCGTCGACCGTGCCACGCGCGCGGGTCGCGGAGCGCGAACGCGCCACCCATCTCCGCGCGTCGCGCCGCGGCGCTCAGCCGCGACTGCCCGCGGGTCGCCCGGCGGCGCTGGAGCGCCGCCACCCGTGGCGTCCCCAGCATGCGGGACACCGCGTCGGCCAGGAGTGCCGCTTGATCGAACCCGCGTTCCCGGCGCCGCGCCGGATGCAGCGGGACCTCGGCCACCACGTCGGGACGGTAGCCCGGCGGCAGCGCACGCGCAATCGTCTCGCCGAGCCGCGCCGCGAGCCGGGTGCGACCCTCGAACTTGAGCGCATGCACCACCACCGCCGCGCGCTCGTCGTAGACCCACGCGGCCCATGCGCGGTGAGCGGGGTGGCGATGACAACCGTGCGGCGCGCGCTCGCCTGCCAGACAACGCACGCACAGCGGCGTACCGACCGGTGGGATGCGCCTCTCGCAGGCCGCGCACAGCGCCCGCTCCGGAAGCGCCGCGCCACCACATCCGGCGCATCGCGACGGCAGAGCGAAAGCGACCAGATCGGCGACCACGCGTGTGACCCGGCGCCCCGCGATGGCCGCGTCGGGCACCGGCGTCCGTGTCCCGGCGCTCACCGCGGCCATCCCACGGCGCGCGTCAGCGGCTCCACCGGCACCGGCTGTCCGGTCCAGCGCTCGATCGAGCGGCGCGCCTGAAAGACCAGGAGTCCGAGTCCGTCGTACGCGGTCATCCCCGCCGCGCGCGCGGCGGCCGTCCACGACGAGATCTCGCGGCCGTAGACCAGGTCGATCACCATCACGTCGGATCGCATGGCGGAGGGTGCACACGGGCCGGTCGCGTCGTCGAGCGGCGTGCAATTGACCGCCACGGTGACGTCATCGGTCAGCCGGCCGGCTTCGCCACTCGTGCCCAGCGGGACCAGGACGGCCTGGGGCACACCCGCCCAATCGAGACCGGAACGACGCGGATCCCGCACCGCGACGGTGAGCCGCGTGCAACCGGCGTCGGCGAGGGCCACAGCCAGACTGCGCGCCGCTCCACCGCCACCGAACAACAGCATCCGCTCGGTGACCGGATCGCGTCCCAGACTCACGAGCAGATCGACGAAGCCGCGGCCGTCGGTGGTGTCGCCCCAGGTGCCGTCCTCGGCGAACCCGATGGTGTTCACGGAACGGGCGCGACGTGCCGTGTCCGAGATGTGATCGAGATAGCGCAGCACCGCTTTCTTGAGCGGGTGGGTGAGATTGGCGCCGCGAAAGCCGAATTGGCGCAGCTCGCCCAGCCGCGCCCGCAGACCGGTGACCGGCGTGCGGAGCGCCTCGGACCGGCCCTCGAGACCGAGCGCCGCCAGACCGGCGCGGTGGAGGTCCGGCGAGCGCGTGAAGACGAGCGGATCGCCGAGGACGGCGAGCGCCCAGTCGCCGCTCACGCGACCGCCGCCGCCGCCTCGCGACGCAGACGGATCAGCATGAGCGCCGCGAACAGCACCAGCGCCAGACTGGTGAACTGGCTCTCGGTCACCGCCAAAGGACCGACGCGCGCCAGCACCGCGCCGCTCTCGTACGCGCGGGTCATGTCGAGCGGGATGCGCAATAGGGCGAACGCGAGCAGGAACGACCAGAACAGCATGCCCGGCACACGCGCCCGGGTGCGTCCCCACCAGGCGGCGACGAACAGGACCAGACCGGCCGCGGCGAAGTAGAGCTGCGAGGGGTGCACCGGTGTGTCCCCGAACTCGAGCGCCGCGAACGAATCGGACGGGAATCGCACCCCCCATGGCAGCGAGGTCGGGTGACCGTAACAACAGCCGTTGAGGAAGCAACCCACCCGGCCAAAGGCGGTCCCCAGCGCGAACGACGGGGTGAGCGCGTCGGCGAGGGTCCACATCGGCAGCCCGAACCGGCGCGCCGCCAGGAGTCCGCCCAGCGTTCCGGCCACCACCCCGCCGTAGAGGGTCAGACCCCCTTGCCAGACCGCCAGCATGCCGGACCATTGGCGCTTGAACTCGCCGACGTGCTCGAGCACGTACAGGGCCCTCGCGCCCAGCACCGACGACACGAGCACCACCAGGATCACGTTGACCACGCGGTCCTCGTCCAGATGCAATCGTGCCGCCTCGCGGAGCGCGAGCAACGTGCCGACCAGGAACGCCAGGGCCAGCATCAGCCCGTACGAGCGGATGTGGAGCCAGCCCCAGTGGACGATCTCGGGATGCATCGGTCAGAACTCCTGTCGGCGCACGGCCACGTTCTGCAACAAACCCAGCTGGACGCAGTTGACGATCAACGCCGTCCCCCCGTAGCTCAGGAGCGGCAGCGGCAGACCGGTGACCGGGGCCCAGCCGATGGTCATCAGCATGTTCACCATGATGTGGTAGAAGAGCGCGGACACCACCCCCGCGGCCATCAGACTGGCGAAGCCGTTGCGCGCGATGGCGGCCAGACGGTATCCGCGCAGGATCACCACCGCGTACAGTAGCACCACGGTCAACGTGCCCAGCAGACCGAATTCCTCGCCCACCACCGAGTAGATGAAGTCGGTGTGACGCATCGGCAGGAACGCCAGCGCCTTCTGCGACCCTTTGAGATAGCCCTTTCCGGCCGTTCCGCCGGAGCCGATCGCGATCTTCGACTGGATGATCTGATAGCCGGATCCGTACGGGTCGTTGCCCGGGTCGAGAAAGGTCTCGATCCGGCGTTTCTGGTAGTCGTGCATGTGGTCCCACAGGTGTGGCACCGCCCAGCCCACCGCGCCGTTCAACAACAGGAACACCAGCAGCACCGGCAGCCGCGGACGCACCAGACCGAGCATGACCGCGAACAGACCGCCGAACCACCACAACGAGTGGGTCACGAAGAACAACGCCACGTTGAGCACCGGTGACAGACCGAGCGCCAGCTGACCAAGTGGCATGCCGGCCCAGAAGTACATCGCCACCAGCATCACCGGGAACGCCAGCGAGGTGCCCAGATCGGGCTCGCGGGCCACCAGCGCGAATGGCACCAGCACGATGAGCAGCGCCGGGAACCAGGCGCGGAACCGGGTCAGGTCGAGATCGGGCTGGTCGAAGCGGCGCGCCAGCACGAACACCGTCGCGATCTTGGCGATCTCCGACGGCTGGAATCGCAGTGGTCCGAGATCGATCCACCGCTTGGCCCCCATCGCGCTGGTGCCCACCACGAGCACCGCGGCGAGCAGCACCAGCGATATCCCATACAGCGGATAGGCGAGCGATTCGTAGACGCGGTAGTGGATCCCGGCCGCGACGTAGGCGGCGACCAGCGCCACGCCCAGCCACAGCGCCTGCTTCACCCACAGGCCGTGGTGCATGCCGGGCACCGAGGTGGCGCTGTACACCGTGGCGAGCCCGATCACCAGCAGCCCGAGTGCGGCGAAGGCGAGACGCCAGTCGAGTCTAGTCGCCATGGGTCGCCGATGCCGTGTCGGCCGGTGATATCTCGTGCATCAGGATCAGGGTGTGGGTGGTGTCGGGGGCGAACAGCGTGCGCAGGATGGCGCCCGCCATCGGCGCCGCCACGCTACCGCCATGCCCGCTGTTCTCGATCACGAACGCCATCGCGATCCTGGGGTCGTCGGCGGGCGCGTAGCACAGGTACACCGCGTGGTCCCGACCGTGTGGATTCTGCGCGGTGCCGGTCTTGCCGGCGACCGGGACCCCGGGCACCCGCGACGCGGTCCCCGTGCCGCCGTCCACCACCAGCTGCATGGCGCGGTGCACCGTCTCCCAGTTGGCAGCGCTGGTGACGAAGCCGGTCTGCGGCGCATGTCCCGGCCGCTCGGGTCCGACTCCGCCGATGCTGCTCACCACGTGTGGACGCAGCGGACGTCCGTTCATCGAGACCTGCGCCGCCATCAGCGCGAGCTGGAGCGGGGTGACCAGCAGCTCCCCCTGGCCGATCGCAAGGTTGAGCATCTGACCGGGACGATTGTGACCCTTGCCAAAGCGCTTCTCGTAGAACGCCACGCTTGGCACCAGGCCGCTGCGCTCCTGTGGCAGGTCGATGCCGGTGCGGCCACCGAACCCCAGGGCTCGGGCCGCCGCCTCGAGATGCGGCAGACCGACCCGAGGCCCGAGCTGGTAGAAGTACACGTCGCACGAGAACTCGAGGGCGCTGATCAGGTCGAGCGAGCCGTGGCCGTTCTTGTTCCAGCAGTTGAACACGCGGCCACCGAAGAAGTAGCCACCGGTGCACGGCGCCATGTGTGTGTCGGCACGGACCACCCCCGCCTCGAGCCCGGCGAGCATGGTGACGACCTTGAACGTCGAGCCCGGCGGGTAGGCGCCCTGGATGGCCCGGTTGAGCAGCGGAAACGCGTCGCCCTCCGACATCTCGCGCCAGCGCGCGTAGGTGATGCCCTGCGAGAACTCGTTGGGATCAAACACCGGTCGGCTCACCATGCCGAGGATGCCGCCGTCGCGTGGGTCGATCGCCACCGCGGCACCGCGATCGACCTTGGCCATCGCCAGCTCCATGGCCTGCTGCACGCGCAGGTCGATGGTGAGGGTCACGTCGTGACCCGCCTCCGGCGCCCGTGGCGGCGTGCTCCCCAGCGTCGAGACCCGCTTCCCCATCGCGTTCACCACCACGAACTCCGCGCCGTCGCGACCCCGCAGCACCTCCTCGTAACTGCGCTCCACCCCGGCGCGCCCGATCAGATCGCCGAGCTGGTACCCCGAGTCGGAGAGCGAGTCGAGCTCGACCTCGTTGATCTGACCGGCGTAGCCGAGCAGGTGGGCGGCGAGGGTGCCGTGCGGATAGCTGCGCATCGGCTCGATCTGCACCTCGAGACCGGGCAGGTCGGCGCGCGTCTCCTCGACCGCCGCCAGCACCTCGAACGGCGCGCCGTGACGCAGCAGTGCGGTCTGGCCGGTGCGATTGGCCTGCAGCACCAGCGCTCGCACCTGCGTGGTGTCGAGGCCCACCAGCCCCCCCACCCGTCGCACCCAGTCCGAGCCCACCGTCGCGCGGACACGCTGCAGACTCTCGGCCGGTGACGGCCGGAAGACGATGTTGAAGCTCGGACGATTGTCGGCGAGCAGCACACCGTGACGGTCGAAGATCGCCCCGCGCGGCGCGCGCAGCACCTCGAGCCGGACCCGGTTCTCCTCCGACAGCCGCTTCCAGTCCTCGTGCTCGACCACCTGCAGACGCAGCAACCCCACCGCCACCAGCGCGAAGCCGGCGCCGGCGACCAGCGCCATCACCGCGGCGCGGGATTCCCTAGCGCGTCTGGCCGGGCTGGATCGAGACATTGCCGAAGAGTGGCCCGCTCGAGAGCCGCCCGGCCACCGTCAACAACACGGTGCCGAGCGCGGCGCTCGCCAGGGTGGAGAGCACGGTGCGCAACGCCAGGTAGGGCCATGTCGACCACGAGGTGAGCTCGAAGAGCCCCGACCAGGTCTGGTGCACCAGGGTGGCGGCCACCAGCAGCGCGAATTGGGTGCGCGCGCTCTCGCGCACCAGCGTGCTGGCCAGACGGCCGACCGCGTAGCCGATCAGGGTCAGCACCAGCGCGTGCCGGCCGAGCCAGTGCGCCGCGTCCAGGTCCGCGGCCAGACCGAGCGCGAATCCGAACGACGCCCCCCACGCCGGCCCGTGACGCAGCGACCACACCACGGTGGCGAACACCAGCGCGTCGAGCACGACCGCCCAGGCCGCGAAGGCCGAGAGCGCGGTGGAGCGCAGCAGCAGCACCACCACCATCGCACCGACGAACGCGATCAACGCCCGCATACCGGCCTCCGCCACCCGTTCATGGACGCGCCCCGGGTGAGGGCGGCCCGGTCGGCACCGGACCCGGGCCGGGAACCAGGAACACGTGTCTGAGCCGCGACAGACGAGCCGCCGGCGCGATCTCGATCGCCTGCATGAGTCCGCTCGGGTCGCGACCCAGCCAGGTGACCACACCCACCGGGATCCCACGCGGGTAGCGACGCGACAGACTCGAGGTGAGCACGCGCTGACCGACCCGGACCGTGTCG
>JBIOKD010000083.1:0-11491 GCA_044451485.1 Candidatus Eiseniibacteriota bacterium | reverse complement strand
TCACCAGCCCGAAGGCGATCTGACCGCCACGGGTGTTGGGCGAGGTCACGTAGTCGGTGGCCATGAAGAAGGCGCCCAGCCACAGACCGCCGCTCGCCAGGTGCAGACCGACGTGACCGGTGGGCAGCGTCACCAGGGCCAACCCCGCGAACAACGACAGCGGGATGGTGAGCCGGATGATGCCGCGTGCCAGCAGCACCGCGGCGCCGAGCGCCACCAGCACCACGCTCACCTCGCCGATCGAGCCCGGTCGCATGCCCACCAGCAGCGCGGTCCACGGGCTGCCGTGTGTCGAGGCGGCGGCCAGCGCCGCGGAGAAGCCGTGCTCGCGGAGTACCGCCAGCGGGGTCGGGGTGGTGACCGCGTCGAGCGGGGCGGCGAACCACGGCCGCGGCGCGCTCCACCCGGCGGTCATCGCGAGCGGAAAGCTGGCCATCAGGAACGCCCGTCCGATCAGCGCCGGGTTGAACAGGTTGAAGCCGAGCCCGCCGAAGATGCTCTTGCCGATCAGGATCGCGAACAACCCGCCGAGCAGCGCCGCGTACCAGGGCAGGCGTGGCGGCAGGGTGAGCGCGAGCAGCAGCCCGGTGCAGAACGCGCTGCCGTCGCCGATCGTGGGGCGTCGTCCGAGCCAGCGCTGGGCCAGCGCCTCGCCACCGAGGGCGCCGGCGACCGACGACGTCACCACCACGAGCGCCGGAAGCCCGAACACCGCGACGCCCCACGCGGTCACCGGCGCGAGCGCGCCGTTCACCCACCACATGATCCGCGCCGTGCTCTCCTCGACGTGCACGTGCGGGCCGGGCGCGACCACGAACGGCGGACGGGTGGTCTCGCTCATGTCGCGATCCTCAGCTCGCCGGCGCGTCGGAGCGCCGCCTTGGCGACCTGCATGAACTGGAGCAGCGGGCGTCCGGAGGGGCACACGTACGAGCACGAGCCGCACTCGTAGCAGTCCAGCGCCCCGAACGGCGCGCTGTCGAGCGTGTGTCCCGCCTCGACACGCACACTCACCTGGTCCGGCTCGAGACCGAGCGGGCAGGCCTCCAGACAGCGCGCGCACGCGATACAGGGACCGTAGCCGTCCTCGAGCGGTCCATGACCCTTGAGCAGCACCAGACCGTTGAGACCCTTCACCACCGGCAGGTCGAGTCTCGGCAGGGCCCGGCCCATCATCGGCCCGCCGGCGATCACCCGGGTGACGCCTTCTTCGAGACCGCCACAGGCCTGGACCAGATGCGAGAGCAGCGTGCCCAACGGCACCCGCAGGTTGCGCGGCGTCGGCACGCCGTCCCCGGTCACGGTGACGACGCGGTCCATCAGCGGCTTCCGCCAGCGCAGTGCGTCGACGACCGCGACCGCGGTGGCGACGTTCTGCACCACCACGCCGACCGCGGTGGGCAACGCGCGTGCCGGCACCCGGCGACCGGTGAGCGACTCGACCAGCTGCTTCTCGGCCCCCTGCGGATAACGGACCTCGCACGGCACCACCTCGAGCGTGATGCCGTCGCGCCGGACCGCGCGCGCCGCCGCCTCGAGCGGCGCGATCGCCGCCCGCTTGTCCACTTCGACCCCGACCAGCACGCGCTTCACACCGACGATGCCCGCCATCGCGAACGCGCCATCGACGACCGCCAGCGGCTGCTCCAGCATGGTGCGGAAATCCGAGGTGAGATACGGCTCGCACTCGGCGCCGTTGATGACCAGGGTGTCGACCTTCACGTCCGGTGGCAGCGACAGCTTGCGCCAGGTCGGGAAGGCGGCGCCGCCCAGACCGACGATGCCGGCGTCGCGGATGCGCGCCAGCATCTCGTCGCGTGGCAGCCCGCGCCATCCCGCATCCTCGGTCCATTCCAGCTCGGTCATCGTGCCGTCGCCGGTGATGATGATGCTGGGCGCGCTCACCAGTGTCGGATGCGGCCGTTTGTCGAGCGGGCGCACCTTGCCCGAGATCGAGGCGTGAATGGGCACGCCACTACCCGCGGCCTCGGCCACCTTCTGTCCGCGTTTCACCAGGTCGTTCTTCTGCACGCACGGCACCGCGGGCTCGCCGATGTGCTGCGACAACGGCAGCCAGACCTCGGGGGGCGGACCCACCGTCGCGATCGGGGTCGACGCGGTCAGGTCCTTGTGGGTGCGCGGGTGGATCCCGCCGCGCGAGAAGGTGTGGAGCGTGGCGCTCACGGGGGGCTCACCCGATGTAGCGCGTCTCGAGCGCGCCCGGCCATCCCCGGAAGCGGTCCGGACCCAGGACGAACGCGGTGGTCGACATCACGTCCGACTCGACCCCGGTCTTCGCCATCACGCTGGCACTGAGATGGCCGTTGGCGGGCACGCCGTGCTTCGCGTCGAACAGGTGCCCCACCGTGAGTGGCCCCAGCGTGTGCGTCTGCTCGCTGTCCCCGCTCGTCGCCACCGCGGCGTCACGCAGCACGAAGGTGTGGTCGAGGGCACCGGTGACCGGATGGAACACCCCCACCGTCCAGCCGGCGCCACCGTCCTCGGGGGTGCCGAGTCCGTACACGTTGCCACCCAGGTCCACCAGCGCGGAACCGACGCCCTGCGCGCGAATCGCGTCCACCGCGCGGTCCACCGCCCAGCCCTTGCCGATCGAGCCGAGATCGATCCCGGACCCGGCTCGCATCAGCGCCAGCGTGCCGGCGCCGTCGTCCAGGCGCACCTCGCGCGAGCCCATGCGTCCGAGCACGGCGTCGACCTCGCGCGCAGTCGGCGGTGTCGAGCGACCCGAATCGTAGAAGCCGTAGAGTCGCATCAGCGGCAGCACGGTGATGTCGTAGGCGCCGCCGCTCCGCTGCGTCGCGTCGAGGGCGATCGTGACCACCCGTCGCAGCGACTCGTCCACCCGCACCGCGCCACGCCCGGCGGCGTGATTCACGCTCGAGAGCTGGCTGTCGGCGCGGTGGACACTCATCTCGGCGTCCACCCGGCGCACCGCCGCGAACGCCGCTTCGATGGCGCGCCGGGCGCGCGCCGGATCGGCGTCGCGCACCGCCACCCGCATCCAGGTGCCGAGCGCCGCGCGGCCGGCCTGCACGGTCTCGGGGCGGCCGCCACGCGACCGCAACGCGAGCGGAGCCACCACCGCCGCGCCGGTCAGCAATCCCAACCGGGCGAGGAAGCGGCGGCGGGACAACGGGTCACGCACGCCTGCCGGCAGCGGGCGGGCGGCGGGGTCGGAGCGGAGCATCGGGCACCCCCGGTGGACGAATGGACCCTGGCCGCCCCTGCGGCGGGGCGGTCGTATCGCTGGCCGTTACCTTGCATATTCGATGCAAGCGTCCCGGGGTGACCCGGTCCCCGTGGGGTCATCCGGCCCACACACGAGGAGGAGGAGAGGATGGGAAAGGTGCCCGAATTCTACGTGGACGCAGACCTTTGCACCGAATGCGGTGACTGCATCAAGTTCCTGCCGATGGCGTTCCGGAAGGCGGACGGCGAGGAGGTCGCGGAGGCGTACAACACCGACGTTGACGAGTCGCTCCTGCCAAAGTTGCAGCAACAGATGACGGATTGTCCGGGTCACGCCATTCTCTGGAAGAAATGAGGAGGACATGGACACCCTTGATCCCCGCCAATTGCTGCGTGAATCCGTGCTCGAGCTCCGCGGCGACGGCAAGGCCGGTGGCGGGCTGGTGCTCGCGTTCCAGAGTCTCGCCAACCTGCTTCTGCGCGACCCCGAAGCGCATGTGCAGGAATGGCCGTTCTTCAGCAGCGCCCGTCGCGGCGCCAACATCCGGTCGTTCCTGCGGGTGAGCCGCCGCGCGGTGCGCGCGGCGTGCGAGGTGACGAGGCCGTCGGTGGTCCTGCTCATGGACGAAGTGGCGGCCCGCACGGTCGACTTCGCGCAGGGCGTGCCCCTGGGCGGCACGTTCGTGCTCAACACCCGTCACACGCCCGAGGCGACCGCGCGTCACTTCAAGCTGTCCGGACGCGTGATGACGATCGCCGGCGACGACATCGGTCAGAAGTATCTGAAGGCGCCGATCGGCAACGTGTCGGCGTACGTGGCGGTGGCCACCGCGCTCGGTGGATTCGAGCGCGACGAGGTGGTGGATTCGTTCCTGAAGATGCTGAAGAAGCGCCACGTGCCCGACATCGTGCTGGCGCGCAACCGGGAGGCCCTGCTCGCCTCGTTCCAGGCGGTCGAGACCGGGGTCTACGACTACGCCGGCGCCGCCGACCACGAAGCGGTGCCGTTCGCCGGTTACGGCGAGCTGCCGATCGGCGCACAGACCGCACTGCGGCTCTCGGATAAGAACCGCACCGCCGATTTCGCGCCGAGCGGTTTCCGGCTGCGCTTCGAGGACCCGAACGACGCGTGCAACGGCTGCGCGCACTGCATCACCAACTGCCCCGAGGGCATCATCCGCTTCACGCCCCACGCCGAGCTCGGCGTCAAGGTGAGCGGGGCCGACGTCAGCCAGTTCTGCAAGCTCTGCCAGGAGTGCATCGCGGTGTGTCCCGAGCACCTGTTCAAGTCGGCGCCCTACGAGGAGCACTGGCAGGAGGAGGAGGTGCCAGTCCGATGAGCGCCACCGAGGGCATGAAGACACCGATGCGGCACGTCGGCACGCCGTCGGGCGAGATGTATCCCGACGTCATCGATCTCGAGCGTGTCCGCGCCGCGCACCACGCGCTGTACGAGGGACGTGAGGAGCTCACCGCCGACGGCAACACCGCGGCCGCGATCGCCACGCTGCAGATGTGGCGCTGCATCATCTATCCCGGCTTCCCGATCACGCCCTCGACCAAGTGGATCGAGACCGTGGCGGCGAGACTGGCGTCCGATCCCGCGACGCTCAAGCGGGTCAAGCTGCTCGAGGCCGAGCACGCGGTGGCGGATTACATGGTGGCGGCGGCGAGCGCCTGTCGCGACCTGATCTTCCCGACCGCGACCAGCTCGGTCGGTCTTGATCACATGACCGAGACCACCCGCTCGCTGGGGGCGTCGGGTCTCGGCAACGTCATGATCATCAACGTGTACCGCGCCACCGCGAACTTCCCTCTCTGCATCGAGGGGGATCCCTCGGACACCTTCGCCCACCGGGACGACGGCATGATCCAGATCGCGGCGCGTGGCAAACAGCAGATCTACGACACCGTGATCCAGGCCCCGGTGCTGGGCATGCACCCCGAGGTGCTCACCCCGACCATGCCGGGCTTCTACGGGATCAAGGACAGCCATCGCAACGCGCGTCTGGTGGTGGAGCCCGATGTCGAGATCCACGCCTGGCAGGACAAGTGGCTGGCGCCGTGTCCGCTGCCGGGTCTGATCAACGGCGACACCGCGTTCGGCAACTGTGTCACGTCGCGTCACTTCCAGGGCTTCAAGGTGGCGCAGAAGCGGCGCTACGAAAAGGTGCTCGAGCTGCTGCCGCGGATCGGCGCCAGCTTCGAGAACCACTTTGGCCGGCCGGGTCTGAGCTTCTTCGACGCGGTCGGGTTCGGTGACGGACCGGTGGACGTCGCATTGGTCAGCATGGGTCCCGACTTCGGCACCTTCGACGCGGTGCGCGAGGCATGGGGACGCAAGAACGGTCTGAGCACCGCCGGCATCGCGATGCGGCTTCTGAGTCCGTTCCCGCGCGAGGCCGTGCGCGAGCGTCTCAAGAAGGCGCGGGTGGTGCTGGTGGTGAACCAGGCGCACCACATGGGGCGTGGACACCTGACACTCGACGTGGTGGACGCGTTGAGCGACCTGGACGCACCACCGAAGGTGGTGAGCGCGTTCGCCGGTCTCGGTGGCGCGGATGTTTCCGAGGCCACCTGGGAGCGCATGCTCGACCAGGCGGCCCACGCGCTGGCCGGTCACCCGGTCCCCCCCTACGCGGTGTTCCACGAAGGGATGACGCTATGAGCGGCTACAAGGAGATCGCGACCCGCGAGAGCTGCTTCCGGCCCGGCTCCACGCTGTGCCCGGGCTGCATGGAGGCGGTCGCGTTCCAGAACATCGGCCGCGTGACCGACAACGGCGTGAAGACGGTGTTCTCCATCGGCACCAGCTGTGCCGAGGTCTCCACCCTGTTCTACCCGAACGTGGTGGCGTGGGGTCGCGGTGACGCGCCCCCCGACGACTACGCGCGCAGCTTCTCGATCCTCCACAACGTGTTCGAATCGGCGCCCACGCTGGCCGAATCGGTGCGCGACGTGGCCGACGTGCTCACCGAGATGGGCGCCCTCAAGACGCCGATCCAGGTGATCTCGGCGTCCGGTGACGGCGGCGCGCTGGCGATCGGTCTGCGCGCGCTGCTCCACACCATCCACCGGCGGGCGCGGGTCACGATCACCGTGCTGGTGAACGAGATCTTCGCCAACACCGGCTTCCAGTACAGCCCCGCCACCACGCCGTTCGCCGACACCAGCACCACCCCCACCGGACCGGGGCATCCCGGCAACCTCCAGCCACCGCTCGACTACGTGCATCTGGCGATCGCGGCCGGGGCCGGGATGGTGGCGCAGGTGAGCCCGGCCCATGGCAAGCTCTACAACCGCACCTTCGAGCGGGCGCTCGAGTGCGACGGCACCGCGGTGGTGTTCGTGCCCGCGCCGTGTATCAGCGGCTGGAAGTTCGAGGACGGCGAGACCGTTCATATCGCCACGCTCGGCGCCCAGACCGGGGTGTTCCCGGTGTTCACCTGGGAGAAGGGCAAGGGCGGGTCGGTCAAGGACTGTGCGCTCGACGTCGCGGAGCGACCGGCGATCGAGGAGTTCCTCGGCTTGCAGCGCCGCTTCACGCATCTGGTGATGAAGGATCCGGCGAGCGGCCGGTTCGTCGCGCGACCCGGGCGCGAGGGGGACCTCGCGAAGCTCAAGGAGTGGACCCAGAAGAACGTCGAACGGCTGTATCACCTGGCCGAGCTGAAGTAACCGACTGCTCGCGCGTCTCGGGGATGAGACGCGCGAGCAGGGGGACCGTCCTGCGACCCGCGCGCCGGACTGCTGGGAACGAGCACCCGCGGGGCGCCCGGGCGAACGGGTGACGAACTGCATCCAGAATCCAGATGGGGAAAGCTCGGGGCCGGCTCGCGAGTGCCGGCCCCCGCTGTGTCCGATGCCGGATCTCCGCCCGGCACCCGACCGTTTCACGATCCGCCCGAGTGTGGAGTCGCGAACGGCCTCGCGCGCTCGCCGTACATTCTCGAACGGAGCCTAGGGGATCCGCAGCGACCGCGGCTTCGACTCCGCGATGGGATCCCCGTTCCGCATGGCGATGACGCCGGCCAGCAGCTCCTGCCCGTGTGCGAGCCCGGCGGGCAGCGCGTCCGCACGCAGCGTGATGCGCGGCGCCGCCGATCCCTCCACGCGGGTGATCTCGTTCAGGTCCGCGCCGTAGAACACGAGCACGTACCGATCCGCCCCGGGGGCCGGGGACCATTCGAGATCGAGCGCTCCGGCGCTGGGGCGCGGCTCGGCCATCACGATGCCACCGCTCACCGGCGCGCCGCGGACCGCCCGGCTCACCGGCTGACGCGTGACCACCCAGGTGGCGGTCGCCACCACGATCAGCGTGGCCGCCAGCGCCCAGAGGGCGACCCGGTGGCGGACCGGGAAGCGGCCGCGCGTGACGGTGCGTCGTGTGGCTCCCAGATCGCTCTCGTCGCGCTTCTCCGGAGCGCCGGCGCCGCCCGCACGCGGCGGATCCGCCGTCGCGAGGGAGCGCGCCAGGCGTTCGCCCAGCTCGCGCTCGGCCGCGGCCCGCGTCTCGTCGGGCAACGCGATGGGATCCCCCGACACGAACTGCTGGTGGAGCCGGAGACGCGTCTCGAAGTCCGGCGTGCCGCTCACGCGGCGCCGGTCGGGATGGTCCTCGGGCAGCGCGAGCAAACGCGCGAACTCGTCCGGGGTCAGCTCGTCGTGAGTCATGGTCGTGGTCCCTGTTCGGCGTCGGCGAGGGCCGCACGGAGCTTGCGTCGGGCGCTCTGGAGCACGCCACGCGCCCCCGATGCGCCCGCGAGACCGAGGACCCGGGTGATCTCGTCCACGCCCATCTCGTCGTGCGCCCGCATCCAGAGCGCCATGCGCTCGTGTGGATCCAGCGCGCTGAACATGAGCGCCGAGATCCGGCGCTGCTGGTCCCCGCTCTCGAGCAGCTCTTCCGGGCCGCGCACCGGCGAGACCAGCGTGTCGAGATCCACGTCGTCCCGCTCGAAGCGTCGCCGGCCCCGGGCGTAGTCACGACAGGTGTTGTGAACGATGGTGAAGACCCAGGCGGAGAACTTCCCCCGGAACTGGTAGTCCGGCAACGCCCGATAGACCTTCATGAGGCACTCCTGCGCCAGATCGAGGGCCTGCTCGCGCTCCCCCGCGAACCGGTACGCCCAGCCGAAGGCACGGCCCTGCCAGCGCGCGAGCAGCATCGTCGCCGCCCGGCGCCCGGGGGCGCCATCCGGGTCGCGCTGGAAGGTCAGCACCAGCGATTCGTCCAGGGCATCCGGCTCATCGTCCTTCATCATGAGAACGATGCTACCGGGTGGTCGTCACCGGGAGAAGCGCCATCACCCGATCTCCCGCCCCTGCCGGCATTTCGGGTCCCGCGACCCGGACTACCGATGACCTGGAGTCGCGGAACCGGCCGACGCCACGCTCCCGTGCCGCTCCTTGAGCGACACCCGCATGTCCGGATCGCCGAGCAGAAGGACACCCGCCCAGTAGTACGGATGCGCGAAGCGGCTCTGTCCGCCGAGCTTGAGCTGGGCTTCGCGCAGTGCCGCCCCGGCCGTCTCGCCACGCGCCAAACGGGTGTAGAAGGCGCGCATCAGGACCGACGTCGCCTCGTCGTCGACCGCCCAGCGCGTGGCGATCACCGCCCGTGCTCCGGCCGCGATCCACGCCGTCGCCAGTCCGTCCATGGTCTCGCCCCATCCGACCCGGTCACCGAGCGATGCGCATCCGGCGAGCACGCACAACGGCGGGATCCGTCTCATGTGGGCGATCTGCGCGGCGGTGAGCCAGTCCGTGTCGGATCCGGTCCGGCTCACCCGGATCGCGTCCTGCCATGGCCGGGTGCCACCCGAGCGGGTGTGGGCGGCGATGTGGAGCACCGAGTAGCCGGCGGCGCACGACTCGACGACCGCCGCGGGTCGCCGGGTGACCTCGGACATCCGGTCGCTGGCCGCGAATCGCCCGGTGAGCCAGACCGCCTCGCGCTCCGCGCCGGGAATGGCCTCGGTCGCCGGACCCGATGTCGCCACCGCCAGGATCGCGCGTGGTCGAGCGCGCGGACGGGTCTGCCGGCTTGCGGCCAGCCGCGCGGCGGAGGGCACCCACGCGCATTCGCGGTCGTGGATCAGGGAGTGGACCGCTCCCGGCGCGGTGAGCAGCTCCAATGGATACTGGGCCACGGGTCCGGCGGCGATCACCACCCGGCGCGCGGTCGCGATCAGGTCCGCGGCGGGTCCGAGCATCTCGCCACCCAGGATCGCCGAGGCATCGGCGAGCGTGTGGGGATCGGTCGTGGCATCGGCGGCGGCGTCACGCAGACGCCGCAGACGCGGCACCAGCGATCCGGCGGCGCGCAGACCATAGGCACGGATGACGCCGCTGGTGAGGACGAACACGAAGGTGGTGTCACCCGTCGCGTGGATGTCCATCAGCAGCTCGCCGGGCGCGAGGGAGCGCTGGGCCGCGTGTGAGTCGACGATCTCCAGCGTCGGTGGCGCGTCCGAGCCGGGGGCGGAGATGCGCTCGGCGAGGGTGCGGGCACGAAAGCGCTGCAGCGCGTCGAACGCCTCGCGGGCCCGTGTTTCGGACCCGGCGGCACGACCGGTGTCGAGCAGCGCCGCCGCGTACTCGCCGCTGAACCGGCGCGAGAAGTCGTCGTACGTCTCGCGCCAGCGCGCATCCGACGTGGTGCCGCGCCACGACTCCCATTGCGCCGCGATGCGCCGGTACCAGACCAGCGCCGAGTCACGCTCACCCAAGTCGCTGTAGCAGCGGGCCAGCTCGGTGAGGTCGAGCAGCTGCTGCGCGCCCTGGTTGCCACCCGCGCCCCCGAGCATGGTGGCCGCCGCGGCCCGCAGCGGCTCCAGGGCCTCCTCCGGGCGTCCCAGCTTGCGCAACAGCACCGCCCTCCGAAACGTGAGCGACCCGTGTCCGGCCGGGGTCAGCCGTCCGCCCACACGCACCAGCTGCGAATCGAGGAGCGCCACCGCCATCTCGAGCCGCCCCATGCGCTCGAGTGTGCCCACCAGGGGCAGGACCAGGCTCGGAATCCCCTGCGGGCGCAGCGAGTCGGTCCCGGCCACCGCCCGCCGTCCGAGGGCCTCGGCTTCGCCGAGACGGTTCTGCGTGCGTCGCAGGACCCCCATCTGGCAGAGCGCACGGGCACGCACCTCCGGATCCGGTGAGCGCAGGGCCCATGGCAGCGCGCGGGTCAGCACCGAATCCGCTTCGTCGAGCCGGCCCTGGTTCAGATACAACGTCCCGAGCGCGTTCACCGCCCACAGCTCGAGTGGCAGCGCACCCATCGCGTGGTAGATCGCGAGCGCCCGTTCGAAGAGCGGTGCCGCGGCGGCCGGATCGCCACTCGCCAGCTCGAGCGAACCCAGGTTCGCGCAGGTCTGGGCCTCGGCAAAGACGTCGCCGCGGCGATGCGCGTCGTCGAGCAGCACCCGATGGACGCGTCGTGCCTCGGCGGTCCGCCCCGATTCCTGCAGCGCCCGCGCCAGCCCCGCCCGTGCCGCGAAGCTCCCGCTCACGTCGCCGGTGCCGGCGAACCGGCTCACCGCGAGGCGATACCCGCGGATGGCGTCGTCCTGCCGGCCCTCGTCGAGGTCCATCCCCGCGAGTGCCACACGGGCCCAGGCCTCCTCCGCGCGGAGACGCGCGTGACGCGCGAGCGCCAGAACACGCGTGTAACCCGCACGCGCCTCGGGCTTGTGTCCGAGCAGCTCGTCGGCGCGCGCCAGATAACGCCACGCCCGGCAGAGCGCCAGCGTATCGCGTCGCGCCTGCACCTCCGGCAGCACCGCGCGCACCTCACGCGCCGCGTCGTCGGGCCGGCGCGCGTTGAGGAGCGCGCGGGCGCGCGCCAGGGTCGCGGCGACACGGAGCCCGGCGTCCTCGCGGGCGTTGGCCACCGCCAGCAGCGAATCGAGCACCGCGAACGCGGCCTCGAACGAGCCCGCGTGCTGGAGGCTGTCGGCGCGCGCCAGACCGGCCTCGACCCGTGCCGAGAAGGCCCGGGCATCATGGACGGTGAGCGCCAGGCTCAGGGCCAGCGCGGCCCCGATCCCCCACCTTCCGATCCACCTCGGCGCGCGTCGCATGCGGGGCCCCCGCCCGTGTCCGGGCGGCAGGGTCGCATTGGGCGCGCTGCAAAGCCAATCGAAAGTGGCGGGGGGGCCCCCGGGGGGCCCCCCCCCGCCGCCGGTGCGCCGCAAACACCGAGGAACCCAGCCAAACCGGACTGCACCAAACCCCCCGCGCGCGCCCGGCGAGGGAAACACCCCCCCGGGGCGCCCCCCGCGGG
>JBIOKD010000082.1:0-11678 GCA_044451485.1 Candidatus Eiseniibacteriota bacterium | reverse complement strand
GGCTACGCGGATCGCTCCGGTCTGGAACTGACCTACGCGCAGCTGGTGCCCGGGCTGGCCAACGACGTGACCTACAACTACGGGACCTACGTCCAGCCGATGAAGGGCTGGGGCGCCTTCGGGCTCGGGATCGTCTTCCTGTCGTACGGGGAGAGCCAGGGAACCGACATCAACGGCAACCCGACCGGGAGCTTCGGATCGAACGAGTTCTCACCCGCCCTCTACTACGGCACCCGCGTGCTCCCCGATCTGTCGGTGGGCATGGCGCTCAAGTACATCCGCATCCAGCTGGCGCCGAGCAGCGCCTCGGGTGTGGGCTCCACGTTCGGCGTGGATCTCGCGACGCTCTACAAGATCCCGGCGGCGCGTCTCAACCTGGGTCTCAACGTGCAGAACCTGGGACCGAGCGTGACCTTCATCAACGAGGACAAGGCCGATCCGCTCGGACGCAACGTGAAGGTCGGGTTCGCGTGGCGCGCGCTCGAGTCCAAGCAGTTCAACTTCTCGATGGTCGGGGACTTCAACCAGTCGCTCGTCACCTCCGACTTCCGCACCTACAACGGCGGCGTCGAGCTGCGCTACACCGATCAGATCGCGGCCCGTGTCGGCTACTACGACGATCCGCTCGGCGAGATTGGCAGTCTCACCTATGGTCTGGGTCTCAGCTTCCATGGCTTGGTGCTCGACTGGGGCAGCATCCCGCAAGCCAAGAACTCCGACCTGGCCAACGTGCAGAAGATCACCCTCGGGTATCGCTTCGGCGGCAGCAAGTGACCCCGGCTCGGCCGGACCCCGCGTGCGCCGACAACTCCTTCTCCTCGCCATCCTGCTGATCGCGGCGGCCGCTCCGGCGGCCGCTCGTGCGTCGGAGGCGCTGGTCGCCCGGCGCGCCCTGACCCCGGCCCAGGCGGCCGAGGCGGCCCGTCGCGGCCATCCCTGGACGGGCCCGCTGCTGACCCCCGACCAGACGCGCGCCGGGGAGGCACGCACGCGCCAGTGGCGGAGCGTGCCGCATCTGCTGTCGGCTCCCGGCGTCGACTGGTCGATGCGCGCCCGCCGGCGTCGCGGCTGGACGCCGTCACCGGCCGCCGCGGCGCGGAATCCGCAGACCCGTCTCGCCGCCAACGCGCCGGAGCGGATCCTCGCCGGACCGCCGGACACCATCCGGGTCGCCTTCATCCGCGTCGACTTCCTGAACGACCGGGCCGGCGATCAGACCACCGGCAACGGGCGCTTCGTGCTCGATCCCGCCGATTCGGTCTACGAGCCGGTGGATCGTCCGCCCCACGATCGCGCGTTCTACCAGAGTCATCTCGAGGCGTTGGCGCGCTACTACGACGCGCAATCGTACGGACGGGTGGTGGTGGTGGGCGACGTCTGGCCACGCGCCAACGGCGCGGCGTATCACTGCACCGACCTGGCCGATTTCGGCCCCTGGAAGTTCAGCACCGACATCTATCCGGCTGCGGTGCACATGTTCCGCACCATGTTCTTCGCCGCCGATTCGCAGTCCATCGCGCTGGGTGACCGGATTCCGTGGGACACGTACGACCGCTTCGACCTGATCCACGCCGGCAGCGACTTCCAGAGCGACATCCGGCAGGACAGTCCGCTCGACATCCCGTCCTTCACGCTCGGTGTCGCCGACACCGACATGGTGATCTTCCCCGACTCCACGAACATCCCGATCGACCGCGCCTCGCTCATCCCCGAGACCAACAACCAGGACGGGTACTACGGGACCCTGAACGGGGTGATCGCGCACGAGAACGGTCACAACTTCTTCGGGTTCGCGGATCTCTACAACGTCGACACCGGGTTCCCGGTGGTGGGCGAGTGGAGTCTGATGGACAGCGGCAATCTCGCCGGCTCCCAGGTCCAGCTCCCGAGCGGCGACATCATCTACGCGGTCGGTCTGCTGCCGCCGAGCGTGGACCCGTTCCAGCGCTTCTTCATCGGTGACGCGCTCGCCTTCCGCGACGTGAGCTGGGGGGACACCCTCGCGGTCCAGAACGGCGAGCGGTTTCCCGACATGCGGCGTCTGTGGCAGTCGAGCGACGAGTACCTGCTGATCGAGAACCGTTATCTGACGCCGTCGGCCACCGTGAATCTCGACCAGGACTCGACCACCCGTGTGATCCTCGGCCCCAAGAACCCGGACCGTTACGAGTACGACGCGCTGCTGCCGGGAACCGGTCTGCTGGTGTGGCACATCGACGTCAGCGTGATCCCGTTCGAGACCGCCTTCCGCTACAACTCCGACGGCAGCTTCAACACCAATCCATCCCGACTCGGCATCTCGGTGATCGAGGCCGACAAGCTCGCCGACATCGGCGATCCCGGTTCGCCGTTCATTCTCGGCGCGCCCTACGATCCCTACTTCCACAGCAACAACCCGATCCTGGCCGACACCACGCTGCCGAACCTCCGGCCGCACATCGGCACCCTGCCGCACTCGCGTATCGATTTCACCGACGAGCCGGGATCCACGATGCATCTCGTCGCGTCCCACGACTGGGCGCTTCCCGGCTGGCCGGTCGCGGTCGACTTCCCGCGCGAGGGTCCGCAGCTGCTGGCGATCGACGTCGACGGTGACGGCCATCGCGAGGTGTGCTGGGCCGGTGGCGGCGACGCGAGTCCGGACAGCGCGGCGCTGTTCGCGGTGCGTGTGGACGGGACCGGGTTGAACGCGGGTCCGTTCGCCTTCGCGCAGCTCGACACCCGCCCGTTGCAGCCGCTGGCGGCGGTCCCGATCGGGACGCCACCCGGGCCCGGGCTTCCCACTCCGGGACCGAGTCTGCTCGCGGCGACCACCCGCGCCACCGGCCCCGATCTCACGAGCCCGGGCGGCCGGGTGTGGCTGGTGGACAAGGATGGCAATCCCTATCCCGGCTGGCCGGCAACCCTGCCGTCGCTGGCCACCACGCCCCCGGTGATCGCCGGAACCGGTCTCATCACCGCGCGGGTGTTCGTAGGCTGCGCCGACGGGCACGTCTACCAGATGTCCCTCGACGGGACCGTGGTCTGGGCGAGCGACGTCCAGGTGAGCGGCGGGGTCCGCGGCCGGCTGGCGGTGTCGACCTCGTCCTCGGACACCCATCTGGTGGCTTTTGGAGGCGGTGACGGGGACATCGGGGTATCGGACGATGGGCCCATTCCGGTCGGTCCATGTCCACCGAACTGCGCCACGACCCACTGGATCAAGCGCGTGGGATCGAGCGGCTTCGCACCCGACTTCCTGTGGGTCGATTTCGACGGCAACGGCCACCCGGCCGGGGCCGGCCCGGTGTGCGGCGGGGGACCGACCCTGGTGGCCCACTGGGCCGATCGGTTGTGGGCTTTTTGCCCAACTGGCGAGATTCTGCCCGGCTGGGGGCAGTCGGTGGGGGATACCCTGGTGGCCGGTCTGGCCACCGCGGACGTGGACGCCGATGGTTATGCCGAAGTTCTCGCTCAAAGTTACGTGTCCGGCGTGGCATACTGGAACCAGACCGGATCGCCGTCCCCCGGGTGGCCCCGGCGCGCAACCCGCGAGCAATTGCGCTCGCGCGCTTCGGTGCTCGCGGCCGACGTCGACGGCGACGGACGGAGCGAGATGGTGACGTTCAACGGCAGCGGGATGTTGTTCGCGGTGGACGGCGACGGCCGTGTCCCCGAGGGCTGGCCGCTGTCCTTGGGCGGCGGTGCGAGCGGATCGGCGGTGATCGCCGACCTGTGGGGCGATGCGCAGGTCGAGATCGTGGCCCCCGACCGCTACGTGCCCGACAGTCTGCGTGCCGGCATCAACGGCCGCTTCGGCACCCTCTACGCGTACACGCTCCCGGCGGGCGCGATCGCCCCGGGCGGCGGCAACGCGACGCGGAACTCCTTGCCATGGCCGATGCTCGGCGGCGACCCGGGACGCTCGAGCGCGCTGCCGGCCGAGCGGGCGCCACAAGCGGCCGCATCCGCGGGTGGACCGTACGTGCCCGGCTCGCTCAAGGCGTATCCGAACCCGGCCCGCAACCACCATCCGGTCTCGCTGGCGTTCCAGCTCACCGAACCGGCGCGGGTGGACGTGGACATCGTCGACACCTCCGGTCACCGGGTGGCCTCGTTCTCGCGCGACGGCCAGCAGGCCGACAATCTCGCGGTATGGGATCCCGGGCACACGCCCGCGGGTCTCTATCTGGCGCGGGTGCACATGCACGGCGCCGGGGGCGAGCACACCGAGGTGATCTCAATCGGGGTGATCCAGTGACGCGGCGTCTGCTACTCGCGGCGGCGCTCGTTGCGCTGGTCATGACCCAGGCCGTGCCGGCCTCGGCGATCGAGCCGTCGTCGCCATTCGCGTTCGGTCTGCTCGCGCGCACCGATACCCCCGAGCTGTGGCTCGCCCAGCGCACCATCGACCGCGAGTGGGTGGCTCCCGACGATCCGGAAGCGATCGCCAACACGATCCCGGGTGGCAAGTCCGAGATGGGGGCCATGGCGATGTCGGGCATCCTCCCGGGCACCGGTCAGCTGTACGCGGGCGAGAAGAGCGGGTACGCGTTCCTGCTCGCCGAGGCGCTGGGGTGGGCGGGTCTGTTCTACTTCGACAATCGCGCCGACGATCAATACAACAGCGCCACCACCTCGGTGGGGGCGCCGAGCGACACCACCAGCTCGTGGTCGTTCCAGCGTTACGCGAACCAGACCGGCAACGATCCCGCCGGACTCGAGCAGCTCTACGTCGCCGACCCGAGCTCGTTCTGGTACGCGGTGGCGCACGACGATCGGCTGGCGGCCGGATGGTCGAGTGGCGGCTCGCGCACCTCGTTCGCCGACGAGCTGGCCCGCTCCGATGGCACGCGCCGGCACGCGGGTCAGGCCTCCGGGTTCCTGTGGCTCAATCACATCCTGTCGGCGGCCGACGCGTTCCGCTCGGCGCGCATCTACAACCTGCCCCTGCAGCGCAACCTCGAGCTCAAGACCAAGGCATCCCTGCTGCGTGGCCGACCCTCGGTCACGATGACCGTGGTTCGGAAATTCTGATGCCCCTGCTGCAGCGCGCGGTGATCACCGCACTCCTCCCCGCGGCGGCGTTCACGCTGGTCGTCGCCCCGGCGGAATGCGCGCCGGCGGCATCCGCGGCGATGGCCCTGGCGGCCGAATTCGGACCCGAGCCGGCACCGGTGGTCGCCGCGACCGGCTCGCCGCTGGCGCTCGCCGCGCTCGATCCGGTCTCCGGCGCCGATCCCAGGACGACCGCCGAGCCGCCAACCGGACTGGGCTCGGAGCGTGCCCGCATCTTGCTCCAGTCCCTCACCATCCCGGGATGGGGTCAGGAGACACTCGGCCACCACACCGCGGCGGCGGTGTTCGCGACCATCGAGCTCGGGATCTGGACCTCGTTCGCGGCCTTCAAGGTGCAGGAGGCGATGCGCACCGACAGCTACGTGCGCACCGCCAGGATCTACGCCGGAATCGATCTCTCCGGGCACGACGAGTCGTTCCGGCGCATCGTCGGGCAGTACCCGAACAGCAGCGACTACAACCTGTTCGTGGTGACCCGTGACGCGGCCAACCTGTATTACGGCGATCCGGCGGCGATGACCGCCTACATCAACTCCCACTCGCTCAGCGGCGCCGACGCCTGGGTGTGGCCGAGCCCCGAGAGCTACGCGCTCTACCAGGATCAGCGCAAGTCGGCGCAACGCGCCGGGCTGCGTGCCAACACCGCGCTCGCGCTGGCGATCGCGAACCGCATCGTGAGCGCGCTGCACGCGGCGCGCTACGCCGGCTCGCCGTCCTCGCGCACCGGCATCGAGGTGGGGCCGGCGGGGAGCGATTGGTCCGGCGGGCGGATCGCGCTCACCACGCGGTTCTGACCCCGGGCCTCACCGGCATGTTCCGATTCGCCGGCGTGCTCGTCCTGCTCGCCCTTCCGCCGGCCGCGCCGATCGACTCGATCGCGCCGCCGCCGGCCGACACGCTGACCCGCGTGGCCGGCGTCGCGGACAGCGCCGGAGTCACGACCGCGCCGCGTCTGATCGCGCGCGCGGTGCTCGCCGAGGGCGGGAGCGGGCGTGGCGCGGTGCTCGATCCCACCGGAGTGGCGGTGGATCCGTTCGGACGCGTGTTCGTGACCGACGCGGCGCTGCACCGGGTGTTGTGCTTCGAGGCCGATGGCCGCCCGGCGGAGGCGCTGGGCTCGCTCGGCACTGATCCGTCATCGCTCCAGCGTCCGAGTGGGGTGGCCCTGCTGGGCACGCTCGGGATCGCGGTACTGGACCGCGACAACCGGCGGGTGCAGGTCGTCGACCTGTTCGGGCGCCGGCTCGGCACCCTCATCGATCTCGCCAGCGACGACCTCGAGCGCCAGATCGGACGGGTCGACGCCATCGCCATCGCCAGCGACCGGGGCGGCGCGCTCGCGCTGCTCGACCAGGAAGCGGACCGGGTGCTGCTGTTCGACTTCTCGGGGCGTCTGATCCGGGAGGTCGGCGGGATCGGATCGGCGCCCGGGTCCTTCCGCGGTCTGCGTGGCATCGCGTTCACCCCGCGTGGCGAGCTGGTGACCGCCGACCGCGGCAACGCGCGTGTGCAGCGCTTCAATGCCGGGGGCCGGGTGTCGGCGACATGGCCGGTGAAGGTGGGGCCCGGCCTCGGCGCGCTGGCGCTGGCGGTGGACGGGGACGGGCGGGTGGCGATGACGGACGAGACCTCCGGAAGCGTGTGGCTGTGGGCCGCGGACGGCACGCGTCTGGGCCGCTGGGAGAAGCTCGGTCATCCGCGCGCCCTGGCGTTCGCCCCTGACGGCACACTGCTGATCGCCGAGTCGACCCCGCCCCGGGTGCGGCGCTACGCCGTTCTCGAGACCGCCGCGACCGCGAAGGAGCGCTGAGCGGTGGCCCACACGGGCTCCGCCATCCCGCGATGGCCGCCGGTCGCGTGCGTCGTGCTCGCGCTGTGGTCGGGCGCACGCGCCGATGCGGGATCGGTGGTGCCGGATCCGGCCTGCGCGACCTGGCCGGTGGTCCAGCGCGCGGACGTCGTCCTCTACCCGCTCCCGCATCCGTTCCTGCGTGCCGGCACCGATTCCGTCTCCACCGCGCTGCGCGGGTTCGTGCGTGGACACGACTACGTGCTCGATCCGGCGCGTGGCGTGCTCCGGCTGCTTCGGGCCCCGGTGCCGGGCGAGACACTGTGGGTGAGCGCCTGCTTCCTGCTCTCGGCGCCGCCGGTCGAGCGCCAGCACTCGAGCTACCGCCCGGCACGCGCGGTCGTCGACAGCGCCCGGACCGACAGCAGCGCCGGCGGCGCCACGCTGAGACCGCGTCCGATCACGGCGCGGGTGCCGGCCGAGGCGCCGGCGGGGACGTCGCTCGCGCTCTCGGGCAACAAGACCATCGCGGTCGAGTTCGGCTCGGCGCAGGATCCGTCGCTCAAGCAGTCGCTCGACCTGGCGGTGAGCGGCACCCTGGCCCCGGGCGTGGAGCTGACCGGCGTGCTCTCCGACCGCAACGTCGCGCTCACCCCGGGTGGCGCGACCGCCGGGGTGCAGGCGATCGACCGCCTGCTGCTCCAGGTGCGATCGCCCCAGGGCATGGCCGAGCTGGGGGACGTGACACTCAAGCTCGACCAGGGCGAGTTCGCGCACGTCGACCGGCGTCTGCAGGGCGTCGACGCCGACTGGCACACCGGTGGCTTCACCGGACAGGTCGCCGCGGCGAGCGCGCAGGGTCAGTATCGCCGCATCGAGTTCTTCGGCATCGAGGGGCAGCAGGGGCCCTACACACTCACCGGCGCGGACGGGGGCAGCGGCATCTCGGTGGTGACCGGCAGCGAGCAGGTCACGCTCGATGGCGAGCGCATGACACGCGGGGAGACCGCGGACTACTCGGTGGACTACGACCGCGGCCAGATCACGTTCACCAACCGGCGGGCGATCACCTCGGCGAGCCGGATCGCGGTCGAGTACCAGTACACGCTCGACGCCTACCATCGCAATCTCGCGCTGGTCTCGGGTGGCTGGAAGAGCGGTCCGTGGTGGCTCGGCACGAGCTGGATCAACGAGGGCGACGATCGTGGCCGCCCGATCACCGGTTCGCTCGACGCGAGCGACCAGCTGGCACTGGCGGCGGCGGGGGATTCGGCGGGGCGCGCGATCGGCCCGGGGGTGACCGCCGGGACCGGCGACTACGTGCTGGTCCAGAGTCCGGGCGGTCCGTACTACACCTACGCCGGTCCCGATTCCGGCAACTACGCGGTGACCTTCGCGGTGCTGGGACCCGGTCGTGGCGACTACGCCGAGTCGACGCTGGTGGCCGGTCGCACCGTGTTCCGACATACCGGCGCGGGTCTGGGGGACGCGGTGATCGGGCGTCTGCTGCCACTGCCCGAGTCCCATCAGCTGTTCGCGTTGCGTGGCGGCGCGAACGCGGGTCTGCTGACGGTGAAGGTCGACGGCTCGGTGTCCCGTCTCGACCAGAACACCGCCTCCAACCTCGATGACGGTGACAACGGCGGGCACGCGCTCGACGCCAGTGCCCGACTCGGCGGCATGCCGGGGGCCGGCGACTCGCGGGCCGGCATCGAGGCGCACGCGCGTGACGTGGACTCGCGATTCTCGCCCTTTGGCCGTCTGGAGGCGCCGTACACCGAGGAGAGCTGGGGACTGGCACCGGGCTCGGACATCGACCACCAGCGACGCGAGGAGCTGTCGGGCTTCGTGCGTGATCGTGTCGCGGGCGAGCTGCGTGGCTACGCCGGGGAGCTCTCCACTCCGGACGGCTACCGGGCCTTTCGGCGCTCGCTGGCGTGGTCGCGGGTGGGACCGCTCAACGCCAGCGCCAGCTGGGATCGCGCCGACGGCACCCAGAGCGGGCGCGGGCGTCCCGACGGCGGGCGCCAGCTCGTGCTCGCGTCGCTGCGTTGGACCACGCGCTGGCTGGAGCCGGCGCTGCGCGCCACCTCGGACGAGCGCTGGGTGCCGAGCGACAGCGTCCGCGCCGGGGCACGCACGCGCGAGGTGGCGGGCGAGGTGGCGAGCCCGGGGGCGATGCCGTGGCACGCCGTGCTCGGGCTGGGCTGGCGTCGCGACGGCACCGCCGCCGAGGCGGGCTTCACCGATCAAACCGAGTCACGCACCACGAAGATCGACTTCGAGAGCCCGGCCGGCGGCAAGTGGGGTGGCGGCGTGCACGCGACGCGACGGGACCAGGTCACCCTCGAGGGCGGCGCGCGCACACGCACCGATCTGGCCAGCCTTCTGCTCCGCGCCAGCGAGCCGCGTCGCGGGCTCTCCGGCCAGTACGGTCTCGAGATCACCAGCGAGGGGCAGACGCCACGCTCCCAGACGCTCGCCTTCGTGGGCCCCGGACGTGGCGCCTACGACAGTCTCGGCCGCTTCGTCGGGACCGGCAACTACGATCTGGTGCTGGTGAACGGCACCACGCTCACCCGGGTGGCGCGCGCCGCCACCAGCGTGCGGGCGGCGTGGAACTTCGGCGCCGGTGACACCTGGCGTGGCTCACGGGTCGAGGTGCTGTTCGAGTCCGACGCCCGGCGTCGCGGCGATCTGCGTCTCTCCGATCTGGCGCTGTCACCGGGTGTGGCGCTCGGCGACACGGCTCTGGCGCGTGGCACCGTCCTGCAGCGTCTCGAGAGCGAGCTGGCGCCGGGCTCGCCACTGGCCAGTGTGCGACTCCGGTTGGAACGCCGGCTGAGCGCCGACCGCAGCTATTCGGACTTCGACCAGACGCTCGACGACCGCACCGGCTCGCTGCTGTGGCGGGCCCGCGCCGGCGGACCGTGGAGCTCACAGGCCGAGGGGCGGTTGCACGTCCAGAGCGCCTCGCAGTCGATCGCCGGCACCGCCACCACCGACACGCGCACGCTCGACGAGGCCGGTCTCATCGCCCAGATCGCCTACAGCACCGGGGTCCGGCTGCGTGTCGCGATCTCCGCCGATCTGCTCGCGCAGCGGCCCCGCGATGGTTTCGGCACCTCGGACGGGCTCACCGAGCGCACGCTCCACGTCGGCCCCGACGTGGGGCTCGGGGTGGGCGCACGCGGGCGTCTCGACGTGGGGGCGCACCGTGGGTTCGAGAGCGGGCCGGTGCTGCCACCGCTGGTGCCGTCGATCGATCCACTCGGCCCGACGCGCTGGGACGCGAACGCGCGTTTCGACTACCGGCTGTTCGACGTGGCCACCGTGGGGATGACGCTCCTCTACCAGGATCGACCCGACCGGCCGACCCAGCTCGACGGACGCGCCGAGGTGAGGGCCTTCTTCTGATGGGTCGCTCGCACAGCATCCGGTTGGGGTGTGCACTCCTCCTCCTCGCGACCGTCACCGGCATCGGAGTGGCGGCCGCCGCGTCGCGCTTCGAGGTGGTCGGACACGTGTTGCCCGCGCATCAGGCCGAGGGGCTGCTCGCCGATCCGCGTGGACGGGCCGACTCGAGCGCGGTCGCGGCGGGTCTGGCGCGTCTGGTCGGCGCGTTGCAGGACCTGGGCTATCTCGACGCCACCGCACGCGCCGAGCGGATCGGCGCCGACACCACGCAGACCCGCTGGCGGGTGACGGTGACCGAAGGGGAGCGCCGGCGTCTCGCCGAGATCCGGCTCGACGCCGGGGCAAGGGCCGACTCCACGCTGCTCCGCGACGCGCTCGGTCTCGAGACCGGCGGATGGGCGTCGCCACACGCGCTCGGCGACGCGGTCGAGCACGCGCTCGACGTGGCCGCCACACGCGGGTACCCGTACGCCGAGCTGGGCGTGACCGGCTTCGATTGGGACTCGGGCGGGGCGCGGGTCCGGATCGGCGGGGCGCTCGGTCCGCTGGTCATCGTCTCGAGCGTGCGTTTCGAGGGACTCACCACCACCCGCCCGTCGCTGGTGCGTCAGACCATGGGACCGCTCGAGGGCCGGCCCTACAACCCGGTCACCGCCGAGGACGCGGCGGTGAAGCTGCGGCAGCTCGGGCTCTTCCGCCAGGTCACCTTCGCCGGTCTCGAGAGCGGCGGGGACTGGTCGCGCGGCGACCTCGTCTACAAGATCGAGGAGCCGCGTTACAACGCATTCGAGGCGGCGATGGGTCTGCAGGGACCCGCCGGCGCCCGGGAGGTCGTGGGGCTCGCGCGGATCGAGCTCGGCAACCTCGCCGGCACCGGACGCGCCGCGGCGCTGCACTGGAGATCGGACGGACCGGGGCTGCAGAACTTCGACGCCAGCTACCGCGAGCCGATGATCCTCGGACAACCGTGGGCGCTCGAGCTGGGTCTGAGCGAGCAGCTGCAGGACACGCTGTACACCCGCTCGCGGATCGGCGCGCGGGTGGCGATGCGTCTCGAGCCGCGCCGGCGGCTCGAGCTGTCCTACGAGCAGGAGCGGGTGGTGACCACGCTCGGTGACGCCAACGAGGCCACCACCCAGATCACCGGGGCGGCGCTCGAGAGCGATCAACGTGACGATCCGGTGATCCCGCGGCGGGGCTTACGGGGGCGTGTCGAGGGCGGTCAGTGGTTCAAGACCGCCAGCCTGCGGGTGGGCGGCACCTCTCACGCGCATCTCACCACCGGGCGCGCGCTGCTCGAATGGCACCGTCCGCTCGGATCCGGCGAACATCCACGCGCCGGGCTGGCGTGGGAGCTGTCGGCGGCCGGCGTGTTCAGCTCGGCGCCGGTGCTCGAGGACTACGAGCGGCTGAT
>JBIOKD010000081.1:0-11718 GCA_044451485.1 Candidatus Eiseniibacteriota bacterium | reverse complement strand
GCTGTGCACGAACGGCGCGTCGTGGTTCGGCTCGGCGAACGACTGCAACTCGGTCTTCGGCAGCCCGATGTTCCAGGACTCCTCGTCGACCTCGTTCGATCCGCACCTGCGCACGGGCTCCGCGGCCATCCACGCCGGGGCGGGCGGCTCCGACATCGGAGCGATCTCGTTCGGACCCGACCTGATCCCACCCGCGGCGATCGCCGACCTCGATTCGTCGCTGGTCAACGACCGCGACCTGGTGCTCCGCTGGACGGCTCCCGGTAGCGACGGCATGGCCGGTCAGGCGAGCGCCTACGATCTCCGCTACTCGACCTCGCCGATCACCTCGGGGAGCTTCGCGAGCGCCACCCCGGTGAGCCCACAGCCCGCGCCGGCCGGCGCGGGGACCCCGCAGTCCTACGTGCTGCAGTCGCTCAGCCCCGGTGCCCGGTACTACTTCGCGATCAAGGCGGTGGACGGCTCGGGGAATTGGTCGGCGATCAGCAACGTGCTCTCGCTCACGATGAAGACGACCGACCAGATGGCTCCGGCGCGGGTCGGCGACCTGGGCGCGAACTAGACTCCGTTTGAGAGCGTGCGCCGCGCTTGCCGTACGTTTTCAAACGGCGCGCTAGACTCGATCCACTCCGTCGCGCCGGTCCACGTGGTGTGACCGCGCGGAGCGCTCACCCGGGACCCGGACTCCGGGCCGCTACTCCGTCCCGCCAGGGAACACGACCCGGTTCTTCTGCCGGCGCTTGGCCTCGAGCAGCGCCTGGTTGGCGCTACGCCACAGGTCCTGCACGGTGCGGCCGTGACGCGGCGACAGCGCCACGCCGATGCTCACCGTGACCGAGGTGGCGTAGGTCAGGCCGTCCAGCCCCTCGAGACGCAGCGACAGCCGCTCCACCGCGACCCGCAAGCGCTCCGAGATCGCCCGTACCGAGCCCTCGTCGAGCGGCGCGGTGAGCAGCACCGCGAATTCCTCTCCACCCCAGCGCGCCACCGTGTCGAATGGGCGCACCCCACGCCGCAGGGTCTGCGCCACGTTCACCAGCACGTGGTTCCCGGCATCGTATCCGTACGTGGAGTTGAACGACTTGAAGTTGTCCACGTCGGCGATGCACAGGGCCATCGATCCCTCCTCGCGCTGCGCGCGGGCGATCTCGTTGCGCGCCTGCAGCTCGAAGTAGGAGCGGTTGTAGCTGCCGGTGAGCGGGTCCACGAACACCAGCTTCTCGATTCGCGCGGCGCGTTCGAGCACCGTGCCGAATGCGTCGGCGAGCAGCGCGAAGCGGGCCAGGTCGCGGGCGTCGAGCCGGGTGTCGGCGCGGAAGCAGGCCTCGAGCACACCCAGCGCCACGCCCTCGCTTCCGACCACCGCGCACCACGCCACCCCGGCAATCGGGGGTTCCGCCACCAGCGCGAGCCGCGGGTGACGCGTGACGTCGGGGCAGTGGAGCACGGCGCCCGGGCGGGCGAGCGCCTCGGCCGCCAGTGCCGTGTCGACGGCCTGCTCGCGGTCGGCGCCCTCCTGACCCGGCGGGGCGAGGAAGCGGACCCGGTCGGCGCGGAGCAGCTCGCGGCCGGCCTGGTCGAGCTGCTGGAGCTGGGCGGCGCGCGCGTCGGGCAGCGCCGGGTCGTCGGCGAAGACCGCGTCGTCCAGACGCAGCAGTCGGCGCACCTGGTCGAGTCCGGCGGCCGCGTCACCGGGCAGACCGGCGCGTGGGAACGCGACCACCCCGTCGCGCTCGCTGGCGGCGGGAACCTCGAGGGTGATGACGTCACCGGAGCCGCGGGGAAGCCAGCGCCGCACCGCCGTGCCCTCGTCCGCGGCGACGCGGCGAAGGGCGCCGCCCAACTCGAGACGCTCGATCGCCATCATCGCGGCGGCCTCGACCTGGCGGACCATGCCGCTGCGCAGCGCCCGCTGGATCTGGGCGCGATCGGGGGCGGCCAGCTCCTCGAGCGGGAGCACGCGCTCGAGCAACTCGCGGAAGTCGATCGGCATGCGTGGCATCGGTCTCCCGCGTCCCCACGGGACGGTCCGATCGCGGTCCGGCGGGGGACCGGGTCGGCGCGCGGATGTCGTGCGTGTGGGTGAGGGCGCACCCGGGGTCTGAACGCACATGAGTCTAGCACAGCGGTGTGTGCGCGGGCCGCGTGAACAGCGGCCACAATGACACTCCGGTGATTGCGTCATCGCGTCGCGATTGCATCCTGCAACGCGACGCTTGACACCCATCGTGCC
The DNA here is from genome assembly GCA_044451485.1 of Candidatus Eiseniibacteriota bacterium. GTDB lineage: Bacteria > Eisenbacteria > RBG-16-71-46 > RBG-16-71-46 > RBG-16-71-46 > JBIOKD01. The sequence continues at coordinate 9,485 of JBIOKD010000081.1, read as the reverse complement.
CGGTGAATACGTTTCGACTTCTGACGCCCCTCCGTCTGCCGCTCCGGAGACCCATTCCGACATGATGTTGTCCGAGCTGCTCAATCCGGCCGCCGTGTCCACACGGCTCAAGGCACGGACCAAGCGCGAGGCGCTCGCGGAGCTGGTGGATCTGCTCGAAAGCGCACACGGCGTGAAGAGCCAGGGCGAGATCCTCGACCGGGTGCTGCGCCGGGAGGCCATGATGTCCACCGGCATCGGCAACGGGGTCGCGATCCCGCACGGCAAGGCGCGCGCTGTGGACCGCATGCTCGGGGCCTGCGCGGTGTCCGCGGAGGGGATCGAGTTCGAGTCGGTCGATGGCGAGCTGGCGCGTCTGTTCATCCTGCTGGTGTCGCCCGAGAACGTCGGCGCCCCCCATGTCCGGGTGCTGGCCAACATCTCGCGTCTGCTCAAGGAGGAGACGGTGCGACAGCAGCTCCGCGACGCCCCGAGTCCGGCCGACTTCCTCACGGCGCTCGAATCGGCCGAGGCGAAGTACCTCGCCCCGTAGCGGGCGAGACACGGCGCCGGGACGCTGCCGTGCACTTCCTCGACGCCTGGCGTGAGCTGGCCACCGCGGACCTCCTGCGTCTGCTGGCGCCGCTGCTGCTCGTGGTCATCGCGACGCTGCTCCCGGGCGCGCGCGTGGCACGGGTCGCCGCGCTCGGCATCGCGGTGATGCTGCCCTTCCTGCGCGAGCTCGGCACCTCGCCGCTGGTCACCGCCGGCTGGTGCGCGGTGTGGCTGGTGGTGGCGTGGCGTGGCTGTGGCACCGGCGAGGGCGAGCCGGCGCCGATCGCGGGCTGGCGCGGAGTGTTCGAGACCGGCACGCTCGGGCTCGCGGTGGGGGCCGCGCTGCTCGCGCTGCTGATCGCCGCGGTGGCCCGTCAGGACATGTCGCCGGAGGACTCGCGTCGCGCCTCGTTCGGAGTCGTGCTGGTGGGTGTCGGTCTGCTGCACCTCATGCTGCGTCGTCACGCTCGTCGCGCCACGATGGGGTTCGGCGCCATGGGTCTCGGCCTCCAGGTCCTGGATGGCGCCGCGCGTGGCGCCCAGGTGCAAGTCGGTCTCGCCCCCGCGACCTGGCCGCTGATCGCCAGCGCGCTCGCCATCCTGCTGGTGCTGCGTGTGGCGGCGGCACGCGAGCGCTGGGCCGGGAGTCCGTGGGTGCCCGACGCCCACGATCTGCACGACTGACCATGTTTGAATCCCTCGTCGCCCGTCTGCGGGTCACGGCCACGCGCTTCGACGCGCGGGTCGCCGGCACGCTGGTGTGCGTGGCCGGTCTGGCGCTGGTGTGCGCGCCGCCACTGGTCGCGGGAGCGCTCGGTCTCGAGCTGTTGGCCGGCGCGTTCTGGCTGTGGGCGCGCGCGAGCAGCGACCGGCTCGACCAGGTGCCGCGCTGGGCGTGGCTCAGGCGGCCGGCGGCGGCGATGTGGCTCGCGGCGGCGGCCTCGGCGGTGGCCGCCCGGCTGACCACCGTCGACGCCGCCTCGGCGGGGGCGGCGCGCACGCTGGTGGCGCTCGAGGCGGTCGCGGTGCTGTGGGCGGGACTCGAGCTGCTCGCCGCTCTCCCGCTCGAGCGGCCGTACTCCGACCGGCCGGGGCCGCTGCTCGCGGTCGGACCGTGGCTGCCGCTGCTGCTGCCGGCGGCGGGATTCGCGGTGCTGTGGACACACGCCGAGTCGTGGCGCGCGGTGCCGGCGGTGCGCGAGGCGGGGCTCACGCTGCTGCTCGTCACCCAGGTGCTCGCCGCGTTGCGCGCGTTCGGGCGCCGGCGCTGGGTGGCCACGCTGCGCTGGCTGGCGCTGGCCGACAGCGCGGTGGCCGGCATGCTGGTCGCACTCGGGACCGTGCCGCCGTCGGTCACGCTCGGTCTGTGGACCGCGGCCTACGGTGGTCGCGCGGCACTCCTGGCCGGCGAGCTGCACGGCGCCGAGCCGCGACGCCGACCGCCGCTCCACCGCTTGTGGCGTCTGTCGGGCTGGCTGACCTCGGCGGCGCTGGCGTGGCCGCTGCTCGTGACGCTCATCTACGGGCGTCCCGGTCTCGGCCGTCCGTGGATGGCTCCGTTCGCGGCCGGGGCGACGCTGATCGCGGCGTGGGTGTCGGTGCGTCGCATGGTCGAGGCGCCCGAGCGACGCAGCGTGGCGCGACGCGAGAGCGCCCTGCCACTGGGAGCGCTGGTGGCATCGATCACGCTGATGGCGTCGCTGATGTTTCTCGGTTGGGCGTGGTGGCAGGGCTTCCAGTCGCCGTGGCCGCAACCGCTGGTGGCGGCGCTGCCGTCTCTGGTCGGCGGGATACTCGCGTGGTGGCTCACCGACACCCGTCCGCAAGGCGCCACCATGGCACGCACCCCCGGAGCGCTGGCCCGCGCGGTGGCGCACGCGTTGTTCGGGTTCGTCACCGCGATCGAGCGCTGGGTGGTCGGCGCCGCGGCCCGCGTCGGCCGCTCGCTGCTCGTCCCGCTGCGCGACCTGCACACCGGTGACGCGCAGGAGTACCTGTTGTTCCTGCTCGCGCTCAGCGTGCTGGCCCTGGTGCTGCCACTCCTCCGATGATCGACCTGCCCGCGCTGCCCTGGGCGATGACGCCCACCTGGCCTGCCGCGATCGCGGCGCTCGTGGTGTCGGCGCTGCTCTATGCGCTCGAGCGTCGCGGGCGTCTCGCGCTGCTGCCGGCGGTGGCGCTCGCCATCCTGGCACTGGCGGTGGCCACCGCGCCGCGAGTGGGCGCCTACACACTCCCGCTCGTCGTGGCGCTGGTGGTGGCGACGCTGGTGCGCGACGGCGACCAGATCCTGCACGGCGAGTGCGCGCTCAAGCTGGCATGGGTGATGGGCGCGGCGCTGGCGTTGTCGTGGGCGGGTGGCGAGCTGCTGACGCTCGCGACCGGGACGCCGCGGGTGATCGAACAGTGGGCGGTGCTGAAGCTCGGACTGGAGCCCGACTTCCTGTGGGCCACCGCGCTGCCGCTCACGCTGATCGCGGGTCTGGTGGCCTTGGGCGGCGCACCGTTCCACTTCTGGGTGGCCGACGTGTTCCAGGGCGTGCGGCCTTGGCTGGCGCCGCTCGCGGTGGCCGCGTTGCAGGTGAGCGGCGCCGGGTGGCTCGCCGGCCGGCTCCACCAGGTGGCGGCGTTTCCCGCCGGTCAGACCCTGTCACGCGAGGTGCTGGTGATCGCGGCACTCACCGCCTTCGCCGCGGCCGCCGCGACCCTGCCGGTGCAGCGCCGGCCGGAGCGGCGGGTCGGCACACTCGCGAGCCTGCAGGGCGCGCTGGTGCTGGCGATGCTCGCCCGCGGCGCACTGCCCGCGGGCTGGCTCGCCGCGTGGGGAGCACACCTGGTGCTGGCGTTGACCGGCGCCAGCACGCTGGCGCGCTTCCTGCCCGCCGCCAGCGGCTCGCTCCGGTCGGGCGCGCCGCTCTTCCGGCGTCATCCGTGGATCGGACTCGCCGGGCTCGCCTCGGTGTTCTCACTGGCCGGCTTCCCGGGCACGCCGGGAGCACATCTGTGGCTCGACGCGGCGCGTTCGCTCGGTGCATCCGGGCACGCGTTGGGTCTGCTGGTGATGGGAATCGCGTGGCTCAGCGGCATCACCACCGCGCTGCGCGAGGTGCGCGACGCCTTCGGTCTGCCCGCCACCGGGCCGCGGCCGAACGCCGTGCCGTGGGCGGCGCGTCTGGCGCTCGGGGTCACGGGGCTCGGTCTGGCGGCGATCGTCTGGCTCGGGTGGTGAAACGGCGGGGATTGTCGCCGCGTGCGGCGCCGCACCATCGGGCCAAGAGCGATCGGCCGGCGCGCTCGCGGGCCGGCCGATCGTCGAATGGATGGTGCACCGCCTTGGAATCGAACCAAGAACCTACTGATTAAGAGTCAGTTGCTCTGCCAGTTGAGCTAGCGGTGCAGCGCGCGTCGCGAGGCGACGCCTGCGGAAGATCGGACACTCTAAGGAGCGGGCGCCCGCCCGTCAAGCCACGCGCGTGTCGGTCGCGCGCGCTCCACGCGCCCCGCGAGCGCGTGCTATCTTCCGCCACTCGTCCCGTCCCGGGACGTGGGGGGGAGACGGATGAGCGCACGAGGTGCACGTCCCGCCTGGCTCGGTGTCTGGCTTCCGCTCCTGGTCTACGTGGGGATCATCTTCACGCTCAGTGCGCAGCCCTACCTGGCCCCGCCGTTCCACTTCCGCAACGGCGACAAGGTGGCGCACACGCTCGAGTACGGCGGACTCGGGGTGTTGCTCGCGCGGGCGGCGCGCAGCCGGCCCGGGTGGGACCGCCCGCTGGCCGGTGGGCTCCTCGGGTTCTTCGTCGGTCTGGCGGTGGCGGCGGCCGACGAGCGCTTCCAGGCCTTCATCCCGGGCCGGGACAGCAGCGTCTTCGACTGGATGGCCGACGCGGGAGGCCTGATCCTCGGCCAGCTCGCGTATCTCGCGATGCGGAGGGAGTGACTCGATGGCGGTGAGGCACCAGGCCCCCCGGGGCACGCGCGACCTGCTGCCGGCCGACACCGCACGCTGGCGGTGGGCCGAGGAGCGCGCGCGCGAGGTGCTCGAGCGCTACGCCTACGGCGAGATCCGCATTCCGATGTTCGAGGACTTCGAGCTGTTCGCGCGCACCTCGGGCGAATCGAGCGACGTGGTCCAGAAGGAGATGTACCGCTTCAAGGACCTCGGCGATCGTGACCTCGCGTTGCGTCCGGAGTTCACCGCCGGAGTGATGCGCGCTTATCTCGAGCATGGGCTCGGCGGGCGCGCACGCGTCCACCGGTTGTGGAGCGGGGGCCCGGTGTTTCGCTACGGGCGGCCGCAGAAGGGCCGCTGGCGGCAATTCTCGCAGATCAACTGCGAGCTGATCGGCTCGCCGGCGCCGGGTGCCGACGTCGAGGTGATCACTCTGTTCGTGGATCTCTACCAGGCGTGGGGCTTCAAGGATCTCACCGTGCTCGTCAACAGCGTCGGACAACCGGCGTCGCGACGCGCTTACGGCGAGGCGCTGCGGGCGTGGCTGACACCGGCGCGGGATCGACTGAGCGCCGATTCGCAGAAGCGTCTCGAGACGAATCCACTCCGGGTGCTCGACACCAAGGACGAGGGCGACCACGCGCTGCTCAAGGAGCTGGGCACCATGCCGCGTCTGCTCGATTCCATCGACGCCGAGGACCGCGCGCACTGGGACCAGGTGCTGGCCGGGCTCGGCGCCGCCGGCATCCGCCACGAGATCGACCACGGCCTGGTGCGCGGGCTCGACTACTACACCCGCACCGCGTTCGAGGTGCACGACCGCACGCTCGGAGCGCAGTCGGCGCTCGGCGGTGGCGGACGCTACGACGGGCTGATCGAGATGCTGGGCGGCCCGCCGACACCGGGGGTCGGCTTCGCGATCGGGCTCGATCGGGTGCTGATGATGCTCGAGGAGCGCGGGCTCGACACCGGCACCGCCGACACGGTCTGCGTCGTGGCGATGGATGCGACGCGCGACGCGGCGACCGCGCTGGTGCGCGAGCTGCGCCGCGAGTTCCCGGTCGAGCACGACGTCGAGACGCGCGGATTCAACGCGCAGATGAAGGCCGCCGGCAAGAGCGGCGCCCGCTTCCTGGTCATCGTCGGCGAGGAGGAGTGGGGGCGCGGCGAGGTGGCGCTGAAGGACGCGACACGGGGCACCCAGGAGACGCTTTCGCGCGCGGCGCTGTTCGACGCGCTGCGCGCGCGCATGACACGATCGGAGGAACGGCCGTGACCACCACGTTGGAGGAGCTGGGCGGCTGGCGCCGCACCCACACCTGTGGCGCGCTCCGTCCGGGGGACGCGGGCGGCACCGCGACGCTGATGGGCTGGGTGCACCGCTCGCGCGACCACGGCGGTGTGCTGTTCATCGACCTGCGCGACCGGTACGGGATCACCCAGGTGGTGTTCCATCCCGAGACCGGCGGCCGCGAGCTGCTCGAGCGTGCGTCGCGGCTCGGCAGCGAGAGCGTGATCGCGGTGCGTGGCCAGGTGAACCGGCGACCGGCCGAAGCGGTGAACCCCGAGCTGGCCACGGGCGGCATCGAGGTGGACAGCCGCGAGCTCAAGGTGCTGTCGATCGCCGAGCCACTGCCGTTCCAGGTCAACGAGGAGCACCAGCTCGCGAGCGAGGACCTGCGTCTCAAGTACCGCTATCTCGACCTCCGGCGCCCCGAGCTGGCGCGTGTGCTGGCGCTGCGGCATCACGCCGCGATGGTGGCGCGTGCGCATCTCTCGGGCGAGAGCTTTCTCGAGATCGAGACCCCGATGCTGGTCAAGCCCACGCCCGAAGGCGCGCGTGACTACATCGTGCCGAGCCGCATCCATCACGGCAAGTTCTACGCGCTCCCACAGAGTCCGCAGCTCTACAAGCAGACACTCATGATCAGCGGCATGGACCGCTACTTCCAGATCGCGCGCTGTCTGCGCGACGAGGATCTGCGTGCCGACCGCCAGCCCGAGCACACCCAGATCGATCTCGAGATGAGCTTCGCCTCCGAGGAGGACGTGTTCGGGGTGGTCGAGGGCTTGTTCCACGCGCTGTGGAAGGAGTGTCTCGGCGTCGAGATCCCACGGCCGTTCCCACGCATGACCTACGACGTGGCGATGCGCCGCTACGGCACCGACAAACCCGACGTGCGCTTCGGTCTCGAGTTCACCGACGTCACCGCGATCTGCACGCAGAGCCCGCGCAACGTGGTGGCGAACGGCGCCAAGGCGCCGGGCGGGATCGCGGTGGCCATGACGCTGCCGGGCGGCGCCGAGATCTCCGGCACCCAGCTCCGCAAGTACGAGGACGTGGTCAAGACCGCCGGCGCCGGGGGTCTCACCTTCTTCAAGGTGCAGACCGCCGATCGCGAGAAGCAACAGGTCATCTTCCCGGGCGCGTTGCTCGACGAGTTCCTCGCCGCCTGCTCGGCCAAGGACGGCGACGCGGTGGTGTTCACCAACGGACCGTGGGAGCGCACCTGCAAGGCTCTGGGCGTGCTGCGCAGCCAGCTCGGCGCGGCCGAGATCGAGCGTCGCGGTCTCGCCGGGGCGCCACCCGAGCGTCAGGACTGGCGCTTTCTGTGGGTGAGGCAATTTCCGCTGTTCGAATGGAACGCGGACGCCAAGCGCTGGGAGCCCAAGCACCACATGTTCACCATGCCGAACGCCGAGCATCTCCAGTATCTCGAGACCGACCCGGGCCGGGTGGTCGCGCAGCTCTACGACCTGGTCCTGAACGGCAACGAGCTGGGCTCGGGCTCGGTGCGCATCCACCGGCCCGACATCCAGGAGCGGGTGATGAAGGTGATCGGGCTCAGCCACGAGCAGGCGCACGAGAAGTTCGGCTTCCTGCTCGAGGCCTATCGCTACGCCTCACCACCCCACGCCGGGATCGGGATCGGGCTCGATCGGATCGTCATGCTGATGGCCGGCCGTGATTCGATTCGCGACGTCATCGCCTTCCCCAAGACCGCGAGTGCCGCGAATCTGATGGACGATTGTCCGAGTGCGGCGGAACCCGGGCAGCTCGAGGAGCTCGGGCTCCGGCTCCGCTGAGGCCATGGCGGATCCCGGGCCGGGTTTGAGCGCGTTCCTCATCACCCAGGACGAGGAGCGCGATCTGCCCGCCTGTCTCGCCTCGCTCGACGGTCTCGCCGACGAGATCGTGGTGGTGGACTCGGGCTCCCGTGACCGCACCGTGGCGATCGCGCGCGAGGGCGGGGCGCGCGTGTTCGAGCATCCCATGCGCGGCTTCGGCGCGCAGAAGCAGTGGGCGCTCGAACAGACGCGTGGAGCATGGGCACTGTCGATCGACGCCGACGAGCGCGTCACCCCCGCGCTCGCCGCCGCGATCCGCGCGGCACTGCCGGCGCCGACGGCGGACGGCTACGAGATCCGCCGCGAGATCCGCTTCCTCGGTCGCACCCTGCGACACGGCGGTCTCGGGGACGACTGGGTGCTGCGGCTGTTCCGGCGCGATCGCGGCCGCTTCACCGACGCCGCGGTGCACGAGCGCGTGGTGGTGGAGGGGCGCGTGGCGCGGCTTCCCGGCGCGCTCGAGCACCTGCCCTACCGCGACGTCGCCGAGCACGCCGACAAGAGCGAGCGCTACTCGGTGATGGCGGCGCGGGAGCAATTCGCGCGCGGGCGGCGCTGGCGGCCGTGGCACGCGCTGCGTCCGGCGTGGGAGCTGGCGGTCCGTTACGGGCTGCGTCTCGGCTTCCTCGACGGCAGCGCGGGCTGGACCTGGGCGCGGCTGTCGGCGGCGTCGGCGGCGCGACGCATGCGCGAGCTGCGGGCACTCACCACGGCGGAGCGACGGGGCCCATGAATCCGCGCGCGGTGCTGGTGGTGCGACCCGACCGGATCGGTGACGTGGTGCTCACCACCCCGGTGTTCCGGGCGCTGAAGCACGCCTGGCCCGCGACACGGGTGGGCGCGCTGGTGCGACCGGCGGTCGCGCCGCTGCTCGAGGGCAACCCGGACGTCGACGCGGTGGTGCTCGAGCGCGGTCAGTCGCTCGGGGAGCTGACCGGCGAGCTGCGCGCCGGCGGGTGGGAAGCCAGCGTGCACGCGTTCCTCACCCCGCGCACGGTGCTCGCCGCCGCGCTCGCCCGGATCCCGAGACGCATCGGGCCGGCCAGCAAGCTGCCGGCGCTGCTGCTCACCGAGCGAGTGGTGCAGAAACGCTCGCACAGTCTGCGACACGAGGCCGACTACAACCTCGAGCTGCTCGCGCCGCTCGGCATTCCCGTCGCGCGGTATGCCACGCGGATCGAGCTGTCCGCCGCGGAGCGCGAGTGGGCACGCCGGCATCTCGCCGAGCTGGGTGTGCCCGCGGGGCGGGCGGTGGCCGCGATCCATCCCGGCTCGGGGAACTCGGCCGGCCGGTGGCCATCCGATCGTTTCGCGGCGCTCGCCGAGCGTCTTGCGGCCGCCGGGACCGCGGTCCTGCTCACCTACGGACCCGAGGAGACCGAGCTCGCCGACCGCATGAACGCCGTGATGCGCACCCACGTGCCGGTGGTGCCCCCGGGGAGCGTCACGCTGCGCCAGATGGCGGCGATCGTCTCCACGCTGTCGCTGTTCGTCGGCAATTCGACCGGCCCGCTGCACATCGCGGTGGCGCTCGACGTGCCCACGGTGTCGTTCTACACGCTCACCCCGGCGACCCGTCCATCACGCTGGGGTCCGTACGCCTCGGGGCACGTGGTGCTGACCCCGCCCGACACGCCGGGAACGCTCACCCGTCTCGACCAGGTGAGCGTGGATGCCGCGTTCGACGCGTGCCGGCGTCAGCTCGCACGCGCCGGCGTCTGAGCCCGCGGTCGCTACTCGAGCGTCGAGCGCAGCACCGGGTCCGGGAGCATCAGCAAGCTCGAGCCACCCTGGGCGCGCGGCCGGATGCGCACGCTTCCGGACCCGGATTCCAGCCGGATCCGACCGCGTCCATCCCCGATCCGACCGC
>JBIOKD010000080.1:0-11758 GCA_044451485.1 Candidatus Eiseniibacteriota bacterium | reverse complement strand
GCTCGGGGGGGTGGGGGGCATGGCCTCCTCGGGATCGATTCTCCGGCGGCTATGGCCGCTCTTGCCTGCGCTTCGCCTCTTCCATCGCCTTGCGCAGCGCCAGTGCCATCGTCGAGAGGTCGCCCTCGCTGCCGGCCACCGGGGACGACGTGGCGCGGATCACGCGACCGATGCCGCGCTCCTCACCGCGCTCCTCGCGTCCGCCACGGGATTCGCGCTCGGGGCGTTCCCCGGGCTCGCCGCGCTCGGGGCGTTCCCCGCCACGACCCCGCTGGGGACGACCACCACGACCGCCGGGAGCCGCGGGACCACGTCCTTCGTGTCCGCCGTCCCGTCGCTCGGCGCCGCCCCGTCGCATGCCACGCTCGACACGCGCCCGACCGGCAGGAGGCGACTCCTCGCGGGGTCGCTCGGCGTGGGGCCTCTCCTCACGGGGTCGCTCCGCATGGGGCCTCTCCTCGCGGGGCGGTCGATCCTCACGCGGAACCGGTGCCACTCCCTCGAGACGCGCGCGGAGCTTGCCGTCCTTGGGCTCCATCATCTCGACGCGGACCGTCTCGCCCACCTTGAACCTCGCCGCCAAGTCGGCCCCGCGCGGTTCACCGGTGGCCTCGCGCGGCATCAAGGCGCTGGCGCGGGCGCCGAACTCGGGAAGATCCACGAACACCCCGAACGTCTTGACGCTGCCGACGCGTCCCTCCACCACCTCACCCACCACCGGGGTACGTGAGGTCGTGGGCGCGCCACCCATCGCCTCGCGGATCGAGAGCGCGATCCGGTGCTTCTCGGGGTCCACGGTCTTCACCACGACTTCAACCTTGTCACCGGCGGCAAGGACATCCTTGACGTGCCGCACCCGGCCCACCGCCGCCTCGGAGACGTGCACCAGACCGTCGATCCCCGGCGCCAGGGTGACAAAGGCGCCGAATTCGGTGAGACGCGCCACCACACCCTCGACGCGCTGGCCAGCCTGGAAGCGCTGCTCGATCCCCTGCCAGGGATCCGGAAGCGCGGCCTTGATGCTGAGCCCGATTCGCGACTTGCCTTCCGGGTCGGTCTCGATCTTGAGCACCCGCACCTTGACCCGCTGGCCCTCGCGCAGCACCTCCTTGGGGTGCGACAGACGCGAGTGACTCACCTCGGAGACGTGCACCAGACCATCGAGACCACCCAGGTCCACGAACGCGCCGAACGTCTCGAGCCGGCGCACCCGGCCCTCGAGCTCGTCACCCGGCTTGAGCGTGGTGAGCCGCTGCTTGGCCTGCTCCGCCTCGGCCTTGCGCAGCAATTGGCGGCGTGACAACACCACGCCACCCTTGGCGTCGCCCATCTTGGTGACCAGGAACTCGAGGGTGCGCCCGACGTATGCTTTCGGGTCCGAGCAGAAACCGTTCTCGATCTGCGACACCGGGCAGAAGCCACGCGCGCCACCGAGATCGACTTCGAGCCCGCCCGAGTTGACCCCGGTGACCTTGCCACTCAACGGGATCCGGCCGCGATGCGCCTCGCGGATGCGTCGCAGGGACCCGCGCGCGTCACCCTTGAGCGATGGCGCCAGCACCACCTGGTCACCGGCCTCCACCACGAACAGGTCGAGCGTGTCGCCGACGCCGATCTGGACACCGCCATCCTCGTTGCGGAACGGTGCGAGATCGGCGATCGCCTCGCTGCGCCCGCCGTACGCCAGCAACGCATGGGTGTCACCGATCGACACCACCGTGCCACGCACCGCGTCACCGCGGCCGACCTCCTTCACCGTCGCGGCTTCGGCGGCGGCCGGAGCACCGTGCTCGTGCTCGGCCAGGGCGCGCGCGAAATCGGCCGAAGGGGTCTCGTCATCGGACCCGGATTCGGATTCGGGTGCCGGGGCGGCCGGCAGCGTGACGGATTCGGGAACCTCTCGGGGATCGTCCATGGCGGGGGTCTGTATGCGGGCGCGGGTCCAGGGCAACGGGTCGGGCGAAGGATCAGTCTAGCAGGACCGGGCTCAGGACCCCAATCGTCTCCCGCTCGCGGGACCGCGCCGTGCGGACGCGTCGCCTGATCCCGAGGACGATGCTATGCTGCTCATCGTGAAGGACTTCCGCCGCTTCCTCCCACCCATCGACTCGCCCGGCTACCACCTGCTCCTCGGAGCCGTGGCGATCTTCATCCTCGGCCCGCTCGGTGGGATCACCGCCGCCTACATGAACTTCTCACTCGGGTTCTTCGTGGGCGGACAGGTGCTGGCCGGAATTCTCGGCAGCGTGGTCACCTACGGCTACGGCGCCGACGGCAAGCACGGTGCCAACTACATGCAGACCATGGCCGCCTCGGTGGCGGGGCTCTCGGGCATGGCAGTGCTCATCCAGGCCATGACCTGGCTCGGATTGCCGTCGCCGCCGGTCTGGCAGCTGGTGCTCTACTTCATGTGCATCGGCATGTTCGGTGTCGGTGTGGGGATGCTCTACACGCCGATCCTGGTGGACCGCATGCGGTTGAGCTTCCCGTCGGGCTTCGCGGTCGCCAACATCCTCCGCGCCCTCACCGACCTGACCCTGCTCAAGCGCTCGATCGCCAAGCTCGGTGGCGGCACGCTGGCCGGCATGATGAGCGGTTTGGCGGTGAGCATCCCGTTCACCGGTCCGCTCGGCCCGGCGCTCGACCTGTTCACCCGCAGCGGCTATTCGGCCTCGACACTCGGCGCCGGCATGATCGTGAGCGCGCGCATCGGGATCCCGGCCATCGTGATGGGCGGTATCGGGGTGTGGATGACCCCCTGGCTCAGGGCCCACGGCTGGCTCGACGCGCACGCACCGTTCCGCAAGATCGGCTTCATCGTCGCGCTGGGCATGATCATGGGGGCGGCGTTCGTGGACATGGCCATGCTCGCCGGCGACGCCATCCGGCAGTGGGGTCGGAGCGAGGCGGCCCCGCCGGCCGAGGACTGGAAACGCACCGACAGCCGATTCCTGTGGGGCTGGGTGGTGTTCTGGGCCGCGGCGATCGTGGTGATGGGTGTCACCACGTTCCATCTCCCCGCGCTCTACGTGGTGGTGGCGATCGGCCTCGCGTTCGTGTTCCTGCTGGTCAACGGCATCGCGCTCGGGATCTCCGACTCGAATCCGATCTCGAGCGCGTTCGTGCTGACGGTGTTCATCCTCGCGACGCTCGGGCTCAAGAGCCCGATCATCGGGCTCCTCTGCGCGACCATCCTGCTCATCTCCACCAGCGAGGGCGGCGACATGCAGCAGGACCGCTCGACGGGCTGGCGTCTGGGCACCAACCGGTCGATCCAGTTCCGCTACCAGGTGATCGGCATCGCGATGGGGTCGGTGATGAGCGTGGTGCTGGCGAAGCTGTTCATGAAGGCCTACCCGATCCTGAGCATCAACCAGTACGCCCACCCGGAGACCCGGGGCATCGAGAAGTGGCAGTCGGCGATGACCTTCAAGTTCGTCGGCGCGCTCGACGGGATCGCCCATCCGAATCCGCGGGTGATGATCGCGCTGTTCCTCGGCATCGGGATCGGTCTCGCCACCGAGATCATCCGCAAGGTGGTCAAGCGTCACGAGGGTTGGAAGCGCTGGGCCGCCACCAGTCGCACCGGCTTCGTCGCCGACTTCCTGTTCGACTCGGTGTTCATGTCGAGTCCGTACGCATCCAGCTTCGGCGGCTTCGTCGAGTTCGGCACCTCGGCCTGGTTCGGTCTCGGCGGGATCGTCGGCTCGTTGTGGCAGACCATTCAGACTCGTCGGCCGCGTCCGGCGAGCGAGGCCGGTCTCCCCGAGGACATGAGCACGGTGTCCCTGGTGGGCGGTGGTCTCATCGCCGGGGATTCGCTCGCGGCGCTCGGTCTCGGTCTGTGGGGACTCGCGCACACACTCGTGCACTAGGCTCCGTCTAAGAACGTACGGCGAACGCGTTGCAGCCGCCAGTGGCCACAGCGCAAGGAACGCCGACGAGATGAGGGCATGTCCCCTATCAAGGAGGCGTGACGCCGCGATGGGGCCGCTGCCGGCTGCAACCCGAAGGGCGACGATGCGCACCAACGTCTGGATGTGGACCGTCGCGATCGTGCTCACCCTGTTCCTCGCCGTCTGGCAGCGGGTGAGCGGGCCCACCTATCCGGTGTCGGGTACGGCGACGCTCGGCGCGTCGTCGTTCCACTACCGGCTCGAACGCACCCATGCCGGCGCCGGCGATCACGTGGTGCGGGTGGACACCGGACCCATCGACGTCTCGGGCACAGTCGAGTGGCGGGACCACGCCCCGGCAGGGTCGTGGCACGCGGTGCCGATGATCCCGCTGTCGACCGCGCACGCGCTGGCCGCCCCGATCCCGCATCACGCGGCTCCGCAGAAGGTGGACTACCGGATCACGCTGCGCTCAGCTGACGCGACACTGGTGCTCCCACCCGCCGGCATGGCCACGTTGCGATTCCGGAACGACGTTCCGGCCTGGGTCCTGATCCCGCACATCCTGGTGATGATGGGCGCGCTGCTCCTGGCGGTCCGGGTGGCGCTCGAGGCCCTGCGCCCCGCCCCGGATCTCAGGATCCTCACCCTGCGCACGCTCGCTGCCACGTTCCTGGGCGGGTTCCCTCTCGGCATGGCGGTGTCCGCGTACGCGTTCCGACAGCCGTGGGGCGGCTTCCCGCTGGGGAACGACGCCACCGACAACAAGACCCTGCTCGCCTTCCTCGGCTGGCTGGTGGCGGCGATCGTCGTGATGCGCGCCGGCGACCCCAGACGCGCGCGTCCGATCGTGCTCGCCGCGGCGCTGCTCATGCTCGTCGTCTACCTGGTGCCGCACAGCTTCACCATGGGACGCTAGACTCGGTATGGAAACGGAGCCCAGACTCACCGCTCCGCGAGGTAGTGCTGCCACAACATGCGCGCCGCCACGGCGCGCCACGGACGCCAGCGCTCGGCGATCGCGTGGGCCCGATCGTCCCCGAGCCGGCCGCGGATGCGCTTGACGCTCGCCAGCGCGCGCAGCAGCGCCAGGTCGCCGCGTGGCCAGACGTCGGGCCGACGCAGCACCATGACGAGATAGACCTGGGCCGTCCACGGCCCGATCCCATCGAGACGCGTGAGCGAGGTCTCGACCGCGGCGTCGTCGAGATCGGCCAGAGCGCCGAGATCGAGCGCCCCATCCCGGACGGCGACGGCCGCCGCCGCCAGGTAGCGGGACTTCTGACGCGTCACCCCGAGTACGGCAAGCCCGCGCTCCCCGGCGCGCGCCAGGGTGCCGGCGTCGAAGCGGCCGAGTGACTCCCGGAGCCGGCGGCGCATGGCACGCGCGGAGGCGAGCGAGACCTGCTGCTCGAGCACGATGTGGGCGAGCGACGCGAATCCCGGCGGACGCCCCCACATCGGCGGCGGACCGTGCCGCGCGTGGAGACGCGCCAGGTCGCGGTCATGCCGCGCGAGCAGCGCCGAGGCACGCACCAGGTCCGCGCGGGTGAGCGCGGGGACCACGCCGCTCATCTCGCCGCGAGACGATCGAGCAACCGGCGCTCGACGGCGGGCAGCGTGTGGACGTGCTCCCAGACCGCGATCCTGGGACGATAGACATACGAGGGTGGTGTGTTCTGCTCGATCCGCTTCCGCACCGGGGCCCACGCCTGCTCGGCCGCGGCGTGGTCGCCGGCTTTCATCGCGATCCCGCCTTCCACGATGCGCGCGAGATCGCACCAGGACCCCCACGCCAGGGCCTGCTTCACGTGGGCGCGGGCCGCGGTCACGTCGCCGGCGGCCAGCGCCGCCCAGCCGCGCAACGCCTCGGCGGTCGGATTCTCGGCGTCGAGCAGACGCGCCTCGTCCAGCTGACGCACCGCGTCGGAGGTGCGCCCGGCCCACAACAGGTCGCGCGCCAGGTCACAGCGCAGGTCGACCACGCCGGTGCGGCCCCGGACCGCATCGTCGTAGAGCCGGAACGCCTCGGCGTCACGCCCCGCCAGCGCCAGAGCCGAGGCGCGACCGCGCAGACCCTCGGGATTGTCGGACTGGTAGGCCAGCACCGAGTCGAACGCGGCGAGCGCGCCGGTCGTGTCACCCGCCACCCACGCGTAGTCGCCCAGACCCTCGTCGACCCGGTAGCGGTCCTCGGCGCGCACCGCGCCACGTGCCGCCGCCAGCTCGCGACGCGCCACGTCCAGACCGCGTCCGGCGTGCCAGCGGGCGTCGGCGAGCGCCAGACGCGCCGGTCCGCTGGCCGGATGGACCGCCACCGCGCGGGTCGCCACCGACTCCGCGGTCGCCGCCTGGCCACCGAGCACCAGCGCGTTGGCGTACGCGACCATCGCGGTCTCCTCGTCGGGTCCGGTGGCGAGCGCCTTGCGATAGAGCGGGAGCGCCTCGGACACCTGGCCACGCTCGACCCGGTCGTCGCCGCCGGCCGCGTAGGCCACCGGATAGGAGGCGCTCACGTCCTGGCGCGTGAGGAACGTCTTCTCCTGGGCTTCGAGACCGGGGTCCATGACCTCGAGACGCTCGCGCACGACCTCGCGCGGGTCGTATGCGTCGCGTTTCGGCGACACCAGCGCGTTGGCACCCTCGGCGAAGTACTCGAACACGCTGCCACCGGCGTAGCGCGACAGGAACCCGTCGTGGGTGGAGTCGTCGCGGACCTTGGCACGGCGATAGAGCTCCTGGATCACGCGCTTGTCGTCGGCGGTGAGGATCGCGTGCACCTGATGGGTGAGCTCGTGGGTGACCGTGTTGTAGCGGTCGAAGATGGTGCGCTCGACGTCCTCGATGCCGGTCACGGTGTGATAACCGCCACATCCGCGCACGTCGTCCCACAGCCGCGAGTCGTAGTCGATGCGCTGGTCGTGGAGCGTCTCCTGACCGGGACAGTCGCTCAGCAGCATGTAGACCGGCTTGATGTAGAAGGTGGCGCCACCGTCGACCAGCACCGGGACGAACGCCTTCCACGGCGCCACCGACAACGCCACGCGCTTCTGGTGACGTGGACTCAGCGAGCGCCAGTTGACCACGAATCGCTCGATGCCCGGCACGTCGGGCATCGGGGTGTGGGCGAACTGGCGTTCGTAGGCGAGCCGATGCACGTCGACCGCGAACCGCTGCGACTCGAGCGCCTTGGCCAGCACCGCGTGGGCACGGCCGTACTCCGGGCACGCCGCCAGCGCCGCGACACAGCCGTCACGACACGGGGCGAAACGGCCGTCCTCGAAGTCGAGCGACGCCAGTCGGATCCGCGCGTCCACCCAGCCCGGGTGGGCCGTCACCACCCTGGCGTACGCGGTGCGCGCCGCGTCGCGCCGGCCCGCGGCGAGCTGTGCGTCGGCGTCGGCGAGCGCGTGTCGTCCGGCCACGTCGGCGAACGCCCGGGGGTAGACCGCCACGAGCTGGGTGTAGTTCTTGCGCGCGTAGCCGTTGCCGAGCAGGTAGTGCGACGGGTCGTGATAGGGATTCAGACGCACCCCCCATTCGGCGGCGGAGATCGCCTCGTCGGTGCGTCCCAGACGGATCAGCGTGTTGGCCAGCGTCTCGAGGGCCTCGGGGGTCACGCGCTCTTCGAGCGCCAGGCGGAGCTCGACGAGCGAGGCGTCCCACTGCCGGCGCTTCTGCATCACCAGCGCCCGGCCGACGTGCGCGGCCGAGCGCGCCGCCCGGGCGCGCGGGCTGTCGGCGGGTGGTGTCGCGGCCAGGGCGCGCGCGAACAACGTGTCGGCGCGGCCGTAGTCGAGCAGGTCGTAGGCGACCCGGCCGGCGGCGAGCAGCTCGGGGACCGCACCCGTGTCGCCATGGGCGAGACGCGCACGGGTGAGCGTGTCGATCGTGCCGGCGGCGTCACGGGCGTACTCCCAGAGATAGCGGGTCGCCCGCGCGTCGGCATCGGGGAGCGTCGCCAGCCGCTCCACGAGCGGCGCCGCGGCGGCGAAATCCTGCACCGTGAGCGCCACCCGCGCCCGCGCGACCAGGTCCTCCGGCGTATCGCCGGTCAGATGCGAGGCGAGACGCGCCGCCTCGTCGGGCCGTCCGGTGTCGAGCAGCAGACGCAGCCGCTCGGCGGTGACCGGCGCGCCCGGCAGCGCCGCCAGACGCGCGAGACGCGCGCGGAGCTCCGCGGCGACCGGAGTGAAGAGCCCGGTGTCGGGAAGCACGACCGCGGCGGCGGCCCTCCCGCCCGCGGCGTGCAGCATCGCGGCGAGACCGAGCAGCGTCACGAGACGAAGACGGCGGGCGGGCGCTTCACGCGGCGGATCGGATGTCATGGCACACTCCGGTGGGGTGACGGACCACGAGTCGCGCAGTCTAACCCGACGCGGCCCGGGTCGGCAGCCACGATCGCCCACCGCGGCACCCGGTCACCCGGCGCCACGCCGGCGCGGTGTCTTGCCGCCACGCTGGCCGGCGCGGCATGATCGTCGGGCATGGACGCGTCTTCGACGGCTTCCCTGGGATTCCCCGGCCGCCACAGGCCGCGGACCCGCACACGATGCGCCGCATCATCGCCCTCCACGACGGCGACGCGGCGCGCGGATCGACCGCCGGCCACACGCCCCCACGCGCGATCGCATCCAGTCGCGATCATGGCCATGCTCGTGGCCGCCGCACTGTCGGCCGGTTGCGCGCGCCGGCTCCCGGCTGGCCGTCTGGCCCCCGAGACCCCGATCCAGGAGGAGATCGCCGATCGCGCCCCGATCGGCTTTCGCGGATACACGCTGGTGCCGCTCGCGCGCTTCCACGCGACCGCGCGGGTGCTGGGCGCCCAGCGCTACCGCTTCGATCGGGAGGCCGCGCTCGCGCCGGTCGATCTGGCGCTCGGCTGGGGACCGATGTCGGATTCGGAGGTGCTGTCGGACCTGAGCATCACCCAGATGGCCCGCTACTACATGTGGTCGGGTCATCCGCTCCCACTCGAGCCCGATCAGATCGTGGCCCACAGCGCCAACGTGCACATGATCCCCCGCGATGACGACGTCCGGCGCACGTTGTTGCGGGTCCGCCGTGACGACGTGGTGCGCTTCGCGGGCTCGCTGGTGCGTGCCGAGGCGTCCGACGGGTGGAGCTGGACCAGCTCGCTCTCTCGCCACGACCGCGGCGGCGGCTCGTGCGAGCTGGTGTTGGTGGACTCGCTGAGCGTCGAGTAGGGCCGCGCCGGCCACCGCTCAGGGCGTGGGCGTCACCGTGCGCTGGGGCTCGTCGACCACCAGACGCTCGAGCTTGCGCCCCATCCGGGCGCGCACCCGTGTGAGCAGGATGATCGCGACGACGCCGAGCCCGCCCACGAACCCCCACCACAGACCGCGTGGTCCGAGCCCGAGCCGGAACGCGAGGAACAGGCTGAGCGGCAGCGCGAACGCCCAGTAGCCGATCAGGTTCACCACCAGCGGCGTCCGGGTGTCCCCGACCCCGCGCAGGATCCCGATCGACACCACCTGCAGGCCGTCGAACACCTGGAAGACACCGGCGATCGGGATCAGCGTGACCGCCAGCGCGACCACCCTCGGGTCGGGGGTGTACAGACGCGCCAGCCAGCCCGGGACCAGCAACAGGACACACGCGCTCGCCGACATGAACACCGCCCCGGCGAACAGACCGGTGAGACCGGCGCGTCGTGCCGCCAGCGGGTCGCCCGCGCCGACCGCGCGTCCCACCATCACCGAGGTGGCGATCGAGACGCCCAGCGGGACCATGAACGTGAGCGAGGCGATGTTGATGGCGATCTGGTGTGCGCCCGCGGCGACCGCTCCCATGTGTCCCATGAGCAGGGCCACGGTCGCGAACACGCCGTACTCGAGCTCGTACTGGAACCCGATCGGCAGACCGATCTTCAGCATGCGCAGGATCGGCCGCCACTCGAGCGCGTGCACCCGCGCCCGGAGCCGCGGCTCGAGCTCATGCCACGTCAGGGTGGTGAGCAGCACCGCCATGAACCAACGCGCCAGCGTGGTGGCGATCCCGGAGCCGATCGTGCCGAGACGCGGCGCGCCGAGACGGCCGAAGACCAGCGACCAGGCCAGCAGCCCGTTCACCAGGTTGGCGGCGACGATGGTGATCACCACCGGCCGCATGCGACCGAGCGCCTGCATCACCTGACGCAGCAGCACGACCAGGAAGAACGCCACCATGCTCGGCCACTGGACGTGCACGTACGGGCCGGCCACCGCGACCAGCGCCGGCGGCTGGCCGAGCCAGCGCAAGACACGCTCGGCCGGCAGCGACAGGAGCGCCGCGATCACCCCGAGCACCCCGGCGATCACCAGACCGCGCTGGACGGCGCGGGCGATCGCGGGCTCGTCGTTGGCCCCCACCGCCTGAGACACCAGCGGATCGACCGCGCCGAGGATGCCCATGCCGAAGGTCCCGATCGCGAAGTTGTAGAGCGCCCCGATCGCGACCCCGGCGAGCGCGATCGCCGACACACGACCGACCACCATGGTGTCGATCACGCCCATGGCCATGAGACCGAGCTGGACCATCACCACGGGGACGGCGAGCCGGGACATGCGTAGGAGATCGTCGCGTGTGGGCAACAGACGGCGCATCGGCGCTCCGGCGTGGGGGGCCGCCGCCGGATCCGGCCAGGGACTGCCGGGTGGGGGCGACAATCGGGATCGGGCCGGATAACATGGACGACGTCTCCCGGATTGGCAAGCCACCGCCCGCTCAGCACCGACGCGCCGATCCAACGTCGTCATCAGCCGACTGGCAAACGAATCGGAGCCCCGATGGCCACCACCGACCCGGCCGTCCCGACCGCGATGTTGCCCGCCGCGCCCATGTCCCGCACGAGGGCGGGAGCCATGGTGCGGGTGAAGCTCCAGCACCACGCCCTGGTGCGCCTCACGCACTGGCTGAACGTGCCGCTGCTCGCGGGTCTGGTGCTGAGCGGACTCTCGATCTACTGGGCGGCTCCGGTCTTCCAGCACCCGCGCGATCCGGTGTACCAGAGTCGCGACTACCTGGCCGACGCCGGCATCGCCGCCTCGCGCGTGCTCCACGACACGCGGAGTCACCCGCGCGACTGGTTCTACGATCACTTCTCGCTGGGACCACGCAGTCTCGCCACCGCGCTCCGGCTGCACTGGGCGCTGGCCTATCCGTTCATGCTGACCGGTCTCGTCTACCTGTTCGGGCTCGCGTGTGGCGGCGGGTGGCGCGCGCTGCTGCCACGTCCGAGCGATCCGGCCGAGGCGCTGGCCATGATCCGCTTCTATCTCGGCGTGGTGCCGATGGCGCTGCTCCGCCGCCCATGGCCCCATCCCGAGATCCGCTCCAAGTACAACGCGCTCCAGCGTGGCGCCTACTTCACGGTGGTGCTCGCGGGTGCGTTGGTGGTGGCCTCCGGGTGGGCCATGCACAAGCCGGCGATGCTGGGGCCGCTCGAGCGTCTGTTCGTGAGCTACGACGGCGCGCGCATCGTGCACTTCGCGTGCATGGTGGTGCTGGCGGGCTTCGTGATCCCGCACGTGATCCTGGCGTTCTCCGACGGCTGGGACACCGTGCGCTCGATGATCATCGGCTGGTCGATGCGCGTGAAGGAGAAGGCGTGATCCCGTCCGAGCCGGAACATCCGGATTCCGCGAAAGCCGACGACGCACCGGGTGTGGCGCCGGAGCGGGCGGCGGAGCCCGCCGTGCCGGAGACGCCGCGGCCCGGCTCCGATGCGTCGCCGGTCGCGGGATCCGCGTCTCGACCCGCGGCGCCCGATGCCGATCCCGCGACCGCGCATGCCGATCCGATCCCCACCGCGCCCTCCGCGACGCCCGCTCCGCGGTCCACACCCGGCACGGCCCCCGCTC